>JAEZCD010000016.1 GCA_023430145.1 Pseudomonadota bacterium
GGGCTTCTCAGGCCCGCCGCCGCAGCTCCTGATAGAGACGGCGGAGCATCGGGGAATCGGCCCGTGTGCGCAGGCCGAGAATCGCCGCCGCCGTGTGCTCGCTGAGATGGGAGCCGGCCGCGGAGAACTCGCCGGGGACGTCGATCACCCGCCCGCGCTTGCCGACATTGCCCTCCTTGAAGTGCCGCAGCCCCTGGTCGCCCTCGCAGCCGCCGAGGTCGAGCCAGCGGGCGCCGGAGCCGCGCAGGGCGTTCATCACATGCCAGCGCAGCGCATAGCCGGCCCGCAAGGGTGCCGCGTCGGCCGACGTGGCGCTGTAGGGCACCGAGATCCGCTCCCCGCTGCCGACGAGGATGGTCGCCGCGATCGGCTCGCCCGCGGCCGAGGCGAGAAAGAGGCGCGGCCGGAACGCGGCCGGCAGCGCGGCCAGCACCGCCGGCGCCGTGGCGATGCGGTGCGTGTCGTCGAAGCCCTTGCGCGCCCGCATCCCCTCGAAGAGACGCATGAAGACCGGCAGATCTTCGCCGAGGCTGCCTTCCCGCAACTCCAGCCCGGCGGCCTCGGCCTTGACGAGGTTGGCGCGCCACTTGGCCGCGAGGCTCGCCCGCTGCGTCGCCTCGTCGAGCGTCAGGTCGACGAAATAGCGCTCCGGATGGGCGATGGCGGCCGGCCCGGCGAACCCGGCCTCGCGCAGAGCATCCGGCCAGATGGCGGCCGCATCCGGATCGGCGGGCGGCACGAGGCGCAGCGCGAGGCGCCGGCGGCCGCAGATCTCCATCCGGATCGCCCGCAGGATGGCGACGAGGCGCTCGGCGGATCCCGGCAATCCCCTGCGGCGCCACAGGGGGCCGAACTTCACATAGGCGAGGCCGGCGCCGACGACGGGAAGCACGACGAGAACGGCGAGCGCACAGGCGACGACGTCGCCGGCGCCGTCGCGCAGCAGCAGGCCGAGAAGCCGGTCGCCGGTGTAGCGCGGCGCCAGATAGGCCACCGTCTGCTCGAAGGTGGCGTCGGCGAAGCCGGAGGCCACTTCGTCCCACGCTGCGCCGGGCGTTCGCGTGGTCTCGAGCACATGGCCGAGGAGATCGTCGGGATCCAACGCCGCCGGCTCGGCGTCGGTCTCTGCAGCCGCGACGGCCACTATTGCGGATCCTTGGGCGAGGCTGCCGCCGTGCCGCCGGCCATCCAGGAGCGGACCTTCTGCGCGAGCGCCCAGAGGCGCGGATCGCCCTTGATGTAGCGTTTCGCCGACAACAGGCCGCGCATGCCGGCGACGGCTGGCCAGCCGATCGGCAGGGCCGGCGAGAGGTGATCGTAGAGCTTGATGCTGACGTTGCACCATTCGAGCTTGTAGGGCTCGTCGCCGATGGTGAAGTCGAACACAGTGCAGCCCTGCTCGATCGCCCGTTTCATCAGCTCGCGCAGATGGATCGCACCGGCGCCGTATCGCTGCAGGTCGCCGGGAGCGTAGCTGGCGATCACGTAGTAATAGCGGCCGCGGAACTGGAAGCCGAGATTGGCCGCGGCGATGACGCCGGCGACGTCGAGCCGCGCAACATGCACGAGGCCGCGGGTCTGCGGGTCGGTCGCGAGATCGAGGTAGAATGCCCGATAGCCGGGCCGCGCGAACACGTCGGCGATGCCGGCACGGGCGAAATAGGCCGCCTTCTGGTCGAGCATCGTCTCGACGGTGCGGACGATCTCGGCATCCGTATCGGGCGTGACGAAGACCGTCTCCCCCACGCCCGCGAGGCGCTTGACCTTGCTGCGGTCGCGGCTGCGCGTGCTCGAGGAGCGGCGCTCCTTGTAGAAGCCCTCCCAGTCCGGCCCGAGCTCGGCATAGTGGGCGCCGGCCGGATGGATGTCGACACCGAGATAGCAGAACGGGTTGAACTGCCGGCCGACATGGTCCGGCATCTTCCTGAGATCGACCACGTCGAAGCTCGTGTCGGCGCGGCTGCCGAGCAGGCGCACGATCCGCTTCCAGAGCGGCACGAAGCCGCCGAGCTCGCCGCGCTCGGTGAAGTCGGGCGCCAGCAGCGGGCCGGTGAAGTCGGCCAGCTCCTGCCCGAGCCAGCGCAGCCGGCGGACGCGGTATTTGCGATCGCGGGCGAAAGGAAACAGGAAGGACAGCGTGCCGTCGGCGCGCCGGCCGAGCACGATCAGCGGCTCGGCGCCCTCGATGCCGCCGATGTCGCGCTGCCAGGCCGCGAGATAGCCGAAGGTCTGGAAGACGGTGCAGTCCGCCCGCTGCTCGAAGTCGCGCCACGGCTGCTCGACCGCCGCCAGGCTCCGGTAGACGAGGATCTCGATCTCGCCCAGCCTCTCGCGCAGCACCTCGCCGGGACCGGGATCCGGCGGCGGCGCGGCGGCGCGGTCGCAGGCGGCGGACGACGCCGACGACCCCGCCGCTGCTATTGTGTCCACGCCCGCGCCTCTCGACGATGCCGATCATGAGTTGCGGAAGGCGATAGCAAGAATTTGCGGCCCCGCGAACCTACAGCGCGCACGATCCGATCACGGAGCCGTGCCCGAACTGCCATCGCGCGCAATCTGCGGCAGCGAGGTTAAGACTTCCCGCCGCGGCCGGGACCCGCACCGGTCATCGGGCAGCGGATTCGATCAACGCTGCGTGAGCGGCCAGAAGATCGAGATCAGCGGCACGCCGATCAGGATGACGATCGCCGACAAGGGCAGGCCGAGGCGCCAATAGTCGCCGAAGCGATAGCCTCCAGGGCCCATGACGAGCGTGTTCGACTGGTGGCCGATCGGCGTGAGGAAGTCGCACGCGGCGCCGATCGCCACCGCCATCAGGAACGGGTCGGGGCTGAGGCCGAGCTTGGCGGCGAAGCTCGCCGCGATCGGCGCCATCACGAGCACGGTGGCGGCGTTGTTGAGGAATGGCGTCACCGCCATGGCGGCGACGAGCACCACCGTCAGCGCGCCGAGCGCCGGCATCTGCTGCGTCGCCAGCGACAGCCAGGCGGCGATGAGATCGGTGGCGCCGGTCGTCTGCACCGCCTCGCTGACCGGGATCAGGGCGCCGATCAGGATCAGGATCGGCCATTCGACGATCTCGTAGGCTTCCCGCACCGAGAGCACACGGAACAGCAGCAGCGCCACCGCCGCGCCGAAGAAGGCGATGGCGATCGGCACGAGGCCGAAGGCGACGAGGGCCACGGCGACGAGCAGGATGACGACCGGCAGGTAGCCGCGGCGAGACTGACCGAGCCGCATCTCCCGCTCGGCGAGCGGCAGGCAGCGCAGCTCACCCATCGCCTCGGGCATGCGCGCCGCATAGCCCTGCAGAACCACGAGGTCGCCCGGCTGCATGGTCATCGAGCGGATGCGGCGCGAGATGCGCTCGCCGCTGCGGCTGACGCCGAGGATGGCGACGCCGAAGCGCTCGCGCAGCCGCAGCTGCGCCGGCGACTCCTCGAGCAGGATCGAATCGCCCGTCACCACCGCTTCGACGACGATGCGCTCGTCCGTCGCCGGCTGCTCGGCGGCGGCATCGTCCGGCAGCGACAGCTTCGCTTGGCCGACGACCCGGTCGATCGCCGAGGCCTCGCCGTGCAGCAGCAGCGTGTCGTTCTCCTGCAGCGTCCAGCGGACGGTCGGGGTGTAGCGGCGGAAGCGCTCGCGGATGATCGTGCCGACGGCAACGTCGCCCTCACCGAGCGCCTCGAGCTCGCCGACGGTCTTGCCGACGAAGGGCGATTCGGGCGGGATGCTCGCCTCCACCGTATAGCCGGCGATGTTGAAGGCGGCGTCGACGGAGGCGGCGCCCTTGCGCCCGCGCGGCAGGAGGCGCCAGCCGAAGCTGAGAAAGATCAGCCCGGCGACGGCGATCCCCGCTCCCACCGGGGTGAAATCGAACATCCGGAATGGCTCGCCGACGATCTCCTCGCGCACCCGGCTGACGATGACGTTCGGCGAGGTGCCGACGAGGGTGACGATGCCGCCGATCAGCGAGCCGAAGGCCATCGGCATGAGTAGGCTCGACGGCGAGGTGCCGCTGCGCCGGGCGACCTGGAAGGCGACCGGCATCAGCATCGCGAGCGCGCCGATGTTCTTGACGAAGGCCGACATGACGGCCACCGCGCCGGACAGCGCCAACACCTGGCGGCTGGTCGTCGTGAGGTACGGTCCGGCGAAGCGCAGCACCGTCTCGACGGCGCCGGAGCGGGCGACCGCGGCGCTGAGGAGCAGCGCCGAGGCGATGATGACGATGATGTCGTCGCTGAAGCCGGAGAAGGCCTCCTTGTAGGGAACGATGCCGGTGGCGATCGAGGCCGAAAGCGCAACCAGCGCGACGAGATCGTACCGCAGGCGGCCCCAGATGAAGAGCGCCATCATCCCGATGAGGATGGCGAACGCGAACGCCTGCGGCAGCGTCATTCGGGCGGTGGCGACTGCTCGGCTTGGCCCTTCGGCTCGGAGACCGTGTCCGCCGCCGCTGCACGGCGATGCGGCTCGGAAATCGCGCGCAGCTCGTCGAGCGCCCTGCCGCGGTCGCCCCGCGTGGCGAGGTCGCTCATGACGACGATGCCGACGGCGTGGCCATCTTCGTCGAGAACCGGCAGCCGGCGCACCTGCCGCTCGCTCATTTCCCGGAACGCCTCGTCGAGGGAATCCTCCGCGCGACAGCTGAAGATGCTGCTCGACATCACGTCCGCGACCCGCACCGCCTTCGGGTCACGCCCGTCGACGACGACGCGCAAGAGGACGTCGCGGTCGGTCAATACGCCGACGAGCGCCTCCGGCGCGCCGACCAGCACCGCGCCGATGTCGTGCTCGGCCATCATGGTGGCTGCTTCCTGCACCGTCGCCTCGGGCGGCACGAGGACGAGGCGTGCGGTCATCACGTCTGCGACTTTCATCGGGCTGCTCGAATGCCGCGCGGGCTTGCTTGATCCATTTGCCGAACGCGGTCGCGGAAGCACCCGTTCCGCATGGCCGTTCGGGCGCGGCACGGCGCCGGCCTCGTCGGCGGCGAGGCTCGCCGCTTCGCTGCCGACCCGGGAGAGCCCCGAGGAGAAGAGGTTGCGCAAGCTGGCGAAAGCTCGGGCGCCGGCGGCAATCGGGCCATCGGCGACGGTGACTGCAACGCTGGAATGGGTGGGCACCATCGTCATGGGCGCCTCCCCGCGGCGCCCGACGTGGAAGAGATGGCTCGTGCCGCTGCCCCGAGGCACACGGCTTCCCGGTCGATGCTCGTTTCCACAAAACCCCCCTGACGTCCGTGTTGCGTTCACCCGAGTTCCCCCGAACCCGGCTCCCTGCCTGCGCCTGCCTCCTTCTACGAATCGCGGCTCGAATCGCGCCGCCAGAATTCCACGCTGTCCCGACAAAGTCGAGCCATCGAGTCGCCTTTAGCACGATCCGAGGCCGAAGGCCAACCCTCGACCAACGGCTGTGGACGACGGCGCGCCGTCCGGTGGGCAATTCGGGCGAAGCGCCTCGGCGGCGGCCGAGTGCCGCGCGTTGCCGACGCCATCGGACACGCTTTTCGGCCGCCGCCTTCTCATGCGCGATCCGTCGGCTCGCGGACGGCCTTTCTGCGCCCCGATCGTCGAGCAATTGCCCCTGACGGCGGCTCGACAAGGCCCTATTGTCTCGGCCCGCGCGTCGCGGCGATGGTCCCAGGATCGATCGTACCGGTTCAGGAGAGACACCATGCAAGCTTCGCTGCGCCCGCTGCTCGGCGCGCTGCTCGCCGGCACGGCCCTGCTCGCCGGCTCCGCGGCCGCCGAGGCATGCACGCGCGCCGTTTTCATCGGCAGCGAAGATGTCGTCATCACCGGGCGATCCATGGACTGGATGGAGGACATGTTCTCCAACCTGTGGGTTTTCCCGCGCGGCATGAAACGTGACGGCGCCGCAGGGCCGACCTCGATCGCCTGGACGTCGAGATACGGCAGCCTGATCGTATCGGGCTACGAGGTCGGAACCGCCGACGGCATGAACGAGGCGGGACTCGTCGCCAATCTCCTTTATCTTGCGGAGTCCGATTACGGGGAGCCCGACGGCAAGCGGCCGCCGCTCTCGATCAGCGCCTGGGCGCAATACGTGCTCGACAATTTCGGCACCGTCGCCGAAGCCGTCGACGCATTGAGGTCCGAGCCGTTCCAGATCATCGCGCCGACCCTGCCGAACGGCCATCCGGCGACCTTGCATCTGGCGATCTCCGACCCGACCGGTGATTCGGCGATCTTCGAGTACATCGGCGGCAAGCTCGCGATCCATCACGGCAAGCAGTTCCAGGTGATGACCAATTCGCCGCGCTTCGACGATCAGCTGGCGCTCAACGCCTATTGGAAGGAGATCGGCGGCCTCACCTTCCTGCCCGGCACCAACCGGGCCGCCGATCGGTTCGCGCGCGCCTCGTTCCTGATCGGCGCCATCCCTACGAAGGCCGATCCGGCGCTCATCAAAGCCGTTCCGAACCAGAGCTTCGCCAACCAGGCCGTGGCGAGCGTTCTCGGCGTCATCCGCGCCGTCAGCGTCCCGCTCGGCATCACGACGTCCGGCCAGCCGAACATCGCCTCGACGCTGTGGCGGATCGCCGCCGATCAGAAGGAGAAGGTCTATTTCTTCGATTCGGCGACCAGCCCCAATACTTTCTGGGTCCGGCTCGCCGACCTCGACTTCTCGCCCGGCGCACCGGTGAAGAAGCTGACGCTCGTCGGCGGCAAGGTTTTTGCGGGAAACGCGGCGAGCGAGTTCGCGCCGGCCACGCCGTTCGAGTTCCTGCCGGCCAAGGTCAACTAGCCCGGCTTCGGCGGGCCGCCCTCCGTCGGAGCTGTCGAGCCGGCGGCCGATCAGCGCTGGGTGACGGGCACCCGGGTCAGCGTCGAGGTGTTGGCCGCCCGCGCCTCGACCGTGATCGTCTCGACCGCTGGGTCGCCGGCGGCCGCCGAAAGCCGGTCGCCGCGAGCAGGCGATGCACCGGTCGTGGGCGCCGCCGATGTCGCGGACGCAGCGAGGAGGCCGATGGCGGCGACGAAGGCGGCTGTGCCGGTGCGGGCGACGGCGATCAACGTGCGGGTTCCCCGGGCCTATCCGCTGCGCGCTCGGCAGCGTCGGCGCCCTTGGTGCACGAGCGCGACGACACACCGCAAGCGGAATGGCCCGCAAGGCTCGTGGGTTTATTGGTGCTGTGGCCCGCGCGCCAGAGCTCTCGTCGCGGTCCGGCCTTAGGCCCCCACGCGGGCGGACGAAACTCGCTGAGATCCCACCTCATCTCCTCCTCATTGCCGGGCTTGTGCCGGCAAACACGCCGTTGCGGCCGAAGAGAAGACTGGATTTCCCGGCCAAGCCC
>JAEZCD010000158.1 GCA_023430145.1 Pseudomonadota bacterium
CCGCCCTCACGGGCGGCGCTCCGAAGAATGCCATGCTTGCTAGCTGTGGCAGCTCGGAGCTTACACCGCTCACACTCCGTTTGCATCAGGAAATGTTCTTGGTGCGCCGGTTCCGTTTGGCCCCTGCGGTTGCTGCCGTCATCGCAGACCACGTCTTCCCGACGGGAGGTAAGCGATGAGCGCGCAAGTCATAGAAGTTCTCGTTCGCGTCGGCGGTGCCGAGCAGCCGCAGCGGTTCCACGGTCGGCTGGCCTGGGCACTTCACGCCCTTGCCGACGCCGGCGAGGCTGGATGCACGCCGATGACGCATCCCGGTCCGCGATGGTCGGGGTACGTCCACCGGCTGAAGAAGCAGCACGGCCTCCGGATCGAGTCTGTGCCCGAGCGGCACGGCGGCGCGTACGCCGGCGGCCACGTTCGCTATCGGTTGAGGACGCCGGTGACGGTGCTGGAGGCGGTGCGCCATGGACAGTAACTCAGCACTCCACGACTGGGCCCGGGCGACGGGCGCCCGCTTCGCCGACGCCTTCCTGCAACAGCAGGGGCGCGACAGCAACACCGGCCCCCGCGCCTACCTGGCGCGGGGACTTGACCGCGGCGGCCCGCTGCTCGCAAGTCTGCGCGAGCATGCCGTCCGAGGCTTGGAGGAGCGGCTCGCCGAGATCGGCGGTGGCAGGTGGTGACCGACACCCCCGACCTCGACGAGATGCTCGCGGCCCATCCGCTCCTGGGTGGCGCGGACGACGACCGAGCAATTTATGGGGCTAGTCCCATAAGCGCCCGGCGGCGCCGTTCGACGAAGGATCAGGTTGCGGGCCGAAGGCTTGCACTGCTCTACGTCGTCGATGCCGGCAAGCCGATGACGGTGCGCCAGGTGTTCTACCAGGCGACTGTCCGCGGTCTCGCGGAGAAGAGCGAGGCCGGCTATCGGCAGGTCCAGAACGACCTCGTGCTGATGCGCCGGGCCGGGATGCTCCCGTATAACTGGCTCGCCGACAACACACGGTGGCAGCGAAAGCCCCGAACCTACGACGGCGTCCAGGACGCACTCGAGGCGACGGCACGGATCTATCGGAAATCCCTTTGGGCCAATGCCGACGCCTATGTCGAGGTGTGGCTGGAGAAGGACGCGCTGTCCGGCGTCGTGATGCCGGTGACAGCCCTATACGACGTGCCGCTGATGGTCGCCCGCGGATACGCCAGCCTGTCCTTCCTGCACAGCGCGGCCGAAGCCATCAACGAGATGGAGGTACCCACTCACATCTATCACTTCGGCGACTTTGACCCGTCCGGCGTCAACGCCGGCGAGAAGATCGAGGAGACGCTGCGCGAGCTAGCGCCCGACGCCTCGATCGCCTTCGAGCGCGTCGCGGTGACGCCGCAGCAAATCGCAGCCTGGGATCTACCGACCCGCCCGACCAAGGCGACCGACAGCCGGGCGAAGAACTTCGGTGACGTCTCCGTCGAGCTCGACGCGATTGACCCGAACGGCCTGCGCGGCCTCGTCGAGGAGGTGATCAATCGGCATCTGCCGCAGGACGAGTTGAAGGTCTTGAAGGCGGCCGAGGAGAGCGAGCGCGAGTTGATCGCCAAGCTCGTGCGGAGGGCGGCATGAGCACCGAGCCCGAATTCGCTTGGACTGACGAGAGCCTCGTGCTCTTCCGCCGGCAACCTGCGACCGCGGTCTACACAAATCCGTTCGACGCCATCGTCGAGGAGCTAATCGTCACGGCCGTCACGGCCAGCGTGACGGAGAGCGTGACGAGCGTCATGGAGGCGATCGGCATCGACGGCGAACTTCCGCTCGAGTTCCCGATCGCGTCCCCAAGTGGTGTTTCATGAGGACGCGGCGCAGAACGGCGGGCCGCGTTGGCGACCGCCAGCGTAGGGAGGCGGGTCGCCCGCCTCCCGGTGAAAACTGGGTGTGGTTCACGCGCGAGATGATTGACAGCCCCGCGTGGGAGGCGATGCCGCTCGCCGCGCGCAAGGTCTTGGAAGCCATGATGTCGGAGCACCTCCAGCAAGGCGGAACCCGCAACGGCTCGCTCGTCGTCACCTACGACGAGATTGCCGCCCGCGGGGTTCGGCGCTCGTCGATCCCCGAGGCCATCGCCGTCGCCGTCGGCCTCGGCTGGATCGACGTCACGTTCGCCGGGGGGCGCTCCTACGGCTCTGTCAAGCGGCCGTCCGAATACGGGGTCACGTGGCTGCCCCAAAACGACTGTCTTTCCGCGACCCACCGATGGAAGACCATGAAGTCGATCGAGCAGGCGAAGGAGGTCGTCGAGCGCATCACGAAAGACCGACGCGACAAGGATAAGGAGCGCCGTGCGTTGCATGCCCTCGCCCCCACTCCCTGCCAAGATATAGAAGGGAGTAACGGATCCGTACCTAGGGAGCCTGTGGTCTCGCTGAGGGGCGTGGCTCGAAAAAGCTCCAGCCCTAGTTACGGAAACGTACCCGGGGCGCTCTGTGGCCCTGATTACGGAAACGTACCCGGGGAAAAATCTCTGTCGGAGTAGGTCAAGTCGGTGGCACCGCGGGTGCTGGGCGGAGGCACGCCCAACCTGTTCGACACGTCGAACATACGGGATTTCACCGTGGTGAACGCCTATCCTCGACGAGGACCGAATCGGCACCAAGGCGTTCGCGGGCGGATACACCTGTTCGCGTCGGCGGAAGGTTCGTGGATCGAACCTTCGCCATCCTCGGCGAGGTCGAGCAGCCGGTCGGCCGCGTCGGCCGGGCGGCGAGAAGTGCCAGCGCGAGGCCGGATCCTCGTCGATGCGCTCTCCGACGACGTGCCGGTGCCGGACATGGCGCTCAAGCTGCGCTGCTCGGCGTGCCGATTAACATGTCACAGCCGGCGTCTTGTCCCTTCGCTTCGTCTCGTTGATCGGCGGCGGCGTAGCGCTGATCGGCGCGCCAACAGCGGCCGCGGTGCCGGTCACCGAGGCGCTATGCGGCATGGCCGTCTCGCGAGCGCGCGAGGTCATGGTCAACCCGGAAGGCATCATGTGGGCCGACCGTCCGTATGTCGATCAAAGCTGCGCGACGGCTTTTACGCGACGCGGGCCGGACTATGACACGGAGCGCTCGTAAGCAGAAGCGAAGGTGGCGGCCGATCGCCGTCGGCAAAGCATATGGGAGGGATGCCGGCCGCGCGACAGCCACGTCAAGGACGGCGGATCGAACCACTGCCAGCTAGGCTCTCAACTGCCTCGCCATAGCGCACCCAATCCACTTGCAGCCTGATGCCTGCGCCAGGCGCCGCCTCCTCGCCGAAGCGATCGGCGTCATACTTCCTCGGTGCCACCTTCGCGAGCCACCATTTTCGGACGTCGATCTGCAAGCGGTCCCGCGCCAGCGTCGCGGGCGTCGTCTTGTCGGCAATCTCGACCACCTCGTCGGCGATGTCATGATCGCGAACCCAGCACGCCAGCTCGTAGCGCCGCCGGAACTCCGCGTTCGTCCTCAGCCATGCAAGCACCGTCGATCGGCTCGGCATGTCGTCGGCTTGGCAGACCTGTCGTAGCGAGCCCTTCATGCCCCCTTCGGCGATCCGGTCGCACACTTCCCATGCCAGCGCGTCCGAATAGACCTCCTGGCGTCCCGGCCGCCGCTCTCGTGGGAACGGGATTATGTCCGCGCTGGAATTCTCCTTGCCGCACGTCACGCTGCCTGAGGCTTCGGAGTACTCGGGAGGGTATGGAGCAAAGCCGGAAGCTGGCTTCCTTGCCCTTCCTAGGGTCGCTACGCACCTTGCCTTAGCCATCGTCCTACCCTCCAGTTCGAAAAACTTGTAAGTTGCTAGTCTAGCATTTCGCTTAACGATCAATGCGGGCGAGCGTCGCTCCGTCCGTCATTTCTCGTCGATCTATGCGGTATTGGCCGGCTCGGTAGGCTACTGGCCATCTTCGCGCGCGCGGGCGCGTACTGGCTCAACAATCGAGTTAGGTAAGCGCGACGGCGGTGAGTTTCGCGTCGGCTCCTTGGGTGCGCTGGAATCTACCGGCGGCTTTACAGCGCCAAATGAGACGCAACCGGAGGCGCTAGGACAGGCGGACCATCGTCTCGCCGGCTGAGATTTCCACCATCAAGACTCGGGGGTCAGCGTTCGCGGGCTCCGATGATTTTGCTGAAGATGGGCCGCGCATACAGTGCGCCAGCAGCGGATGGAGTCGTTTGGCCTGGAGTCGAAAATCCATCACTCTCACGCTAGAGTCCGAGGCGAACCTTTGGGGCCGGTACCGTGACCCGGAGATCGGAAGTGCGCTACATCGCTACTGGAATCCTTCTATCGTTGTTGGGGAGCGCCACTCTCGCTCAAACGCCGTCCGATTCACCCAAGCAAGTTCAACCTGTCCTGGACGGGCGGACGTGCTCCTATTCCCTGGGGGTGCTCAATTGCCGGACTGAGCTTCCGCCGTCCGCACCGCTCCTAGACGCTTCGAGCACGACTGCCCCCAGTAAGGCGGAGGCGGACGCCGAGGCAGCTTCGTCTAGTCCTTCAGACGTATCCGTCCCCCGACGGTTAGTGCAGGGCGCCAGGACAAATGTTCGGGTGGCGCTCGTCGTCGGGAACGGCGCCTACGCCACCTCACGCATGACTCTTTCGAACCCGCCGGCCGACGCGAAACTGGTTGCCGGAGTGCTCGAGCGAGTTGGCTTTTCGGTCGATCTCGTCGTAAACGGCACTCGCGAGCACATGTACGATGCACTCGACCGCTTCGCCGCCAAGGCTGAGACAGCGGACCTTGCGCTATTTTACTTCGCCGGCCACGGCATCCAAGACCTCGGCCAGAATTTTTTGATGCCGGTCGACGCTGAGCTGAAGCGGCAGCGCGATCTGCGCGACCGCTTCGTGCCGCTCGACGACGTGCTGCAAAGCCTGTCCCAGGCGCGCGGCGCCAAAATCCTCATGCTGGACGCCTGCCGCGACAATGCGGCAGTCGATGCTCTCCGGGCGGCGGTGCCGCGGAGCCGCTCGACGGCGGTGTCGCGCGGCCTCGCGCCGATGCCGAGAGTGTCCGGAATGCTGGTCGCCTTCGCCACGCAGCCGGGCCTCGTCGCCGCCGACGGCACCGCGGCGAACAGCCCGTTCACCGAGGCGCTTGCGCGCCACCTTGCCGAACCCGGCCTTGAGCTCCGCCAGGTGCTTACGAGAGTGCGCATTGATGTCGCGGAGGCGACGGAGCAGAAGCAGATTCCAGAAGTCTCGGATTCGCTTCTCGGTGAAGTCTTCCTAAATAGCGCTCCCGCCGGCTCCGCTCCGGCTGAACTCGCCTTCTGGTCTTCCGTCGAAAGGGCCGCTACCGAATCGCTGTACCGCGCGTATCTCGATAGGTACGGCGAACGCGGAACCTTTGCCCCAATAGCGAAAGAGAAGCTCGCCGCTCTAAGGCCAAATGCTCCTGCTACCCTGTCCACATCCGTCCTAGCTCAGATAGCTCGGGCAACGCAAACCAAGCCTGTACCGGCCGCGCGGCCGCCTCCTGGGAGCCAAACGCGGGCTATCCTCTACGATGAGGGAGCCACGCCACAAGAAGGTATCTCGCTCCAAGGCACTGTTCTGTGGCGAACTGAACCCGTCAGTGGAGGTGAAGGCAAACCGCTCGAGGTGGCGCTGCGCGGCGAGGTGATCATCCCGGCCCACAATCTGCGCGTCACGCTGATGTTCCGCCGCAACACCGACTTGACGCTGCCGGCGAGCCACACGATCGAGGTCCAATTCGCGCTGCCGGCGAACTTCGCCAATGCTGGCATCGCCAACGTGCCGGGCCTCATCATGAAGGCTGAGGAGCAGAGCCAGGGCGCGGCGCTTGCCGGGCTCTCGGTGCGAGTCACGGGTGGCTTCTTCCTAATCGGCCTTAAGCAGGGACAGGAGCGCTCAGTGAATGAGGCGCTCCTTCGCGATCGGGGGTGGATCGACATTCCGATACTCTACGAAAACAAGCGCCGGGCGGTCCTCACACTGGAAAAAGGGGCGTTCGGGGCTAAAGTCTTCAATGACGCCTTGATGGCTTGGCAGACCGCGGACCAGAACTCGACACCATAACCCCATTGTGCACCGACCAAGCAGGAGATGCGCTTAGAGCCTGACTCAAAGATGCGGGCGAGGCGTCGGAGGGCGATTCTGATCGCGGCGAGGGTGACCAGGGCGGCCAGCGTCGCGACGATGCCCTCGTAGTCCTTGGCGAGCCGACGGTTGCGACCGATCCAGGAGAAGGTGCGCTCGACGACCCAGCGCCGTGGCTGCACCCGGAAGCCCTTCACGTCGTCGCTGCGGCGGATGATCTCCATGCGCAGGACCGGCACGGCCGCCACCGCCGCCTTGACCTGACGGGCGTCATAGCCGGCGTCCGCAAAGACGAGTTGCAGCCAGGGAAAGCGGCCGCGGATGCGGGCCAGCACGAGCGCTGCGCCGTCGCAATCCTGCAGTCCGGCCGAGTGCACGACGACCCGCATCGGCAGGCCCTCGGTATCGACCAGGGCGTGGATCTTGCGGCCCTTCACACGCTTGCCGGCGTCGTAACCCACCCGGTCGTCTTTCGAGCCCCTTTTCAGCCGACTTGATCGTCTGGCTGTCGAGCACGGCGGCGCTCGGGCTGGCCTCGCGGCCGAGCCGCTCGCGCAGAGCCATGTGAAGCTCCGCCCAGATCATCTCCCAGGTTCCATCGCGCTGGAACTTGCGAAAGATGTTGTAGACGGTCGAGCGGGGCGGGAAGCCGTCGCGCGGCAGATAGCGCCAGGGGCAGCCGGTCCGCAGCAGATAGAGGATCGCGTCCATGGCCGCCCGCATGTCGGTCTTGCGCGGCCGCCCGCCCGGCGATGCGGCCGGAATCAGCGGCTCCAGCCGCGCCCATTCCGCATCCGTCAGATCGCTCGGGAAGCCCGCTCCCGACTGCTCGTGATCAGCTCGCTGCTCCTGCGTCCACATCGAGAATCATCCCCGCTTCCCCACAAGCGGTGAATCAGCCTCCAAGCCTCGCCGCAACCCCTTTTGGGTCAGGCTCTTAGCGCGTTCCGAGGAGCGGTGACGGCGGCGAAAACGAAATGCCCGCCAGCGGCCTCCGCTCGCACGAGAAGCGGCATTCCGTCTAGACTCTCGGCAATGCCGGTCGCGCGCTGGCTTCCCAGCTTCCGGAGCGCCTGCGCGGGAAAGGACGGCGCCGGTGTTACCGTCGCCAGAAGGTCCGGTGCGGGGCGAGGAGCTCGTCCTCGATCTCAGGAAAGGGGCCAAGGACCTCGATTGGCTTCTGGCCGGAGTCGAGGACCGTCCGCGCCGCGAGGCTCATGGTCGGGTTCTCGGGGTGGTCGCCGGTCTCTGCGAGGAGCTTCGCCTCCTCGAAACCATAGACCAAGCGACCGATATTCGCCCAATAGAGCGCACCGGTGCACATGGCACAGGGCTCGCCGGTCGAGACCAGCGTGCAGGTCCACAGGAAATCCGCCGGATAGGCCGCCGCGGCGCGCCGGCAGAGCTCGGTCTCCGCGTGACGCAGCGTGTCGATATTGCCCTGGCGCATGAGGATGCGGCTGTCGGGCCCAACCAGGACGGCTCCGAAGGGATGGTGTCCATGCGCCGCCGCCTCGCGCGCGACTTCGCCGGCGGCGAGGAGGTGGGCGATCATCTCGGTGCGGGACATGGGACGGGAGCCTACGGCGGTGAGGGCTTCGAGATGGGCGGCGGACGGCGACATGGTCCGGACCGATTCCGGGAGCTGCGGAGGGAGTCAAGCGGCGGACGGTCGCGTCGGCGTCGGCTGCGGAACCCCAGGGCTTACTGCGGGCCACGACCGCGGCGAGGCTTGCCGACATGGTCGAGCAGCCAGGCCTCGATCACGTCGGCTCGATCCTCGTTCGACCGGAACCGATACTCGCCGGCCTTGCTGATGGCGAACAGCCTCGCGTGCGTCGCGGTTGCCCGATCCCCGGGTGAGAGCGCGAGCCATTCGCGGAGGATGGCTTCCCGGGCCTCGTCCCGCTTCATGGATCGCCCGTCTTTCCCGTCCGGAACAGGACCACCGGATCATCTTCCCAGTTACCGGTGTCGAGGTCACCGCTTTTCGACCAGGCGATGACGCCGGCCTTGCGTGGGGCCCAGAGCTGCGCCTTCATGCGTGCCTCGCCGGCCGACTGGCATTCGATCGGCTCCTCGGCGACGAGACCCTCGTCGGTCTCGACGAACGTCTGCACGACATGCATCGTGATGCGGGCCAACGATCAACTCCAATGCGGATCGTTGTCGTTCGCCGCGGGCATCTTCGGCGGATCGATCAGCCCGGGGCCGAAGGCCGCGCCAACAAGCGCCGCGCTGGCTATGAGCAACGCGACAAACGTCGTGTCGCCTCGCCAAGCCGTCCAGCCGGCGAGACCGACGCACAGGGCGGCGAGAACGCCCGTGAGCAGCCGCACCGGGCCGCTCAGTTGCCCACCGCGTCTTTCACGCATTTGCCCGTGAAGCTCGTCTTGGCGGCGCCGTGCAGCTTCTTCTCAGCGGCCTGTGTGTCGCAGCTCGCTGTCGCGTCCCGCTCGCACTTACCGAGGAACGATGTCCGGGCGGCACCCGCAAGCTTTTTGCCATCCGCGTCGCTGATGCAGGTGGCGAGCGCAGACCCTGAGAAGGCGAGGAGGATAGCAATGGCGACTATGGTCTTCATATCGAGACTCGCGACAAATGCACCGCGGTGGCACGGTAGCGCGTCACGGCTCGCCGCACCACGGCCCTGGCTGCTCCCGGCTCTGGCCGGGCCGGTACGGTAGCGCAAGCCCCTCCCGGATCAACAAGGCGGCGACATCTTCGCCGCCGATCGACACCTCCGCGAGCACGCGCCGGTAGCGGTCGTGGCCTTGTCGGGAGATCGAGAAGCGACGCCCGGACGCCACCAACTCCTCAAGCCGCTCCTTGGCTCGCATCGCCAGTGCGAACTCGCGGTTGCAGCGCGCGCCGTGCAACTCCGGCGTGTCGACGTCGAGAACCCGGATGCGCTCGCCCGATGTCAGCTCGAGCGTGTCGCCGTCGATGATGCGCGCGACGCCGATCGGCTCGGCGGCAGCAATCGCGACCGCGAGTGTCAGCAGGGCACCGGCGGTCACCACTCGCATGCGATTCCGTCATTGTCTCGATCGAGGCGTCGCGCATATCGCGGATCATCCGCCCGGATATTCCCGACGCCGGCGGCGTGCGCATCGCTGCAACTCCGGAAGGGACGCACGCCGACCGGCCGTGGACCGACACGCGGCATCACCGGCAGTTTTGCCCTGCTCGGCGCCCCTGCGCCGCGGTGGCAGCGATACTCGCCAGTCTTCCGATTGTTGTGGCAGCCCTCGGCGAGCCCGCCCGGATGCGCACGAACGCTCGACGCCAAGGCGGCGGCGGCAAGGACGATGCCGAGGGTTACTGAAATCTGCCAAGTGCAGACCGTCATCTGGGCAACTTTGCCGATGACCGGCGAGGAGTCGAGTCACCTCCGTGGCGGTGACCAGATGTTCGTGGCATCGAACCGCTTGCCGCGACTTCACGGTCGTGAACGCATGTAAGCCTCGCCGCGACCAACTGGGTCGGACGCCTAGTTCACTTCTCGCAGCCCCGCTCGGGCGAGCCAAGTCCGCCAGCATCCCGCCGCTGCTGTCATGGCCTCTTCCCTCGTTCGTTCCGATCCCTGCGTTGCGCCATCGTCGGGCAGTACGTGCAGACAGGTCAGGAACCACAGCCATTGGGGGCCGTTTGGCCCGCCCGTTTCGCGGTAGATCTGCCCAATGTCGAGGTCGCCCGAGCGAATGAGGAAATGGTGCTCGACGCCGACGACGTTCGCCATATGGGGCCAGACCGCTTCCAGAGGGACAAGACGGAGCATTGCGCGGCACCCACAGCACCACGCGATTAAGAACAAACAGCGAACATCGTCAACCAACGACCGCGAGTATGGCAGCCCTACCCTCGCCCGACTCCCTCAGGCTGCCCGTTTCCAGTGCGCGTCGACTTTGCCGCAGAGGTGCGCCGCAACAAGTCGACTCGCATTCCGCGAACCACCCCCCAGATTCGCGCGATGTCCGCCATGTCGATCGCCTTCGTCCCGCCTATGCTTCCGACGCTCGTCGACGAGCCGCCGATGGGCTCGGGCTGGGTGCACGAGATCAAGCACGACGGCTATCGCACCTTGCTGCTTATAGACGGGGGCCGGGCGCGGGCCCTGTCTCGCCAAGGGCGCGACTGGACGGGCGACTTCCCCAGCGTATGCGCCGCCGCGTCGGGGCTGAGTTGCCGCTCGGCAATCATCGACGGCGAAACCGTCGTGCTCGACGCCAACGGTCGCTCCGATTTCAGCGCGCTTCGCCGGGCGATCCACCGACGACAGCCGCTCGTGTTCTTCGGCTTCGACCTTTTGCATCTCGACGGCGAGGATCTACGGCGGCGACCCCTTGGCGAGCGCCGGGCTCGCTTGGCGGGGATGCTGGATAGGCGTGGGCCCGTACTCCAGTTCTCGGACACGTTTGACGGCGATGGCGCGGCATTCTTCGCCGCGGCTGCCCGAATGGAACTCGAGGGGATCATCTCTAAGCGGATCAACAGCCGGTACGCATCCGGACGAACGCAGCACTGGCTCAAGGTGAAGTGCTTCGATGAGGGCGCTTTCATCCTATTGGGAACGGAGGTGAAGAAGTCGGGGCCGCCGGCCGCCCATCTCGCTCGCATCGAGGGTGGGAAACTCGCCTATGCGGGCAAAGCGATGATTTCGCTGACGGCCGAGAATCGGACGAGACTTTCCGAGCAGATGGCGGCTCTCGAGATCGAGAAGCCGGCCTGCCCCGAGCTGCGGCGGGAGCGTGGTGCTCGATGGGTGAAGCCGGAGCTCGTCGTCGGGGTGAAGCACCTGAAAGGCACCGGTGGGCTGCGCCACGCCACCGTGCGAGCGCTCTACACAGGAACGCCGGCCGGCGATGTCCGGTTACCCCCTCTCAATGCAGGAGAGCAAACGTGAGTCGAGACGAAAAGCAATCGGACCAGCGACCTCGCCGAGTAGGGGGGCGCCAGGGACTACAAACGGGCGAGTCTCGTGACGGGCGAGACCGCAACGAACCCTACGAGCCGATCAGCCAGGGAGCGAAGAGAGCGTTCGACCGCGGAAACTACGGCCCGCAATCTGCGCCCGCTGAGCAGCCTGGCAAGGGATTGCGGAAAGAAGGCGACTGAACGGAGCCGATCGAATCCATGTGTGGCCGTTTCGTCCAGAAAAGTCCTGCGGCGGAGATCGAGTTCTCGTTCCTGACGCGGAACCCGCTACCGAACGTGCAGCCGCGCTACAACGCGGCGCCCGGTCAGGAAATCGCTGTCGTTCGCCAGCACCCCGAGACGTCTGAGCGGTCGTTGGACCTGCTCGTCTGGGGCTTGGTCCCGCACTGGGCGAAGGATCGCAAAATTGGCTGGAAGACCATCAATGCCCGCGCCGAGACGGTTGCCACGAACCCTTCGTTTCGACAGGCTTTCGAGAAGCGAAGATGCCTCGTGCCGGCCGACGCCTTCTACGAGTGGACAGGCGAAAAGGGCTTCAAGCAGCCACACGCCATCGCCATGAAGGACCGCCACCTGTTCGCGTTCGCGGGCCTCTGGGAGGGCTGGAAGGACCCGGCGACCGAACAATGGCTGCGGACCTTCACCATCATCACGACCAGGGCCAACGAGCTGCTGGCGCCGATCCATCCGCGCATGCCGGTTATCCTGAAGCCGGCGGACTTCGAACGCTGGCTGTCGCTCGACCCTGATGCGGGAGTGCTCCTACAACCCTATCCCGCCGAAGCGATGGAGCACTGGCCAGTGAGTCAGCGTGTCAACGGCTCAGCGCTCGACGATTCGGAAATGCTTAACCCGTTGTGAGGCGTCTCTTTCCGCCATTCTCGGCGATCTGCTCCCCGGCATCCGACACGCGCGGCCCCCTCGCGAGTTCGGCGACTTGGCTTATCAATCGAGCCGGCTGATTGACGCTGATTAGTCGACGGTGTCGTATATGGCCCCAGAGGGCGCTACAAGAGGCGAGGCCTTCCGCATGCGTTGGGCCATAGGATTAGCGTTTACCCTGCTACTCTCCAACGCGGCCCTCGGGGAAGAGGTCGCCAGGCCTGCGACAACCGGAACCGATTTTTCGCGAGCGTGGCCACCGGGTGCCGCCGAAGCTTTGGCCGGCTTGGAGCACAGTTGCCTGGAGCATGGTTTGGGGCGGCTGACGTTCGACCCGAAGGTCGTTACACGCCAGGACATCAATGGCGATGATCGGCCCGACTTTTTCTTCCAATATTGTCAGTTCGCTTGCGAGCGCGGCTTCGGCGTGTTTGCCACGAACGGATGGGCGTGCCCCACCACAACTCTGGTTCTCTCGCAGCCTGGCGGTAATTATCGACAGCAAGAGGTACCCGCAGTCTTCAACATCATTCCGTCCACTAAGAAAGGTGGGCCTAGCCATCTTATAGTAAGAAAACGAAATTACTATGAGTTGTGCGGTCTTGCCGATTACCTCTGCGAATTTGAGATGCGTTACGAACCTGCAGTAGGCAAATTTGTTGAGACTTGTGACGATACCTGCCAAATAAGAGCTCTCGATTGGGAAGTCACTCGCAGGACGAAGAGAATACAGGAGGCTCTTGCCAACGCCTGTCGCAGCAGCTCGGCCGCCGACCTCTATGAGGATTGCCCGTACAGATATCCGCCGGGACGGCTCATTGGGGCGCACTCCGAGCCGCAGTCGCCGACGGACCTTCTCATCGAAAGGTGGCACGAGTCAGAGCGGGTATGCAGGAGTGGAGGCGGCCAGCCGTCTGGAACCCAGAAGGCATGCGCCGAGCGCGACGAGTACGCCTCGCGCCTTGACGGGGCTGGTTGGTGTTACGGCCAACATGGGGACGACTGGTCCGAGATGATATGGCACGCGTGCACGAGTTTCTCACTTCGTCCCGCTCCCCGTGCCCCGTGACCTAAGGTGGTGTAGAGCTTCCCGGCTCATCCGCTTGACGGCAGTCTAAGTGGCGGAGCGGCTCGCCCCCGGTCGTCCACCGGCCCGCGTTCTCGTCAATGAACGCTACAGTTCGGCCGTGCACGTGACTACGTGGCCGACAGGGCGGATGGCTGAGCGCTCCGGCTCTCGACGCGCCGGCGCCTCCGCTCAACTCGCGCACAGTCGTGATGTCCCGGCGCGCCGTCACTCGCCGTCGATCTCCACGCCGTCGTCGTCGACTTCGGCGCCGGTCCTCGTCCTCGACGTAGGTGGCGGGTGACGGAGCATCGATAGCCCCGCCTTGACGCAGAGACCGTGGCTGGCGGGCGTTCCCGTTTCCGCGCGCATACGCCGGCCGATGCGCGGCGGGCCTACGGCGCGTGCTGAGGTCGCGCGACTGCCGCCGGGCGGAGCCGGACTCGCCCCCCTCGGCGGCCCGCAAAGTGGCCGCCGGAAGCGGGGGAAGGGTTCGATGCTTGTAGGAGAGGCTTGGTCAGAAAATGGGCGCTGAGCTTCCCATGTGCTTCCCAACTCGCATTTCTGGGAAGCGATCTGGAGCTAAGTGTTGGTGCCGCAAGAGGGATTCGAACCCCCGACCCCATCATTACGAATGATGTGCTCTACCGGCTGAGCTATTGCGGCGCCGGTCGGCATCTAGCGTGGCGGCCCCGGCATTGCAAGGTTAGCGGCGGCCTGCTGCGCGGGACGCGCCGATGCCCTCGCCCGCGAGGGGTGCCGGCGGCGGCCCGACAGGGCGACCGGCGCATCGCGACCGAGCGCGGCGCGCCGGCCGGCGGCCTTCGGAAAAAATGCCGCAAGGCCGGCCGCTCGGTGCCGCCTTGCCACCCGAGCCGCCGCCGTGGATAGTCCCGGCAGGGGAAGGGTCCGCCTGCTCTCGAGTTCAGTGTGACACACCAGCGTTCGCGTCCGCATCCGTCGCGCCGCGCCGCGCTCGTCATGGGCGCCTCGGCGACGGCCTTGTTCGCCCTCGGCCCGGCTCTCGCCCAGGCGCCGCCGCCCGCCCCGCCGGCCGGGCCGCCGCCGGTGCAGCCCTTCGGCTACGACGACGTCGTCCGAAGAGCCCAGGAACGGGCGCAGCGTCCCTATGATCCGGCGCCGCCCGCCCTCCCCGAGGAGCTGCAGAACCTCAGCTTCGACCAGTTCCGCGACATCCGCTTCCGTGGCGACCGGGCGCTGCTCGGCACCGGCGGCAGCCCGTTCCGGATGCAGATGTTCCATCTCGGCTTCCTGTTCCGGCGGCCGGTGGTGGTCAACATCGTTCGCGACGGCATCGCGACGCCGGTGCCCTATTCGCCCGGCCTGTTCGACTACGGCGCGACGAAGTTCTCGCGGCCCTTGCCGGTCGATCTCGGCTTCGCCGGCTTCCGCCTGCACTACCCGCTCAACGATCCGCGCGTCTCGGACGAGCTGATCTCCTTCCTCGGCGCGAGCTATTTCCGCTTCCTCGGCCGCAACCAGCGCTACGGCATCTCGGCACGCGGCGTGGCGATCGATTCCGGCGGCCCGAACCCCGAAGAATTCCCGGTGTTCCGGGAGTTCTGGGTCGAGATGCCGGTCGGCAATGCCCGCTCGGCCACCATCTACGCGCTGCTCGAGGGGCCCTCGCTGACCGGCGCCTACCGCTTCGTCATCTATCCCGAGGCCGAGACGGTTCTCGACGTCGTCGTCACGCTGTTCATCAGGAGGCCGATCGCCAAGCTCGGCATCGCGCCGCTGACGAGCATGTTCCAGTACGCCGAGAACGACCGCCGGCACTTCGACAATTTCCGCCCGGAGGTGCATGATTCGGACGGGCTGCTCGTGCACCTGTCGACCGGCGAATGGGTCTGGCGGCCGCTGCGCAACCCGATCCGGCCCGGCGGCGCGATGTTCCTCGACAGCAATGTGCGCGGCTTGGGCCTCCTGCAGCGCGACCGGCTGTTCGAGCACTACCAGGACCTCGACCTCGCCTACGAGCGGCGGCCGGGCTATTGGGTGGAGCCCCACAATGGCTGGGGCGAGGGCCGCGTCGAGCTCGTCGAGCTGCCGACCGAGGACGAGACCAACGACAACATCGTCGCCTTCTGGGTGCCGAAGGGCCCGATCGAGGCCGGCCAGCGGCTGAACTTCGGCTACCGGGTGCGGGCGCTGTCCTCGGAGGCGCGGCTGCATCCGGGCGGGCGGGCGATCAACACCTACCAGACGCGCGCCGCAGCCCTCGGCTCGAGCGAGCAGGTCGCCCCCGGCTCGCGCCGCTTCATCATCGACTTCGCCGGTGGCGAGCTGCCCTACTATCTCGCCGATCCGAGCGCGGTGACGCTCGTCCCCTCGGCCTCGAGCGGGCAGATCACCAAGACGTTCCTCGTGCCGAACCCGAAGATCGGCGGTTTCCGCGTCGGCATCGACTTCCAGGCCGAGGCCGGCAAGCCCGCCGACCTGCGCGCCTTCCTGCGCGCCGGCGACCGCGCGCTGACGGAGACGTGGACGTTCCCGTGGCTGTGGGAGGGGTAGGCGAGAGGCCTCTTCCTTCTCCCAAGGGGAGAAGGTGGCCGCGAAGCGGCCGGATGAGGGGGTACGGCGCTCGTCCTGAAGCTCCCTAACTAACCCCTCACCCGCCGCCTTCGGCGGCACCCTCTCCCGATGGGAGAGGGAAGAGAAGCCTGTCCGGATGCGCCATGGCGATCAGCGCCTGGCGGTCGGCGTATCCTCGCCGACCGGCCAGACCCTGATGGTGCCGTCCACGCCGCCGGTGAGGATGCTTCGCCCGTCGGACGACACGGCGACCGAGTTGACCTGCTTGGTATGGCCGTCCAGGACCTGCAGCAACCGGCCACCCGCCGCATCCCAGATCTTCACCGAATGGTCCAGATGCCCGGTCACGATGGAGCGTCCGTCAGGCGAGATATGGTGAGCGCGTGCACACCGGTGGCGTCTCGGCTGCCGAGACTGCGCAGCCGGCGGCCCGTCGCGACATCCCAGACCCCGACTGTTCCATCCGAGCTTCCCGTCAACACGGTGCGTCCGTCCGGGAGGTAAACGACATCCCCGACCCAGCTCGCGTGCCCTTCCAGCCGATGCAGGCTGCGGCCGCTGTCCGCGTCCCAGATCGTCGCCGCGAAATCGGAGCTCGCGGTCGCGATGGAGCGGCCGTCGGGAGACACCGCGACGGCATCGACCTCGGCGACATGCGGCAGCTTTCGCAACAGACGGCCGCTCGCTGCATCCCACACGGCGGCCGTCTTGTCTCTGCTCCCGGTCACGATGCGCTGCCCGTCGGGCGACACGGCGACGGCTTTGACGGCATCGGCGTGCCCCCGGAGGATGCGGATACGGCGACCGCTCGCCGCGTCCGAAAGGCTCGCCGTGCCATCATAGCTTCCGGCGACGATGCTCCGACCATCGGGCGATACGGCGACGGAGCTGACGGCACCGACACCGTCGAGCCGCCGCAGCAGGCGGCCGTCGGCCGCGTCCCAGACGCCGGCGCCCTGATCGAGGCTGCCGGTGACGATGTTGCGCCCATCGGGGGTGAAGACGGCGGCGAAGAGGGTGCTGTTGTGATGGAGAACGAGCCGCGGCTGTCCGATGACCGGCATCGGCGGCACCTCCGTGCCGGGCACGGGCGGCTTTTCGGGCGGCGTCAGCGCCGCCAGCTTCTCCCGCAGCGCCTTCGCCCTCGCCTCCGCCTCCGCGCGGCGGGCGCTCTGCGGGAACAGCGCCGCGAAGGCGTCGAGCACGGCGGCATCCTCCGTGCCGGCGATCCTGGCCCAGGCCTGCTCGTCGGCAGGAATGGGAGGCGGGACCACCGCCGGAGGGGTGGCGGTCGCCGGCGCGCAGGCGCCCGCGAGGCAGACCTCGCCGAGCAGCTCGTCGTAATAGGCGGGCTGCTGGTCGTGCGGCACCTTTCGCGCGAGCGCCACGACCTCGACCCGTGCCCGCTGCGTCGCCTCCTGCAGCGGCAGCCCGGCCTTCAGCAGCGGAATGAAAACGCGGGTGAAGACGCTGTTCGGATGCGGGTCGCCGGACGACAGGGCGTCGAGCGCGACCTGCCCGGTGCCGGCGGAGAACACCACGAAGGTCCCCCGCGGCGGGTCGATACGGGCGAGGCCGCGGCCGAGCCCGATGCTGCGGCCGGCGACGGCCGACTGGAAGGGGTTGTCGCGGCAGGCGTCGATGATCGCCACCTTCAGCCCGGCGCCGCGCCGGTCGAGGTCGTCCAAAATGCCGGTGACGCCGTTGCGCAGCGGCAGCGACATGCGGGCCAGAAGGTCCGGGCTGCCGGTCTTCGGCAGGTCGACGCCGACGATGTAGTTCTGCACGCCGTCGCTCCAGCCGTGCCCGGAATAGGCGAACAGCGCCATGTCGCCGGGCGCGATCTGCTCGACGAAGGCCGAGACCGCGGCCTCCATGTCGCCGCGCGTGAGGTCGGTGTGCAGCCGGACGTCGAAGCCCTGCTCCTCGAGAAGCTCGGCATAGGCGCGGGCGTCGGCGACGGCCTTCCGCAGCGGGGGCAGGTTTTGGTAGGCGTCGTTGCCGATCACGAGAGCGAGGCGACGGTGCGTGGGGGCGATCGGCGGCGGCTTTTCGGCCGCAGTCCGCTTCTCCGGCTCCGGCGCCGCCTCTGCGGGGGCGACGACCTGCGCCGCCGTGCCGAGCTTCTCCAGCCGACTGCGGGCAGCCCTGTGCGCCTCCGAACCCTCGTCGTCCTTCGCCGGCGCCGCGAGGGCGGCGCGAAAGTCGGCCGCGGCCCGGGCCGTGTCGCCCTTCGCCTCGTGCGCGAGTCCGCGGTTCGCATAGGCCGCCGCATAGGCGGGATCGCGCCGGATCGCCTCGTCGTAGTCGGCGACGGCGCGGTCGAGGTCGCCCTTGGCCGCATGCGCGATGCCGCGATTGCCGTAGATGTCGGCGCTCTCGGGCGCGAGCCGGACCGCCTCGCCGAAATCGGCGATGGCGCGGTCGAGTTCGCCCGCGGCCTGATGGGCGAGGCCGCGGTTGAAGTAGGCGATCATGTGCCTCGGATCGCGCCGGATCGCCTCGCCGTAGTCGGCGACGGCGCGGTCGAACTCGCCCTTGGCGTGATGGGCGCGGCCGCGCTCGTTGTGGGCGTCCGGATCCTTCGGGTCGAGGCGGATCGCCTCCTCGAAGTCGGCGATCGCCCGGTCGAGCTCCCCGACCGTGTGATAGGCCAGCCCCCGATTGTAGTGGGCGAGGGCCGATTTCGGCCCCAAGTCGATCGCCGCGCCGTAGTCGGCGATCGCGCGCGACCATTGGCGCTTGCGGGAATAGGCGTTGCCGCGATTGTTGTAGGCGTCGGCCTGCTTGGGCTGCAGCCGGATCGCCTCGTCGAAGTCGGCGATCGCCTGGTCGACGTCGCCCCTGTTCAGGCGCGCGAGGCCGCGATTGGTGTGCGCGAGGGCCCGGTTCTGCCGACTCTCCTGCCGATCGGCGAGGACCTGCGTGCAGCCGGCGATCGATCGCTCCGGATCGCTCGCCCCGCACTCGTCCCAGGCGCTCTTGCTCGCCGCCTCGGCCGAGCCGGCCGCCAGCGCCAGCGCCATCAGCATCAGGGCCGCGCGCATGATTCCCTCCGCCTCGGAGCGAATTTTTTCGGCCTACGCGAAGCCTATCCGGCATTCGCCGTCCGGCGCTCTCGCGCCGAATGACGGCCCGGACGGAACCCGCCCCCCGGCGCCGGCCCCGGCGCGCCGCCCAGTCCGACGCGATCTGCAGCAGGGCCATGGAATCGCCGCCGCCCGAGACGCCGATCGCCACGGGCGCCGGGTCATTGCCCAGCAGTCTGCGGTCCAGCGC
>JAEZCD010000213.1 GCA_023430145.1 Pseudomonadota bacterium
GGCATTCCAAAATTTTCGATCCGCGCCCCCGTGTGGGGGCGACCGATCGAGGCCCTAGCGACGGCCACGGAGCGGCTGTTTCGATCCGCGCCCCCGTGAGGGGGCGACCATCCAGCTCGCGCCGGAATAGACCGGAGCCTTGTTTCGATCCGCGCCCCCGTGAGGGGGCGACATCCGGCAGATCGCGGAACACAGCCTGCGTGGCGTGTTTCGATCCGCGCCCCCGTGAGGGGGCGACCTCCCCGGTAGAGCGCGCGCAGTACGCTCTCCAGTTTCGATCCGCGCCCCCGTGAGGGGGCGACCGCAAGGTGCCGAACAGATAGCGCATGATCTTCATGTTTCGATCCGCGCCCCCGTGAGGGGGCGACCCCCTGTCCGTAAACACGTTGGCGGCACGCGGCAAATCGGCGGCTCCGCGCGAACCCGGGCGAGGGACGGGACTGCGGACCATCGGCAACTGACCGCGCCGGGAAAAATCAATGCTCTCGGCTGGCTTTAACACGCGCGCGAAACCCTGGAGACGACTTTGGCCGCTACCGGTTCGCGCACGGTACCGACGAGGCCCCTCTCATCGCAGATCAGCGGCGGCCGGCGCCATCAGAGCACCAACGGCCCTTCCAGGTCGAGCGCCGGTCGCGCGCCGACATGCTCGACGCGGCGGCGCCCCTCCGCGCCGAGCCGGTAGAAGCGGAGGCTGTCGTGTGCGGGATCGATCTCGGCGATCAACCGTGTCTTCAGCGCCGCCCACTGCGCCGGGTCGACCTCGCATTCGAAGACAGACTTCTGCACACGCTGGCCGAAGTCCTGGCAAGCCCGCGCCACGCGCCGCAGGCGGCGCCGCCCCGAGGGCGTCTCGGTGCCGACATCGTAGGCGATTAGCATCAGCATCGGCGGACTACTTCCAAACGAAGGCCGGATAGCCGTCGAGATCGCCGCGCAAATGCCGGCAGAGCAGCTGCGCCTGGACATGGCCGAGGAGACCAAGCGGGATTGTCTCGTCGAGGAAGGGATGACGCAGCTCGCCCCGCTTCCTTTCCTGCCAGGCGACAAGCACCCGGCGCCGCGCGTCGTCGCCGAGGCGAACGCCGCCGGCCTCCTCGACGACGAAGTCGCCGGCCGTGAGCTGCCGCCGGTTGACGAGGCTGAGCGCCAGCCGATCGGCGAGGACGGGGCGCAGCTCCTCCATGAGATCGAGCGCGAGCCCGGCCCGCCCGGGCCGATCCGCATGCAGGAAGCCGACCTGCGGATCGAGCCCGTGCGCCTCGAGCGCCGAGCGACAGTCGTGGCCGAGCATGGCGTACAGGAACGAGAGCAGCGCATTTATGCGGTCGAGCGGCGGCCGTCGCGAGCGACCGTTGAAGGCGAAGGCGGGATCGTCGCTGCGCACCAGCCGATCGAAGACGGCGAAGTAGACGAGCGCCGCTTCGCCCTCAAGCCCGCGCAGGCCATCGACGGAGGTCGCGACGAGCGTTCGGCGGATGATATCTCCGAGCCGCCGTCCGGCGGCGGCGAGCGCCTTGCTGTCGTCCGCGGGCATGCCGTCGCCGTGGTCGCGCAGCGCGCGGCGCAGTACCGTCCGCTGGTTGGCGGCCTTGGCGGCGACGACGGCGCGAACGATCGGCGTGCGACTCTCGGCATCGTCGGCGATCCGGAACTGCGCGCGGCGGAGGAGGACGTTGCCGCTGCGTGCGCCTTCGACGCGAGCGAGAAAGCGGCCGTTCGGCTCGAGATGAGACACGGTGATCCCGGCCTCGGCGCAGGCGGCGAGCAGCGCCGGCGAGGCGCCGGCCCGCGCGAAACTGACGACGCCGGCGAGCATGTGGAGCGGCGCACGCCCCCGCTCGGCACCCTCCACCTCCACGACCAGGTTCTGGCCGTCCTTGCGCAACCACGCACCCTCACTCGTCACGTAGAGCGTGTTGAGCAGGCGCTTCACCGCCGGGCGTTCCGTTCAGCCGGCGAGTTGCGCGGCGAGCCAGCGGGCGATCTTCGGCGGCCGCTGGAGCCGGTCGGGCCGACACAAGTCTTCCAACGAGCATTTTCGGCATGCCGGCGTGAAGACCGGCGGCGGCGTCCGGCCGGCCAGAATGTCGGCGCGCGCCGCGGCGGCGGTGGCAGCTGTGAGCCGGCGAAGCTCGGCATCAAAGACGACGTCACGGCGACGGCGCGTCGTGCCGGAGAACAGGGCGCCCGCCGGCACCTCGCCGCCGAGCATCTCTTCGAGGCAGATCGCCTGTGCGCAGAGCTGGACCTCATCCGCGCGGTGCGACTTCGGCTTGCCGCGCTTGTACTCGACCGGGAACGGGCGCGGCGGCCGGCCCGAGAACTCGACAACGTCCGCCTTGCCGGCGACGCCGAGCGCGAACGAGCGCAAGGCGACGCCGCGGGCGACCCGCAAGCCCGGGCGGCTGTCGGTGCCGCCCGCATCCACCCGCTCGTGCAGGACGCGACCCTCGGCCGTGGCGCCGTCCTCCGCCCACAGCCGCTCGACATGGATCAGCGCGCATTGCCGTGGGCAGAACAGATAGTGCTGCAGCGCCGAGAGTGGCACGAGGTCGTCCTCGGCGCGGGGGTCAGCGACCGCGACGGCCATCGCGGCGCTTTCACACGCGCTCGATGATCTCCACGCCCTCGGGCAAGCTGGTCCGCTCGACGGTCACGGCGTAGTCGGCGAAGCGGCGCGCCGGCGGCAGATTGTCGAGTCGGTCGCTGTCGAGGTCGTAGAGATCGTCGCCGAATTTTCGTCGCACGATCACGCGGTCGAACAATTCGTGCGCCTTGGCATTGCCGAGCGGCGAGGCGTGCTTGAAGGCGACGAGCTTGCGCGCCGCCATCTCGCCGCGCGCGGCCGAGCGGTCGTGCTCGAACATGTTCTCGAGCGCCTCGAACAGCAGACCGAGGTCGGCCTCCGAGAAGCCGGTGCGCTCGGCGAGCTTGGCGCTGACGAACAGATGCGCGCGATAGAGGCCGTAAGGGACGATGTGCTTGCGGCCCATGGTACGGTTGTCGGTCCGCTCGTCGCCCTCGGTGGACTTCTCGCGGTCTGCCTTCTCCTTCTCGCTGGTCGCCGCCATACGTGTGATGGAGATCTCGAGCGGCATGACCGGTTGCACCGAGCGCGCGAAGGCGACCTGCACCGGCCCACGCACCTGGCCGCAATTGATGCCGGTCGACATCACCGCACCGAAGGCGCGCACGTCGAAGAAATTGTCGCACATGAAGCGCGTCAGCGCCTTCGCCTCGGCATCGCTCTGCGGATTGAGCTTGGCGTCCTTGCCAACCTTGTCGTTGCCCGGCCGCACCGCCTTGTAGGCCTCGCGGTGCTTCTCGTTGAGAATCGCGCCCTCCTCGACATAAATGCCGTAGCGGCTCTCGCCGCTGCGGGCGATGTCCGCATAGTTCCGGATCTTGCGCTTCAGCGACACGTCGCTGACGAGGCCGATATTGGTCTCCGGATCCATGCGCGGCAGGTTGCCGGCATCCGGATCGCCGTTCGGGTTGCCGTTGGTGACGTCGAACAGGAAAACGATGTCGTAGCGGTTCTCGAGCGGTTTCACGCGGCGGCCTCCTCGACGACGGACGTCTCGTCCTTGCTGTCCCTCTTGGCGAAGCGCTGGTGGTGGTAGCCGAGCGCGAACAGCCCCTGCTGCCGATCCGGCAGATGCGCGGGGAACGGATCCCTGCCCGGAGACAGCTTCTCCATGATCTCGGCGACCTTCCTCTCCAGCACGACCTGGTAGCCCTTCTTTTCCTTGCTGAGCCGCGAGAGATGCGGCTTCGAGCCCTTGTCGAGCATGGGAAAGACTTTTCGCGGCTGCGAGGCCGCAGCGCCGTAGAACTTGTCCTTGATCGTGGCGTTGACGTTGCCGCCAAGCGCGGCGGTCTGGATCTGCTCGTAGACGGCGAACAGCCGGCCGAGCAGGTAGCCCGGCTCGTCGTTTTCGGGGTCGAACGACACCGGCACCTCCCTTTCGAAAGTATCTTCGAAGTTGCGGATCAGAACCGACTTGATGATCGCCACGCGCAGCGCGTTGACGTCCCCGTCGGCGCGCAGCCGCATGAGCAGGGTCGAGAGCAGCGTGAGCGGATAGCGGCCGCCGGTGAGGATGGCGCGCATCCACTCGCCGGCCAGATTCGGGGGAATGTTCTCGCTCCTGCGCAGCGTCGCCAACTCGATTAGGAGCCGCCACATCGATGGCATCGCCAGGTGCGGCGGCGGCTCGACCCGCATGCGGGCGACGTGCGCGGCATAGCGCTCGGCGATGACGCCGAAATCGTCCTCGAGGTAGAAGCGCACCGAGAGCCGGGAGGCGTTCGGTGCGAGGCCGAGGACGAAGAATCGGACCCCGGGCGCGAGGCTCGGTCGCAGTTCCTCGATCGGCAGCCCGTCGTGGATCGCTTTGAGGATCGCGGCGACCTTTCCCGTCTCGACTTTCTCGTCGGGCGCGAAGAAGGCCTCGAAGACGTCCTCGGCATCCGTCGCCGCTTCGGCATCGGCGGCGTCGGCCCAGAACACGGTCGAGGCGTCGCCGATCTGTATGCGGTGGCCGCTGCCCCTTTCGAGGAAACGATTGAGCGCGGTCGTGTAAGCGAAGGCGGCGCCCTCCGAGACCGGCGCGTTGTCGCCCTGCTCGTGGCCGTAGGAGGTGAAGGCGTCGAGGTTGAAGGAGACGATGGAGGCGCCGGCGGTCTGCGCCCCCCAGACGCCCTTGATCGAGGGATGCAGGCGCGCCACCGGCCCGCGTTCGCCCGTGACGAGGCATGCGAACTCCGATTTCGCCGCGGCGCCCGCAATCCTCGCCCAGAGCTCGCGCGCGGCCGGTCGATCATGAATGCGGATGTTCTGCGTCCGCTCGCTCTCCAGCGCGAAAACGACGTTCTGATCCTTCATCTCCTCGGGCCAGCCGAGGCGGGCGAAGTCTCCCGGCGTCCACGCTTCGATGAACTTCAGGAGGGCGCCGAGGCCCGCGTCATCGGTGCCGGCGAGCAGGTCGCGGTGCCGTTTGACGAACGCCGCGTGCTCCTCGGTCGTCCGCTTGCCCCCGCCCGCGGTGACGCCGAGCACGTAGGCCGTCTTGTCCCAGAGGAAATTCGGAGCGATGCCGGAGGTGCGCTTCACCGGCTGGGGCACCTCCATCGGCCGTGGCGAGCGCTTTCCCTCTGCCTCCCGCAGGTCGATCGGCGGCCCGGCGACCGTCCCGTCGGCGTTCAGCGAGACGAGGAAGCCGATCTTCTCCTGCGAATAGCCGAAGGCCGGCACCTCGCCGCGCGTCGCCAGGCGATCATAGGCACGGACGAGGGATGCGAGCGCGCTCACCGCCTGATCTCCGGCGAGTCCGGCGGCGGCACCTTCATCACGCCCTTGTCCAGCTTCGCGCGGAAGAACATGGAAACGCGGTCCCCGGCATGGTCGATGTCGAACAACATGAAACCGAGGTCGCGCGTCTCCTCGATCGCCGGCCGAAGCGGGTCCCCGGCTTCGACCAGGTCGAAGCGGGCGACGAATTCGCGCGTGCCGAGGCAGGGCTGGTGGAAGCACTGCCCTTTGCGGGCGCGGCGGTTGAAGATGTCGAGGTGCTTGCCTTCGCTGTCCGTCTCGTCGGCCCTTTCGGTCAGCTCGAAGTGCGCGCAGATCACGTAGTCGACGTCGGCAAGCACGGTGGCGGCGCGCTGTTGCCGGTTGTCTTCGATGATGAGCGCCAGCCCTTCCAGGCTGCCCGCAGTCATCGCCTGCCGGATTTTGCCCGTCGGCGCCTTGGCGCCGACCTCGTTGCGCCGGATCGACTGGAAACGGATCGGCTTCAGCACATGAATTTCGTCGACGATCCAGCGGATCGCCGGCTTCCAGTGGATCGCCTCGAGGATGCCGCGCGCGGCCGAGGGCGTCATGACGTCGTAGGAGACGCGCTCGACCTTCATCTCGGGCCGGGTGAAGCAGGCGTACTCGCCCGACACGCGCAGCCTCACCCCATAGGACATCGACTTCCCCCGAGACCTCTTTCCACATCACAACCTAGACGATCGTTTCCTCGAGACCAAGATAATCGGCGTCCTCCCAGAGGAGACCGATCTCGCGCGAATAGAGGCTTTCGGTGACGAGGACTGCGAACTGGTCGACGAATCCCTCCACGAACCGGACGTGGCCGTTGCCGATCAGCTTGCGCCGGTCCGCCGGTGGCACCTGGACAGTGTATCGCTGCAGGCGCTGCGCAGCCCTGCCGGGAGTCAGGCGGTTCTCGCGCAGGTGGCGGAGCGCTTCCCTGGAGGCGCGGTCGGTCGCGACGATCACCGGTGCCAGCCCGCTCTCGATCAACCGGAAGCCCCGGCCCACCGTGCGATAGGCGAAATCGCTCGCCCCGGAGCCTCCTCGAAAGCTGCCCATCACCGCGATCCTCAGGTTGCCACCATCCATGTCCTCGGCCTGGATGCTGTCGAGCCCGCGCTCACCCTTTCGCCAATAGACCTCGCCGAAATAGTCGCGCATCGCCGCCGGCGAGAGCGGATCGTCCGCATGATCGGCCTTCATTCGTGCCATGTCGCCGATAAGGCCGGCGATCTCGCGCGGCGGTTTCGCCTCGGCCGGGCGGAACACCGTGAGGATGCTGTCCTCGAGGCGTCTGCGGCCCTCGCGATTACACCGGCCGCCCGCTTGCGCGATCTGGTCGAGGCCGGCCTCAGCGCGCCAGACGCGCGGGAAATCCAGGTCGACGCCGGCCTCGACGAGGCTCGTAGCGATCAGCCGACAGGGCTCGCCGGCGGCGAGGCGCCGCCTCACCTGGGCGAGAACGATTCGACGATCGGCAGCGGTCTGCCGCGTCGTCAGATGGATCGCGCCCTCGAGGCCGGCCGCGACAGCCGCCCGATAGAGCGCCAACGCGTGCTTGCGGCTGTTGACGATCGTCAGTGCCTGCAAGTGCCCAGTGAACACAGCGACAAGATCGGCGTCCGACATCTCGCCGACGAAATGCGCTGTGAAACGCCGCAGGGCCCGGTGCAGCGCCGGCGGCTCGGGCGCTAGTTCGCTTGCCGGCCCGAGCTCGAAACCGCCCTCGAAGTCCGGCGCTGCCAGAGCGGGTTGCGTCGCCGTGCAAAGCACGATCGTGCAGCCGTAGTTTCGGGCGAGCTCGTCTAGCGCGGCGACCGACGGCCGCAGGACATGCAGCGGGATTGTCTGTGCTTCGTCGAGGACGATCACCGCATTGGCGAGATTGTGCAGCTTCCTGCAGCGCGACGGTCGGTCGGCGAACAGGCTTTCGAGAAGCTGGACATTGGTCGTCACGACGATCGGAGCGGCCCAATCCTCCATGGCGAGGCGAAGCCTTTCGTCGCGCCCTTCGTCCGCGTGCGGTCGCTCCTGTTCGATTGCCGAATGATGTTCGAGCACGACCTCATCGCCGAGCACCTCGCGAAAGATGCTCGCCGTCTGGTCGATGACGGAAGTGAACGGGATGGCCGTGACGATGCGCTGCATGCCGTGATGCCGGGCGTGGTCGAGCGCGAAACCGAGCGAGGCCAGCGTCTTGCCGCCGCCGGTCGGAACGCTGAGCGTGAACACGCCGCGCGGCGCCGTAGCCTTCTCGCGTAGCGCCGTGAGGATTTCTGCTCGCAGGCGATTCACCGGCGTGGTCGCGGCGCTCGCCTGCTTCGCCGCCATGTACGCATCGAAGGCGGCTGTCAGGCGCGGTAGAATATCCGGCAACTTCGGCCACTCTCGATCGACCGCGCGGCCCTCGATGCGCGCATAGAAGCGCTCTGTATCAATGCGGTCGGCATCGATTAGGCAGGAGAAGATCATCCTGCCGAGCATGCCGAACTGGAAGAAAACGCGAGACTTGTCCACATGCCAGCGAAAGCGCGGCGGAAAGAGGGTCGTGGTGACCGGCGTGACCTCTGTCTTCCAGATTGGATCAAGCGGCGCGGCGGCGCCTCTCATCCGCATTTCCAGGCTCGCGGCTCCTCCATGCCGGTCCGGCAATCCCGCATGGTGGCCGGCCACGGCATAAGCAATCAGGTCCGACATCAGCCGGTCGGAATGCGCGCCCGAGCGAGAGAGATCGAGCGCGATCCGCGCGCCGGCTGTAGAATGATCCACTCTCCCCGGACCACGACCCTGGATGTAAATCTGAAACTCTTCGGCGTACTTGCCGAGATCGTGCAACCAGCCGGCTAGGCCGGCCGCTGCACGAGCTCCGAACTTCTCGCCGCGTACCGCCGCCAAATGGGCGACGTTCCTCAGATGATTTGCAAGAACTTGCCAATCGGAGCGATCTGAACGACTCGTGGAATGCGCGAAGTTCATGTTGCTTGGGGCAGATCAGCGAATCGTTGGCACTCAGCGTCGCCTCGGAAACTTGCCCTTCCGACCCTCCGACCGTTGCCTGTAGACGAGTTTTTAACCTCATCCGGTCGCCGCGCGCAACTGCACACATCACTGAAACCTCGGGTCTTCCTTCGCCCGACCACGTGAAAGTCGCGGAGCGCCCCTATCGCCGCCTCAAGAACGCGGTCAGGCCAAGCGCATCGCGCGCTGCGGGATGCTCCGGTTAGGTCGTGAACCCATAAAGGGGCTACCCTCGGATGGGTTATCGTGATTCAAGCTCTCCATCGGGGGGCTTGATGATGGGACGGCACGATCTGACCGATCTGGAATGGGCGATCATCGCGCCACTGTTGCCGAACAAGCCGCGCGGCGTCGCACGGGTGGACGACCGGCGGGTCATCGACGGGATCTTTTACATCCTGCGCACCGGTGCTCCCTGGCGTGATCTACCCGAGCGGTACGGGCCGCGGACGACGGTCTACAACCGCTACAACAGGTGGGCGAAGGCCGGCGTCTGGCTACGGGTCTTCGAGGCATTGGCCGAGCGATCGCCCGGCTCTCTGCACCTGATCGACAGCTCCATCGTCCGCGCCCACCAGCACGCCGCCGGTGGAAAAAGGGGGGCGAGGATCACGCCATCGGTCGCTCCCGTGGAGGGTTGAGCACCAAGATCCATGCGGTCGTGGACCGGCGCGGCCTGCCGGTGCGGCTGATGCTCACCCAGGGCCAGGCCTCCGACAAGACCGCTGCACCGGAGCTCGTCGCACCGCTCGCGCTGACCGGTGACGTGGTTGCCGATCGCGGCTACTACGGCCGCGCGGTCATCGCGGCGCTGGAAGCCGACGGCGCCACGGCGCATATCCCATCCCAAAGCAACGTCCGCATCGTCCGCTCGGTCGATCGCGAACTCTACCGCAACCGCAACCTGATCGAGCGCTTCTTCAATCGCCTGAAACACTTCCGCGGCATCGCCACACGTTACAACAAGCTCGCGCGCAACTTCCTCGCCGCCGTCCTGCTCGCATCAGCGCGCATCTGGCTCAAACATTATGAGTCCACGACCTAG
>JAEZCD010000371.1 GCA_023430145.1 Pseudomonadota bacterium
AACGGCCCCGCGCCCCCCCGCCCCCGGCGATTCGGGTTGATCGCCTCGGATTCATTCGAAGAGTTGTTCCATGTTTTACCCGAACGAGCGCCTCGCCCTGTTCATCGACGGGGCCAACCTCTACGCAACCGCCAGAGGCCTCGGCTTCGACATCGATTTCCGCCGGCTGCTGCGTGAATTCCAGGGTCGCGGACACCTGTTGCGTGCGTTCTACTACACGACGCTGAACGAGGATCTGGAGAACTCGACGATCCGGCCGCTGCTCGACTGGCTCGACTACAACGGCTACGCGGTCGTGACGAAGCCGACCAAGGAGTTCACCGACGCGCTCGGCCGCCGGCGCGTGAAGGGCAGCCTCGACATCGAGCTCGCCATCGACGCGCTCGAGGTCGCCGAGCATGTCGACCACATCATCCTGTTCTCGGGCGACGGTGATTTCCGCCCGCTCGTCGCGGCGCTGCAGCGGCGCGGCTGCCGGGTCAGCGTCGTCTCGACCGTGTCGACGCAGCCGCCGATGATCGCCGACGAGCTGCGCCGCCAGGCGGACCACTTCATCGACCTCGCCGAGCTGATCCAGAAGATCGGCCGCGATCCCGCCGAGCGCCAGCAGCGCGCCTATGCCCGCGCTGCCGTGTCCGCCGACAACGGGGATGCCTGAGGCGCGCCTGCGCGACGTCCCGTCGATCCCGGCGCCGCCGCGCGACTGCCCGCTCTGCCCGCGCCTCGTCGCGTTCCGCCAGCGCTGGCGGGCGCTCGAGCCCGGCTGGCACAATGCGCCCGTCCCCTCCTTCGGCCCGGCCTCGGCTCCACTGCTGATCGTCGGCCTCGCGCCGGGGCTGCGCGGCGCCAACCGGACCGGGCGGCCGTTCACCGGCGACTATGCCGGCGACCTCCTCTACGCGACGCTGCTCGACTTCGGCTTCGCCGAGGGCGCCTACCGCATGCATCCCGAGGACGGCCTCGTCCTCACCGGCGCGCGGATCGTCAACGCCGTGCGCTGCGTGCCGCCGGAGAACAAGCCGACCGGGACAGAGATCGCCACCTGCCGCGGCTTCCTCGCCGCCGAGATCGCCGCCCTGCCCGATCTGCGCGCCATCGTCGCGCTCGGCCGCATCGCGCACGAGAGCACGGTGGCCGCGCTCGGCGCGGTGCGCGCGCGACACCTGTTCGGGCATGGAAAAGCCCAGGACGTCGGCCCCGTGCGGCTGTTTTCGAGCTATCATTGCTCGCGCTACAATACGAACACGGGCGTTCTGACCGAGGCCATGTTCCGCGACGTCTTCGCCGCGGTTCGCGACTGGCTCGACCGGACGCCGGCGGGAGCCGGACGATGACCGGGTTCGCTCTGTTCGAGACGCCGATCGGCACCTGCGCCATCGCCTGGGGCACGGCCGGCATCGTCGGCTTCCAGCTGCCGGAGGCGAGCCCGGCCGTGACGGCGCGGCGTATCCGCGAGCGGCACGCGGCCGAGGAGGCGGATCCCCCGGCGGAGGTGCAAGCGGCGATCGAGGACGTGATCGCCCTGCTCGAAGGCGAGGACCGCGATCTCCTCGGTGTCGCCGTCGATCTTGCCGGCAAGCCCGAGTTCCACCGGCAGGTCTACGAGATCGCCCGCAAAATCCCGCCGGGATCGACCATGACCTATGGCGAGATCGCGAGCCGCCTCGGCGATCCGGGCGCGGCGCGCGCGGTCGGCCAGGCGCTCGGCAAGAACCCGGTGCCGGTCATCGTGCCCTGCCACCGCGTGCTGGCGGCGGGCGGCAGGACGGGCGGCTTCTCCGCCCATACCGGCACGCGGCTGAAGCTGCGGCTGCTCGAGATCGAGCGCCGGCATTCGCAGGTCCCCGACCTGTTCGGTGCATCGCTCGCCTCGTGAACGACACGGCCGTCCGACCAGCGCTCGATCTGTCGCTCCGCCAGGCGCGCCGCATCGCGCTCGGCGCCGCCGGTCTCGCCGCGCCACGCCCGAGGCGCCCCGGGCCGGCCGCCCTCGCCGCCATGCTCGACCGGCTCGGCATGGTGCAGATCGACTCGGTCAACGTGCTCGCCCGCGCCCACTACATGCCGGGTTTTTCGCGGCTCGGCGGCTATGACCCGGCGCTGCTCGACCGCGCCGCCTGGGGGCGCAAGCGCAGCCTGTTCGAGTATTGGGGGCACGAAGCCTGCCTCGTCCGCACCGACCTCTTCCCGGCCCTGCGCTGGCGGATGGCGCGCGCCCGCGCCGGGATCGGCATCTATGGCGGCCTCAAGCGCTTTCGCGAGGAGCGGGCGGACTTCGTCGACGCGGTGCTCGGCGAGATCGAGCGGCGCGGCCCCCTCGCCGCGCGCGAGCTCGGCGAGGGCGGCCGTGCGAGCGGCGGCTGGTGGGGCTGGAGCGAGGGCAAGCGGGCGCTCGAGTGGCTGTTCTGGGCCGGCCTAGTGACGACCAGGACGCGGCGCGGCTTCGAGCGCGTCTACGACCTCACCGAGCGCGTGCTCCCCGACGCCTTCGCGCTGCCCGAGCCGACCGAGGCCGAGGCGCAGCGCAGCCTGCTGATGGTCGCCGCGGGTGCGCTCGGCGTCGCCACCGTCGGCGATCTGCGCGCCTATTGGCGGATCGGCCCCGAGGATGCCACCGCCCGCATCGCCGAGCTCGTCGAGCACGGCGCGCTCGTACCGGCGCGGGTGGAGGGATGGCGGCAGCCGGCGTTCATCGTACCGGGCGCCGCCTCCAGGAGGCCGCGTGCAGCCGCGCTCGTCTCGCCGTTCGACCCCCTGCTGTGGGAGCGCGACCGGGCGGAGCGGCTGTTCGGCTTCCGCTACCGCATCGAGATCTACACGCCGGCCCACAAGCGCGAGCACGGCTACTACGTGCTGCCGTTCCTGTTCGGCGAAAAGATCGCCGCCCGCGTCGACCTGAAGGCCGACCGCGCCGCGCGAACGCTGCTCGTGCATGCGGCCCATCTCGAGCCCGGGAACGAAGCCGCCGAGGTGGCGGGCGCGCTAGGCGCCGAGCTGGCGCTGCTCGCTGGCTGGCTCGGTCTCGCGACGATCGAAATCCGCTGCAAGGGCGACCTCGCCGATCTCCTCGCCCGCTGAGGGCTCGCACGCGCTCCGGGTCGCGACCGGCGTCGCCGCGTGCTAGAGCACGAGCCATGACCTACCCCGTCGAGCCGCAGCCGCCACAGCCGCCCCGCCCCGATCCCGTGACGCGCTTCTTCGGCGGTCCGCCCGGCATGGTGCTGCTGCGCCTCGCGCTCTTGTCGATCGTCATCGGCGTCGTCTTCGCCGCCCTCGGCCTCGACCCGCGCAACCTGGTCGGTGCGTTCCGGCACCTGCTCGAGAGCATCGTCGCCAACTCCGCCGAGCTGATCCAGTCGGTGATCCGCTACTTCCTGCTCGGCGCGGTGATCGTCTTCCCGGTCTGGCTCGTCATCCGCCTCATGAAGGCCGGCTCGCGGAACTGATCCGTGCGCGGGGCCTACGAGGGCGCGGCGCCGTCGCCGCCGCCCGTCGAGATCACGCATCGGCGGGTGCTCGGCATCGCCGTGCCGATGATGCTCGCCAACGTGTCGACACCGATGCTCGGCATCGCCGACACGGCCGTCATCGGCCAGCTCGGCGCCGCCCACCTCCTGGCCGGCGTCGCGCTCGGCGCGGTGATCTTCGACTTCGTCTTCTGGCCCTTCGCCTTCCTGCGCATGGCGACGACCGCGCTCGCCGCGCAGGCGGTGGGCGCCGGCGATCGGCGCGAGGAGCGTGCGGCGCTCTTCCGGGCGCTGCTGCTGGCCCTTGTCTGCGGGGTCGCGGTGGTGGCGCTGCAGGTGCCGATCGCCTGGGCGGCGTTCGGGCTCATCGAGGGCACCGTGGCGACCGAGGCGGCGGCGAGGAGCTATTTCGACATCCGCGTCTGGTCGGCGCCGCTGACCTTCGCCAACTTCGCCATTCTCGGCTGGTTCCTCGGCCGCGGCCAGGCCGGCGTCGGCCTTCTGCTGACGGTGTTCCTCAACGCCGTCAACATCGCCTGCAACCTCGTCTTCGTGCTCGGCCTCGGCTGGGGCGTCGAGGGCACGGCGGCCGGCACAATCGTCGGCGAGGCGGCGACGCTGGCGCTCGGGGCGACCCTCGTGCTGCGGACGCTGCGGCCATGGCCCGGCATCGACCTCGCGATCGTGCTCGACCGCGGCAAGCTCGTCATGACCATGGTGGTCAGCCGCGACGTCTTCGTGCGCACGCTGGCGCTGATCTTCGTCTTCACCTTCTTCGCCGCCCAGGGCGCCAAAAGCGGCGACGCGATCCTCGCCGCGAACGCCGTGCTGTACAATCTCGCGGTGACCGGCGCCTATCTGCTCGACGGCTTCGCCACCGCCGCGGAGCAGCTCGGCGGGGTCGCGGTCGGGGCCCGCGACCGGCGCGCCTTCGACCGCGCGGCGCGGCTCTCCGCTCTCTGGGCCGTCGGCATCTCGCTCCTCGTCAGCCTCGCCTTTCTCGCCAGCGGCGATGCGCTGATCGACTTCATGACAAAGAGCCCGGAGGTGCGGGAGACGGCGCGGGAATTCCTCCCCTATGCGGCCGCCATCCCGGTCGTCGGCGCCATGGCCTACATCTTCGACGGCATCTACATCGGCGCCACCTGGTCGGTGGCGATGCGCAACCTGATGGTGGCCGCGGTCGCCGTCTTCCTGCTCGCCTGGGCGCTGCTGATGCCGGCCTTCGGCAATCACGGGCTGTGGGCGGCCTTGCTCCTGTTCCTCGGCGCCCGCGTCGTCGGCCAGGGCCTGCTCTATCGGCGCCTGCGACGCGCGACGTTCCCCGGCTGATCGGTTGGCTGTCGAGCCTCACGCCCGCCGTCGCAGCGCCGTCTCTCGGGCCGCGTTGAGCTCGGCCATCTTCTCGGGCGAGCCGCCGAGATCGGGATGGTGCTCGCGAGCGCGCTCGCGGAAAGCGGCCTCGATCGCCTCGCGGCTCGCCGTCTCCTCGACGCCGAGCACACTCCACCAGGTGCCGTTCGCGGACCGGATGGCGAAGCCGCGCATCGAGCGCTCGAAAATCTCGCTGCCGCCGTGCCTCTCGACGAGGCCGAGCGCCTTGACGGCCATGGCGACGGCTTTGACGTTCTCGGCCGCCCAGCCGTGCCGGTCGCAGGCGAGGACGCTCGGCCGGCCCTCGAGGCTGAAGTAGACCGCGACCCCGCCGTCCTCGGGCGTGCGGCCGCCGGCGCGCAGCCTTCCGTCGCGGCGCAGCTCGTAATTGGAGGAGATGACGACGTCGCGGGCGCCGAGCCCAGCGAGCTCCTCGAGCAGCGCCACCCGCGCCTCGGCGAAGGTCCAGAACGAGCGCCGGTCCGAATAGTTGCGGCCCGGCCGGTAGCGCCGCTCCTGCCGCAGCTCGGGCGGGGTGCGAGGCCACCCGTCCGGCCATTGCAGCGGATAGGGTGCAACCTTCATGCGCGGGCTGTCCTTCGAGAATCTCGCGGAGCGCCGTCGGAAGGCGCGCCCCTCACGCTTCCTCCCCGGGCTCGACTCGCGGCGGAGTGTCGTCGAAGTCGCCGACCGCGTCGACCGCATTGCCGCCGCATTGCGGTCACGAACCGGGCGGGAGCGGCCGGCGGGTGCGCTTTGTCGACTTGGTGTAGCGTCGCCGCCGATGTCGGCCGGCGCCCGGCCGGCCCCGATCGGAAGGCCACTCGATGAACCAGCCCGATGCCGCCGCCATCCGTCGCCTGCTCGTGCCGCCGGGATCGCCCGCGCGGCTCGCCCATCGCGAACCCGACGACACGCTCGGGCTACCCGGCAAAGAGGAGACGAAGCTGGCGCTCGAGGAGGATGCCGCGGCGATCGATCTGTTGCAGGACAGGCTGTTCGCCGAGCGCCGGCGCGCCCTCCTGGTGATCCTCCAGGGGACCGACACGAGCGGCAAGGACGGGACCATCCGCAAGGTCTTCAGCACGACGAGCCCCCTCGGCGTCACGGTCACCCCGTTCGGCGTGCCGAGCGAGGAGGAGCGTGCGCACGACTATCTGTGGCGCGTGCACCTCGCCTGCCCCAAGCGCGGCACGATCGGCATCTTCAACCGCTCGCAATACGAGGACGTGCTGGCGGTGAAGGTGCACAAGCTGGCGCCCGAGGCCGACATCGAGCGCCGCTACCGGCAGATCAACGAGCTCGAGAAGACGCTCGTCGAGAACGGCACGACGATCCTGAAGTTCATGCTGCACATCTCCAAGAGCGAGCAGGCGAAGCGGCTGCAGGAGCGTCTCGACGAGCCGCACAAGCGCTGGAAGTTCCGGGCCGGCGATCTCGACGACAGGAAGCGCTGGGACGCCTTCATGGAGGCCTACGAGATCGCCCTGACGCGCTGCTCGACCGAGTGGGCGCCCTGGTACGTCATCCCGGCCGACCGCGAATGGGTGCGCAACAAGACCGTCGCCGTCATCGTCCGCGAGACGCTGGAGCGCATGGACCCGAAATACCCGGTGCCCGACTGGAAGCCGGGGGATTTCAAGATCGTCTAGGCGAGGCTCGTGCCCCGCCGGCGGCGTGGCGTCGCGGCCGGCATCATGCGCCGGATCGGCGGCTGACCGGCACGTCGCGGTCATCGGGCGTCGCGAAGCGAACGGACGCCGGTCCCGACGCCGCGACACTTACCGCGGTTGATCCTCCACCCTCGCGCGCCTAAATCTCCGGGCGAGGAGTTTTCGTGATGTCCGCGCCGGACCTCGAGACGAATGCGACCGCCGCCGAGAGCGCGCCGCTCGGCGGCCGCGTGGCCGTGGCCCTCGCGATCGCCGGCGCGCTGCTCGCGGTGGGCGCCGGCGTCGCGTTGTGGGCGAGCGAGGGTGCCGGAATCTTCCTCGAGAGCGCCGTGAACGCCATCCTCACCTGCTTCTGAGATCGATCCGCCCGCATGCGCAACCGTGCCGCCCTCGCCGCGGGGCTCGTCGTCTTCATCGCCGGCGCCGGCCTCCTGGCCTGGAGCCTCGAGCGCCTCTGGCGCGCGCCTGCCGTTACGACGACAGCGGCAACCCAGCCGTCGACGGTCGGCGGCCCCTTCACGCTCACCGACCAGGACGGCAAGCGGGTCTCCGACAAGGATTTCGCCGGAAGACCGTTCCTCGTCTTCTTCGGCTTCACGCATTGCCCGGACGTCTGCCCGACGGCGCTGTTCGAGATGAGCGAGGTGATGAACCGGCTCGGGCCCGATGCCGATCGCACGGCGGCGCTGTTCGTCAGCGTCGACCCGGAGCGCGACACGCCCGAGGTGCTGAAGACCTACCTGTCGAACTTCAACCCGGCGATCCGCGGGCTCTCCGGCACGGTCGAGGAGGTGATGGAGACGGCGCGCCGCTACCGGGCCTATGCGCGGAAAGTGCCGCGCGAGGACGGCGACTACTCGATGGACCACACCGCCGTGATCTATCTGATGGATAAGCAGGGCCGCTTCGTCGCGCCCTTCAACCTGAAGCGAAGCCCCGACGAAGCCGCCGCGGAATTGCGGAAGCAGCTCTGACGCCGGGTCCGAGCCGGCGCGGCTCCCTGCCGTGCTCGGTCTTCTCCCAGGCGGCGCGGCGCGCGCCGCCGAGCTGCCGGACGGCCCGCAGCGCGGCGGCGCCGAGCATCATCCAGTAGACCGGCAGCAGCGGCGCGGAGAGCAGCAGATCGGGGCGGCGGCGGCGAACCGCCCCGCGAACGAAGAGCGCCAGCGCCCCGAGATAGCCGACCGACAGCGCCGCGCAGGTGAGGACGCCGGCGAGAAAGCCGATGATGCCGCCGCCGGCGAGGAAGGTGCCGGCGAGGAGTTGGATCGGCACGATGACGAGCAGCGCGAGATGGGCGACCGCGGCCAGCGGCACGCCGATCGACAGGAGCTGCACGACGAGCGCCCGCCGCCAGCCGAGCTCGGCGGCGAGCCGTTTCGGCGAGCGCGCATGCACCGCCCAGGTCACCATGAAGCCCTTCATCCAGCGCGTGCGCTGGCGGATCCAGGGCAGGATGTCCGCCGGCGCCTCCTCGAAGGTGGTCGAGGCGAGCGTGCCGCAGCGGTAGCCGAGGCGGGCGAAACGGAAGCCGAGATCGGCATCCTCGGTGACGTTCTCCGGATCCCAGGCGCCGGCGCGGCGCAGCGCCTCGACGCGAAAATGGTTCGAGGAGCCGCCGAGCGGCAGCGGCAGGTCGAGTCTTTCGAGCGCCGGCAGCAGCGCGTCGAAGTTGGCGGCGTATTCGAGCGCGAACAGGCGCGCGATCCAGCGCGGCTCGGCATTGTCGATGGCGAGCGCGGCCTGCAGGCAGGCGGTCTCGGGCGAGCGGCGAAACGCGGCGGCGGCGCGGCGGAGCTGATCCGGCTCCGGCCGGTCCTCCGCGTCGTAGACGACAAGCAGCCCGTCGCGGGCGCCGAGGAGGCCGACATTCAGCGCCTTCGGCTTCGTGCGCGGCCAGGCCGGCGGCACCAGCACGATCTGGAACGGCGGCCCGAGCTCCAGCATGCCGGCCGCCATGCGGGTCGCGAGGTCGTCCTCCTCGAGCAGCAGCCTGATGTCGAGCTTGGCCGCCGGATAGTCGAGCCGGCCGAGCGCATGAACGAGATCGCGCACGACCCGCGCCTCGCGGTAGAGCGGGACGAGGATCGTGTAGTCCGGCAACTCCTCGTCCGGCACCGGCGGCGCGCGCGGTGAGGCGAGCCGCGGCACCATCGCGGCCCCCAGCCGCAGCGCGCCCATGCCGAGAAAGATCGCCGCGAGCGTCAGCTCGAGGGCGCGCGCCGTCACCTCCGGCAGCGTCAGGACGGCCGCGACGAAGCCGATGATGGCGAGCGCGAGCGGGCCGATGGCGAGGTGCAGCCGCCCCGACGCGAAGGCGGGATCGACCGTCGCCGGCCCGCGGCAGGCGAAGGCGAGGATGGCGCTCCGGCACCTGTCGCGCACGAAGGCGGCGAACACGCCGGCCGGCACCAGCGTCACCCTGCGGGCGAATTCCGGCATCCGCTCGAGGAAGCCGTCGAGCGTGCCGATCGCGGTGCCGCGTACGGCGATGACGATGCGGCCGTCACCGTCGGCCGCGGCCGCGTGGACGACGCCGGCCGCCAGCGTTGCATCCGGATCGGCGATCGCGAGCTCGCCGCCGGCCTCGAGCCCGGCCCGCGTCAGCGC
>JAEZCD010000374.1 GCA_023430145.1 Pseudomonadota bacterium
GCGCTGCTCGCCCGGCTCGGCGCCAAGGTCGGCGATCGGCTGACGGTCGGCCAGGCGACGATCGAGGTGCGGGCCGTCCTCACCCGCGAGCCCGACGTCCTCTCGGGCGGCATCGGCTTCGGGCCGCGGCTGCTCGTCGGCGAGCCGGCGCTGCGCGCCTCCGGAATGCTGCAGCCGGGCAGCCTCGTGCGCTGGACCTATCGCGTCGAGCTGCCCGAAGCGCGGCGCAGCGATGCCGACCTGCGCCGCACCGTCGCCGCCGTCACGGCGGCGCTGCCGGATGCAGGCTTCGAGGTCCGCACGCGTACCGACGCGGCGCCGCAGCTCGATCGCAATGTCGACCGCTTCACGCAGTTCCTGACGATCATCGGTCTCACGGCCCTGATCGTCGGCGGCGTAGGGGTGGCGAACGCGGTCGCCGCCTATCTCGACCGCAAGCGCGACGTCATCGCCACGCTGAAATGCCTCGGCGCCACCGGCGGCCGCGTCTTTGCCCTCTACCTCGTCGAGATCGGCATTCTGGCCGCTTTCGGCACGGCGATCGGCCTTCTGATCGGCGCCGCACTCCCCTTCCTCGTCGACTGGGGCTTTGCCGCCGTGCTGCCGCTGCCGATCACGCCGGCGGTCTACGCCCGCGAGCTGGTGCTGGCGGCGATCTATGGACTCCTCACCGCGCTCGCCTTCGCACTCTGGCCGCTCGGCCGCGCGCACGACGTGCCGGTCGCCGCTCTCTATCGTGACCGGGTGGCGCCGACCGGCGGTTGGCCGCGCCGGCGCTATGTCGTCGCGACGCTGCTCGCGACCGCTGCCCTCGTCGCCCTCTCGGTTACCGCCGCCTACGACCGGCGGATCGCGCTCGTCTTCGCCGGCGCCGCCTTCGCCACCTTCGTCGGGCTGCGGCTGCTCGCGCTCGGCATCATGGCGGCAGCGCGGCGGCTGCCGCACCCGGCCTCGACCGAGCTGCGCCTCGCCATCGCCAACCTGCACCGGCCGGGCGCCCTGACGCCCTCCGTCGTGCTGTCGCTCGGCCTCGGCCTCGCTCTCCTCGTTGCCCTGACCCTGATCGACGCCTCGGTGCGCAACCAGCTCGCCGAGGCGATGCCAGCCGAGGCGCCGAGCTTCTATTTCGTCGACGTGCCGCGCAGCGAGGGGGCGCGTTTCGACGGGCTCATCGGCACCGTGGCGCCGGGCGCCGAGATCGAGCGCGTGCCGATGCTGCGCGGCACGATCACGCGCGTGAAGGGCGTGCCGGCCGCCGAGGTGAAGATCGATCCCGAGATGCAGTGGGCGCTGCGCGGCGACCGCGGCGTCACCTATTCGCAGACCCTGCCGGAGAACTCGCGGATCGTCGCTGGGCAATGGTGGCCGCAGGATTATTCGGGCCAGCCGCTGGTCTCGTTCGAGGACCGTTTTGCCGATGCGCTCGGCCTGAAGGTGGGCGACGAGGTCTCGGTCAACGTGCTCGGCCGCACCATCACGGCCAAGGTCGCGAGCCTGCGGGACATCAAGTGGCGCACGCTCGCCATCAACTTCTTCATGGTCTTCTCGCCCAACACGTTCGCCGGCGCGCCGCACATGGATCTGGCCACCGTCACCTGGCCGAACGGGGCGGACGACGCCAAGGAACTCGGCCTGCTCGCCCGCATCACCGACGCCTTCCCGGCCATCACCGCGGTGCGGGTGAAGGAGGCGCTGGCGGAGATCGACGCGGTCGTCGGCGATCTCGCCCGGGCGATCCGGGCGGCGAGCAGCATTACGCTGATCGCGAGCGTGCTCGTGCTCGCCGGCGCGCTCGCCGCCGGGCACCGGCACCGGCTCTACGACGCGGTGGTGCTGAAGACGCTCGGCGCGACGCGCCGCCGGCTGCTGCTCGCCTACGGCCTCGAATACGGCCTCGTCGGCGGCGTGACGGCCGTCTTCGGCCTCCTCGCCGGCACGGCGGCGGCGTGGGTCGTCGCCGAGGAGGTGATGCGGATCGACTTCGCCTGGGATTGGATCGCGGTCGCGGTGGCGCTCGGCGCGCTGATCCTCACCGTGGCGCTGGGGCTGCTCGGCACCTGGCGGATTCTAGGGGAGAAGCCGGCGCAGCATCTGCGGGCATTGTAGGGGGGCCGGCACTTACGCCCGGCAGCTCATCGACATCGCACGGCGAAGTCGGGCCACCAGAGGGAGCAGGCCTCCCCCTCAACTCCCCCGCGGCAAGCTCTCGTCGAAGGCGTAGCCGGCGCCGCGCACCGTGCGGATGGGGTCGGGGCGGCCGGGCAGGCTGAGCGCCTTGCGCAGGCGGCCGACATGCACGTCGACGGTGCGCTCGTCGATGTAGACGTCGTTGCCCCAGACATTGTCGAGCAGCTGCGCCCGGCTGAAGACGCGGCCCGGGCTCTGCATCAGGAACTCGATCAGCCGGAACTCGGTCGGGCCTAGATGCATCTCGCGGCCGGCCCGGCGGACGCGGTGCGTCTCGCGGTCGAGCTCGACGTCGCCGCCGGCGAGCTTGGCCGCCACCCGCTCGGGCTTGGCGCGGCGGAGCAGGGCGCGCACACGGGCGATCAGCTCCGGCACCGAGAAGGGCTTCACCACATAGTCGTCGGCGCCGGTGGCGAGGCCGCGCACCCGCTCGCCCTCCTCCCCGCGCGCCGTCAGCATGATGATCGGCAGCCGCTCGGTCTCCGGCCGCCCGCGCAGCCGCCGGCAGAGCTCAATGCCGGAAAGGCCCGGCAGCATCCAGTCGAGCAGCAAGAGGTCGGGCACCGTCTCGCGCAGCCGCGCCTCGGCCTCGTCGCCGCGGTCGATGCTCTCGACGGAGTAGCCCTCCGCCTCGAGGTTGTAGCGCAGCAGCAGCGTGAGGGCGTCCTCGTCCTCGACGATCATGACTTGCGCGGACATCTCGCCGTCTCTCCGTCAGTCGAGCCGCGTCAGGCTCGTCGTGTCCTGCTTCGGCCGCTCTCCGGTGAGGGTTTCTCCGACGACGAAGTAGTAGACCGTCTCGGCGATGTTGGTGGCGTGGTCGCCGATCCGCTCTACGTTCTTGGCGCAGAACAGCAGGTGCGTGCAGAAGCCGATATTGCGCGGGTCTTCCATCATGTAGGTGAGCAGCTCGCGGAACAGCGAGGTGTAGAGCGCGTCGATCTCGCCGTCGCGGCGCCAGACCTGGAGTGCCCGCTCGGGGTCGCGCTGCGCATAGGCGTCGAGCACCTCCTTCAGCTGCGCCTGCACGAGGTCGCCCATGTGCTTGACGCCGGAGGCGAGCTTGGGCGGCTGCGCCTGGCCTTCCAGCGCCAGCACCCGCTTGGCGATGTTCTTGGCGAGGTCGCCGATCCGCTCGAGATCGTTGGACATGCGCATCGCCGCCACGACCTCGCGCAGATCGAGTGCCACCGGCTGCCGCCGGGCGATCGTCAGCACGGCCTCCTCCTCGATCTCGCGCTGTAGCCGATCGATCGACCGATCGGTCGCGATGACGCGCTGCGCCAGAGCCGTGTCACGACCGAGCAGCGCCTCGATCGATTCGCCGAGCAGCTTCTCGGCGAGGCCACCCATCTCCGCGAGCTTCTCGGAAAGACTCCGGAGCTCGGCCTCGAACGCGCTGACGATATGTTCGACCATGAAAGGCTCTCCCACCCGGTTCATCCGAACCTGCCGGTGATGTAGTCTTGGGTACGCTTCTCTTTGGGATTGTGGAAAATCTGGTTCGTCGGGCCGACCTCGACCAGATGGCCGAGGTGGAAGAACGCGGTCTGCTGCGAAACCCGAGCCGCCTGGCTCATCGAATGCGTGACGATGACGATCGTGTAGTTCTGGCGGAGCTCGTCGATGAGCTCCTCGATCTTCGCCGTCGCGATCGGATCGAGCGCCGAGGCCGGCTCGTCCATGAGGATGATCTCCGGGTCGACCGCGATCGCCCGGGCGATGCACAGGCGCTGCTGCTGACCGCCGGAGAGGCCGGTTCCCGGCTGCTGCAGGCGGTCCTTCGCCTCGTCCCAGAGCGCCGCTCGCCGGAGGCTTCTCTCGACGATGGCGTCGAGATCGGCCTTGGAGCGCGCCAGACCATGAATGCGCGGCCCGTAGGCGACGTTCTCGTAGATCGACTTGGCGAACGGATTGGGCTTCTGAAAGACCATGCCGACGCGGGCGCGCAGCAGAACCACGTCGACCGACGGTGCGTAGATGTCCTCGCCGTCGACCTGGAGGAGGCCGGTTACCTTGGCGCCGATGATCGTGTCGTTCATCCGGTTGATGCAGCGCAGGAACGTCGACTTGCCGCACCCGGAGGGGCCGATGAAAGCCGTGACGGCACGCTCTGGAACGTCGACCGTCACGTCGAAGAGCGCCTGCTTCTCCGAATAGAAGACGTTGACCTTGCGGGCGACGATCTTCGGCGGCAGCGCCGGACCGGCAACGGCCCCGATGGCGCGCGTTTCCGGCGCAAGAAGCGCTCCACCCTCGATGCTGGCCGACATTTCGGATGCTCCGCGCGACGCGAGTTGATTCATGGGTCACCATTGCAGCTTCTTGCGCAGCCGGTAACGCAGGAACACCGCTCCGGCGTTGAGACTGAGCGTGAGGACGAGGAGGACGAGGCCTGCAGCGGCAGCGTTGGCGTGAAAGTCGCTGCCGGGGCGGGAGATCCAGTTGAAGGCCTGGATCGGCAGGACCGTGAAGCTGTCGAACATCCAGTTGAAGTTGATGAAGGGAAACTCGCTGGTGAACGGCGGCGCCGGCAGGAAGGCGATGAAGGTCAGCGCCCCGATGGTGATGAGCGGCGCCGTCTCGCCGAGAGCCCGGGACAAACCGATGATGACGCCGGTCAGCACGCCCGGAATCGCCGCCGGAAGGACATGGTCGCGCGTGACCTGCCCCTTCGTCGCGCCGACGCCATACGCGGCCTCGCGAATCGAGTGGGGTACGGCGCGGATCGACTCGCGGGTCGCGACGATGACAATGGGCAGGATGAGGAGCGCCAGCGTCAGTCCGGCCGTGAAGATGCTGCGGCCGGTGCCGATCCCGTAAACGAACAATCCCAGCGCCAGCAGTCCATAGATGATCGATGGCACGGCGGCGAGGTTCGAGACGTTGACCTCGATGATGTTCGTCATCCAGTTCCGCGGGGCATACTCCTCGAGATAGATGCCCGCTCCCACGCCGAGCGGCACTCCGATCAGGGCCGTGACGAGGATCACCAGAAGCGAGCCGACCCAGGCGGAGAGAATGCCTGCGGCGCTGGCACGCCGGGACGGGAAGCTCGTCAGAAAGTCCCAGCTGAGGCGCGGCAGCCCGACCGAGGCGAGATCCCACAGCAGCAGCGCGAGAGCGATGAGGCCGACCGAGACCGACAGGATGCCGAAGACGATGAAGATTTTCTCGCGCCGACGCCGCGATGCCAGACGTGCGCTCTCGGGGCCGGCGCCGACATGAAAGCCGGCGCTTGCGATTGCCGCGTCCGTCATCAGTACCTCTCCCGGAACTTGGAGCGAAGCCAGAAGGCGAGAATGTTGAAGGTCAGCGTGATCAGCAGGAGAACGAGGCCCGCTGCGAAGATCGATTGGTAGCCGATGCTGCCGTGCGGCAGATCGCCGAGCGCCACCTGGACGATGAAGGCGGTGATGGTCGCCGCCGGCTCGCGCGGATCGAGGGTCAGATTCGGCTGCTGCCCGGCGGCGATGGCGACCACCATCGTCTCGCCGACCGCGCGCGATATGCCGAGCACGAAGGCCGCTGCGACACCCGAAATGGCGGTCGGGAGCACGACCTTGAAAGCTGTCTCGAGCCGTGTCGCGCCGAGCGCCAGAGAACTGTCGCGGAGACCCTGCGAGACCGCGCGCATCGCATCCTCGGCGAGCGAGGCGATGTAGGGAATGATCATGATTCCCATGACGATACCGGCGCTGAGCACGTTAAAGCCGGGCAGACCTGGAATGATCGATTGCAGGAGCGGCGTCACGAACAGGAGCGCGAAGAAGCCGTAGACGACGGTCGGCACGCCGCTGAGAAGCTCGAGGATCGGCTTCACCACTTCGCGCACGCTCGGGGGCGCGAACTCGCTGAGATAGATCGCCGCCGTCAGCCCGAGGGGGCCGGCGACACAGAGAGCGACGAAGGTCGTCAGCAGCGTTCCACACAGCAATGGCAGGATGCCATAGCGCGGCTCGGCGAACAGCGGCGTCCACATCGTGTCTGTGACGAAGTCGAGAAGCGGCACGACTTCGAAGAAGGTGAAAGACTCGTAGAGGAGGACGGCGACGATCGAGACGGTAATGAAGACCGAGGAGGCTGCGCACAGGAATAGAACTATCTCGATTGCCTTTTCACGCGCCCGCATCGCCCGGAGTTGCCCGGCACTGAGTCGTGAAGCCACGGCGATTTTCCCTTTCGAAGCGAAGAGACGCCGGCGGAGCGGGGCCGCTCCGCCGGCGCCATCGAATCGGCCGCGATCAGCTCTTCAGCTCGCGCTTCATCAGCTCCTCGACGGGGAGACCGACCTCGGCCTCGCCGCCGAAGGCGGTGCCGGTCTTGCCGGTCTCGAAGCGCTCGAGCGCCGTCTTGTAGACGCTATCCTGAAGCGGCAGGTAACCGACCTCCTTGGCGAGCTCGCCGCCCTTGGTCATGAAGAAGTTGATGAACTCCTTCACTTCCGGCTTGGCGTCGGCCGCCTTCTTGCTGACGTAGATGAACAGCGGGCGCGAGAGCGGATTGTAGGTGCCGGCGAGCACCGCCTCCATCGACGGCTTCACGCAGCCCTCGCCCTTGCCCCAGTCGATGCCGAGCGCCTTCATCTTGGTTGCGTGCGGGGCATAGTAGGCGAACGGGATGTAGCCGAGCGCGTTGACGTCGTTCTCGATGCCTTGAACGAGCACGTTGTCGTCCTCGCTGGCGGTAAAATCGCCGCGGCTCGACTTCGCCTTGCCGACCACCGCCTCGGTGAAGTAGTCGAACGTGCCCGAGTCGGCACCCGCGCCGTACAGGTTGAGCTTGGCATCCGGCCACTTGTCATTGACCTGCTTCCAGGTCATGATCTTTCCCTGTGCCGACGGCTCCCAGATCTTCTTCAGATCAGCGATCGTGATGCACTCGAGGGTGTTGTTCTTCGGGCTGACGGCGACCGTCAGCGCATCGAAGGCGACAGGCAGTTCGTAGTAGGCGATGCCGGCCTTCGCGCAGGCTTCCATCTCCTCCTTGAGGATCGGCCGCGATGCGTCCGAGATGTCCGTCTCGCCGCGGCAGAACTTCTTGAAGCCGCCGCCGGTGCCTGAAATGCCGACCGTCACGCGGACCTGCCCCTTGGTCGACTTCTGGAACTCCTCGGCCACGGCCTCCGTGACGGGGAACACGGTGGATGAGCCGTCAATGGCGACGGTCTTCGTCTGTGCCAGTGCGGGCTCGGCAAAGCCGGCGGCTACGATAGCGACGCCGAGCAGGTAGTGGATCTTCATCGGATTTCTCCAAGTTCCTGTGAATGAGCGCGCATGGGACGGAATTCGCCGCCCCCCGGCAGCGGCGGGCTCGCACCATCCCGACCGTCCTCGCAACAGGGTGCCAGGAACGCGGGCGGAACGGCCAAACAGCCTCAAGGGGACGCTCCTGTCATGGAGTGATGTCGGACCGCCGCGGCGGCGGTCCCGTCGTCATGCCTTTCGGCCCGGCGAGGCTTAGGCCGACCCGGTGCCAGTCCTATGACGGCTGCATGACAGTTGGATGACGGCCGCCTTCCGCCTCCGCGGCGGCCGCGCGCGGTATCGTCACCGTGAACTGCGCCCCCTCGCCGGGCTCGCTCGCGATGTCGAGGCGCCCGCGATGGCGGAGCACGACGTGCTTGACGAGGGCGAGGCCGAGCCCGGTGCCGCCCTTGTCGCGGCTGTCGGAGACGTCGACCCGGTAGAAGCGCTCGGTGAGCCGCGGCAGGTGCTCGGCCGGGATGCCCGGACCGTGGTCGCGGACGGTCAGCACCACCTCCGCCGGGCGCCCGGACTCCGACGCGCGGTCGACCAGCGTCACCTCCACGCGGCCGCCCGAGCCGCCATACTTGATGGCGTTCTCCACCAGATTCTCGGCCACCCGGATCAGTTCGTCGCGGTCGCCGAGCACGAGCAGGGCGCGGTCCGGCATGTCGAGGACGATCTCGACGCCGCGATCGGCGGCGAGCGGGGCGAGGGCGTCGGCGACCTGGCGGACGATGGTGGAAAGGTCGACCGGCGTCGCCGGCGGCAGGTGCACCCGCTGCTCGATGCGCGACAGCGACAGCAGGTCGTCGATCAGCCGCGCCATGCGCGTCGCCTGCGTGCGCATGATCTCGAGGAAGCGCTCGCGGGCGACGGCATCGTTCCTGGCGGGGCCCTGCAGCGTCTCGACGAAGCCGAGCAGCGAAGCGAGCGGGGTGCGCAGCTCGTGGCTCGCATTGGCGACGAAGTCGACGCGCATGCGCTCGGCGCGCCGCATCGGCGTCAGGTCCCGCAGCTGGACGAGCACCAGCGGCCCGCCACGGGCCGGGCTCACCGCGCCGATCTGCGCCTCGGTCCACCGCTCGACGGGCACGCGGTCCATGTAGTCGACCGAGCGCGGCGGGCCGCCGCCGGCGACCGACTTCACGCTGTCGAGAATCTCGGGCACCCGGAGTGCGAAGGACAGCGGCTCGCCGATCCGGAGCGCGGGCAGGGCGGCGCGGGCCGCCGCGTTGGCGCCGACGATGGTGCTCTGCCGATCGAGCAGCAGCGCCGGATTGCCGATCGCCTCGAGCAATGCGCGCATGTCGTCGGCGACGGCGAGCGTCGATGCGGCATCCGCCGGCGCCGCGGCGTCCGGCGCCCGGACCATCAGCCAGACGACGAGGCACACGGCGACCGCGCCGATCAGAGCCCCCCCGGCGCTGATCTCGCCGGCGGCGAACAAGCCGCCGAAGACCAGCGCGACGACGAGGAGAGGCGGCAAGCGGCGGAGCCAGCCGCTCCGTCCGCCCGTCACATGCCCTCGCTCGAAGGCTACAGCCATGTCTCCGCCTTCCGGACCGCGCCCGTTGTTTCCGGTAGCACGACTGGCGCGTGTCGGCCGCCGGCGAATCACCCTAATCGTGCATTATTGCCGCCCGCAACGACTTGCGTTTGACTGCCGTCCGGGCTGCCGGCGAGAATCTCCGGCTTTGAGGAGTATAAGCCGATGCGCATTGGCGCCGTCCTGCCGCTCGTCCTCCTCTGGCCCCTAGCCGCCGCGGCCGAGCCGCTGCCGCTGCCGAAGGCCGATTTCAGCGCGACCTATTCGGTGGCAGGGCGCGATGCGCAGGGCAGCACCATGCGCATCAGCCACGGCGGCGGCCGGGTGCGGATGGAGTTCGCGATGCCGGGCGGCATGGCGGCGACCGGCTATCTCGACATGGCGACGCGCAAGGCGACCATGGTGATGACGATGCCCGGCGTCGGCCGGCAGATGGCGATGGAGATGGACGGCAAGCTGCTGCCGAAGCAGTTCGCAGCGCCGGAGGGTCGCCGCCTCGGGCCGCAGCGCTTCGCCGGCGAGGCCTGCGACGCCTTCGAGCACATCGAGCCGAACAGCGGCATCGTCACCGTGTCCTGCCTCACGCCGGACGGTATCATGCTGAGGTCGGAGGCACGCCGCGGCGACGAGGTGGTCGCCGTGGTCGAGGCGACCGAGGTGATGCGCGAGCGTCAGGACCCGGCGCGCCTCTTGCCGCCGAAGAACGTCCCCGCGCTGAAGATTCCCGGCGGCCTGATTCCCGGCCTGCCGAAGCCCTGAGCCGCGCGGTGGCGAATCCCGATTCGCGGGACTTCCGCATCGGCTTCCGCGTCTCGATCACGACGCTGTTCGTGGCGACGGTGCTCGTCGTCGGCCTGACCCTCGTCTATTTCAGCTTCGAGCGGGCGACGGCGATCAGCCGCTCGGCCGCCGGCACCTTCATCGACCGTGTCGCCGCGCACGGCGCCGACCGCATCGGCGCCTTCATCGGCGGCGTCGGCCGGCTCGTCGACGTCGTCGTGCAGCTGCCGACCGTGCGGACGGGGACCGTCGCCGACAATCCGCGCCTCTACGCGCTGTTCGCCGCGATGCTGCGCGAGAACCCGCAGATCTACAGCCTCTATGCCGGCTACGACGACGGCGACTTCCTCGAGATGGATCTCATCGCCCGCGCGGCGCCGGCCACGCGCGAGGCGATGCGGCCGCCCGAGGGTGCCGTCTTCCGCCTCGTTACTATCACCCGCACGGGGGAGACGCGGACGCAGACGACGCGCTTTCTCTCCGATGCCCTCGCCACGCTCGGCGAGCGGCAGGAACCGGCCACCTACGATCCGCGGCAGCGGCCATGGTACAAGGATGTCGCCCACGGCTCGGCGCGGGTGACCGGGCCATATCTCTTCGGCAGCGGCCAGATCGGCTACACGCTTCGCGCCCCCGTCGAGGGCGAGCGCCGCGGCGTCGCCGCCAGCGATATCCTGCTCGGCGAGATCGAAGAGTTCCTGCGCGAGCAGCGGCTCGGCGAGACCGGGATCGTCTTCGTGTTCGACGATACCGGCCGGGTCGTCGCCCATCCGCGCATGTCGGAGCTGTTGAAGACCGACGACGGCCGCATCGAGCTTCCGCGCCTCGACAGCCCCGGCGTTGTCGACATCCGGCAGCCGCTCGCCCGCTGGCGCCAGGGCGGGCCGGCGCAGCAGTTCTTCGAGATCGGCGAGCGGACCTATGTCGTGGCCTTCCGCGTCGTCCCCTCCGACAGCCCGGTCGGCTTCAACATCGCCGTCGTCGCCCCGCTCGACGAGTTTTTCGGGGAGGTCGAGGCGGCCCGGCTCGATCTGTTCAAGATCGCGCTCGCCTTCGTCGCCGCCGTCCTGCCCTTCGCCTTCCTGTTCGGCTGGATGCTGTCGGCATCGCTGAAGAAACTCGTCGCGCAGACCGATCGCATCCAGAAATTCGAGCTCGAGGAAGGCTCCGGCCGGATTCGCTCGATCATCCGCGAGATCGACGATCTCGGCCTCTCGGTAGCCACCATGCGCACCGTGGTGCAGGCGTTCTCGAGCTTCGTGCCGAAGCGGCTCGTCCAGCAGCTGGTGGAGACGGGCGATGCCTTCCGCCTCGGCGGCACGCGCCGCGCGGTGACGGTCATGTTCACCGACATCACCGGCTTCACCGAGATCACCGAGAACGCCGATCCAGAGCAGGTCATGGTGCAGACCTCGCGCTACCTCGCGACGCTGTCGGAGGTCGTGATGGCGCATGGCGGCACCGTCGACAAGTTCGTCGGCGATGCGGTGATGGCGATCTGGAACGCGCCCGCGGACGACGCCGACCACGTCGCCCACGCCTGCGCCGCAGCGCTCGCCTGCCGCGAGGCGAACCGGCGGCTGAACGAGGAGTTCGCGCGCGAGGGCTGGCCGGCCTACAGGACCCGCTTCGGCCTGCACACCGGCGAGGCGGTGGTCGGCAATATCGGCTCGGCCGACCGGATGAACTACACGGTGCTCGGCGCGACCGTGAACCTGGCCGCCCGGCTCGAGCCGCTGAACAAGGAGTATGGCACGGAGATCCTCGTCAGCGAGGCGGTGGAGAAGCGGGTGCGTGACAGGTTCGTGTTCCGCCCGGTCGCGACCGTCGCGCCGAAGGGGTTCGAGGAGACGGTGCAGGTGTTCGAGCTGGTGGGGGAGGGGTAGTCCGGATGCGCGCAAGCGCAATCCGGGGCTTCCCGGCCGGCCGTGCGGCGGAAGGTGCGGGGCCGACCGGG
>JAEZCD010000376.1 GCA_023430145.1 Pseudomonadota bacterium
TTCGTGGCGTGCGCGCTGCTCGGGCGAGCGCGCGGCGTAGACGATGCCGCAGCGCCGGTAGCCGGTATCGCCGCCGACGCGCGCATCCATCGCTTCCCACAGCGCGCGGGCCCGCATCATCAGCGGCACCTCGCGCAGGTCGCGGCCGGCGACGCGCACCCAGCCCCAGTTCCGGCCGGACTGCTCACCGGCGACGATGCCCTTCTCGAACAGCGCCACGCGGATCCTGCGCTCCGCGAGCGTGAGCGCCGCGGCGACCCCGACGATGCCGCCGCCGACGATCGCGACGTCGACCTCCGGCGGCAGATCCTGTCCGGTCGCGACCGGAAGCGGCCGCGGAGCAGTCGCGGCAGGTGGCAGGCTCAAAAGCAGTCCTCGACGGTGAAGTGCACGGGTATCTCGGCGATGCTGGCGGTCGGCGGCAGCTCGAGCACGAGATGGACGATGCGGGCGATGTCCGCGGGCTGCGTCATCTCCGCCGCGGGTGTGCCCGTCAGGCCCGCCGCCATGTCGGTGGCGACGAAGCTCGGGCAGATGGCCGTGGACCTGACCCCATCCTCCTTGCCGCACTGGCGCAGGGCGTGCGCGAGGCCGACGGCGGCGAACTTCGACATCGCATAGAGGCCCACGCCGGCCGACTTCACCCGCTTGCCGGACAGCGAGGCGATGGTGACGATGCGCCCGCGCGAGGCGACGAGATGCGGCCAGGCGTGCTGCGTCAGCCGCATCGGCGATTTCACGTTGACGCCGAAGACGAGGTCGAACTCCTCGTCCGTCGCCTCGAGCACCGTCCGCCGCGGCGCGACGCCGGCATTGTGCACGAGGCCGTCGAGCCGGCCGAAGCGGGCCAGCGTCGCCTCCACCCAGGCCCGCTCCGACTGCGGGTCGAGCGCGTCGAAGGGCGCGACGAGGATTCGATCGTCCGCCGCCGGGCCGGCGGCCGGATCGCGCATGCCGAGGCTCACCGCCCAGCCGGCGTCGACGAGCCGCTCGGCGATGGCCGCGCCGATGCCGCGCGAGGCGCCGCTGATCATCGCCACCTTGCGCATGCTCATGCCGCCCGGTTCCATTCGTCGCCCCAGTCCTGCACCTCGTGGCCGGGGCCGACGCTGCGCCAGGCGCGCCGCGGCGGGCTGTAGTCGAGCGGCCTGATCGGGCTCTTGATCTCGTCACTGCCGAGCGCGCGACGGATGCCCTTTCGCGCCGGGTCGGGGATCGGGATCGCGGCCAAGAGCCGCTTCGTATAGGGGTGCTGCGGATTGCCGAAGATCGCCTCGCGCGGCCCGATCTCGACGATCTCGCCGAGATACATCACCGCCACGCGGTGGCTGATGCGCTCGACCACGGCCATGTCGTGCGAGATGAAGAGATAGGCGAGGCCGAGCGCCTGCTGCAGGTCGAGCATCAGGTTGATGACCTGCGCCTTGATGGACACGTCGAGCGCCGAGACGGCCTCGTCGGCGATCAGCAGCTTCGGCGCCAGCGAGAGCGCGCGGGCGATGCAGATGCGCTGCCGCTGCCCGCCGGAGAATTCGTGCGGATAGCGCGAAGCCATGGCCGGCTCGAGGCCGACCTGTCCGAGCAGCTCGGCGACCTTGGCGCGCGCGCCGGCGCGGTCGGCGATGCGGTGCACCAGCATCGGCTCGGCGATCGCATCGCCCACCTTCATGCGCGGATCGAGGCTCGCGAAGGGATCCTGGAAGATCATCTGCACGTCGCGGCGCATGGCGTTCAGCGCGCCGCCGCGCAGCGCGAGGATGTCGACGCCGTTCAGCCGGATCGCGCCCGCCTCGGCCTCCGTCAGCCGCATGATGGTGCGGCCGGTGGTCGATTTCCCGCAGCCCGACTCGCCGACCAGCGACAGCGTCTCGCCGGCCCGCAGCTCGAACGACACGTCCTCGACGGCATGCACGCGTCCGGAGACGCGCCCGAGGAATCCGGATTTCGTCTCGAAGCGCGTCACGAGATTGCGGACCTCGAGCACCGGCGCTGCCGCCTCCGCGACCGTGTCGGCGATCTCGGCGGCCGGCACCGGCGCCCCGGTCTCGGCATCGATCAGCGGAAACTTTGCCGGCTTGTGCGTGCCCGTCATCGAGCCGAGCTGCGGGACAGCGGCCAGCAGCGCGCGCGTGTAGGCGCAACGCGGCTCGGCGAAGACGGCCGAGGTCGGCCCCTTCTCGATCGCCTCGCCCCGGTACATCACCACGGTGCGGTCGGCGATCTCCGCCACCACCCCCATGTCGTGGGTGATGAAGAGGACGGCCAGCCCCTCCTCGTCCTGGAGCAGCTTGATGAGCTCCAGGATCTGCGCCTGGATGGTGACGTCGAGCGCCGTCGTCGGCTCGTCGGCGATCAGGAGTTTTGGCCGGCAGGCGAGCGCCATCGCGATCATCACCCGCTGCCGCATGCCGCCCGAAAGCTGATGCGGGTATTCCCGCAGCCGGCGCGCGGCCGCCGGGATGCGCACCTTCTCGAGGAGCTGCAGCGTCTCCGCCTCGGCGGCCCGGAACGACAGGCCGCGATGCTGCACCAGAACCTCGCCGATCTGCTCGCCGATCCTGAGCGACGGGTTGAGGCTCGTCATCGGCTCCTGGAAGATCATGGCGATCTCGTCGCCGCGCACCGCGCGCATGTCCCGCTCCGGCAGGGCCAGGAGATCCCGCCCGCCGAAGTGGATGCGGCCCTCGATCCGGGACCTGTCGGGCGGCAAGAGCCGCATGATCGAGAGCGCGGTGACGCTCTTGCCCGAACCCGACTCGCCCACGAGGGCGACGGTCTCGCGCGCCCGCACGTCGAAGGAAACGTCGCGCACAACCGCATGCCACGCCCCCTCGCGGCGGAACGAGACGCCGAGCCCTTCGACGCGGACGATCGGATCAACCATGGCCCATTCCAGCCTTCAGCCCCTCCGTGGGTGATGCATTCGGGGGCGCGCTCCTTGTGCCCGCTTCCCGCGATCCCGCGGAAGCACTTGCGCGACAGGATGAGAATATATCATATATTCAGAGAATCCATAGCGACTTGCTCGCCCGAACAGCCGTCAGCCGGAGCCCCGCGATGAAACTCGACGACATCCCGCGCCTGTCGCTGGGCTTTTTGCCGACGCCCGTCGAGCGCCTGGACCGGCTCGGTCGGGAGATGGGCATCGAGCTCTCCATCAAGCGCGACGACTTCACCGGATTCGGCGGCGGCGGCAACAAGGTCCGGAAGCTCGAGTATCTGATGGCCGACGCCGTGTCGAAGGACGTCCGCGTGCTGATCACCACCGGCGGCCATCAGTCCAACCATGCGCGCATGACCGCGGCGGCGGCGCGAAAGTTCGGCATGAAGCCGATCCTCGTGCTGCGCGGCAATAGGCCGCCCCTCCTGCAGGGCAACCTGCTGCTCGACCACCTGCTCGGCGCCGAGATCGATTTTCTCGATCCCGACGCCTATTTCGCCGAGATCAATCCCCGCATGCAGGCGCATGCCGACGCGGCCCAGGCGCGCGGCGAGACGCCCTATATCATTCCGCTCGGCGGGGCGAGCGCGCTCGGCGCGATGGGCTATGTCTCCGCGGTGCAGGAGCTCTCCCGGCAGTATGCCGAGGCGGGCAACCCGCCGCCGGATCTGATCGTGGCGCCGGTCGGCTCGGGCGGAACGCTCGCCGGCCTCCTGATCGGCTGCGCCATGTTCTGGCCCGAGACGAAGGTCGCCGGCATCGCGGTGAGCGGCAGCGCGGTGCCGTTCTCCGAGCGCATCGCCGTGATGGCCAATGCCGGTGCCGAGCTTCTCGACCTCGACCGCCGCTTCGAGGCCTCGGAGATCCGCATCGAGACCGGCTATGTCGGCGAGGCCTATGCGGTCCCGAGCCCCGAGGGCAACGCGGCGATCGTCAAGATGGCCCGCACCGAGGGCGTCTTTCTCGATCCCGTCTACACGGGCAAGGCGATCGCGGGCCTGCTGGACTGCGTGCGAGGCGGAAGCATCCCGCAAGGCAGCCGGGTGCTGTTCGTGCATTGCGGCGGCTCGCCGGCGCTGTTCCCGCACGCCGAGCTGTTGACGCGCGACCGCGCGGGCTGAGGCCATGGCGCATCGCATCGGCTGCGACGTCGGCGGCACGTTCACCGACCTTTGCCTGTTCGACGACGCCACGGGCCGGAGCACCCTCGTCAAGATCCCGACGACCGTCGGCGAGCAGGATCGGGCGGTGGTCGAGGCGACGCGCATCGCCCTTCGGGCGGCCGGCCTCGAAGCCGGCGATCTCGACGGCTTCGCGCACGGCACGACCGTCGCCACGAACGCCATCCTCGAGCGCAAGGGCGCGCGGACGGCGCTCCTGGTGACCCGCGGCTTCGGCGATCTCCTGCGGATCGGCCGGCAGACGCGCGCTCATCTCTACGACCAGTATGCGCGCCGTCCCGAGCCGCTGGTGCCGCCGGAGCTGACCTTCGAGATCGGCGAGCGGCTCGGTCCCGACGGCAGGGTCACGGTCGCCCTCGACGAAGCCAGCGTGCTGGCCGCGATCGAGGAGTTGCGCGAGAGAGAGGTGGAAACGGCGGCGATCGTCTTTCTCCATGCCTATGCCGATCCCACGCACGAGCGCAGGGTCGCCGAGATGCTGCGCGTCGCGCTTCCCGGCCTGAAGCTGTCGATCTCCTCCGACGTCCTGCCCGAGCCGGGCGAGTTCGAGCGCGCCTCGACGACCGTGATGAACGCCTATCTGATGCCGCCGCTCGAGGAGTATCTCGGCCGCATCCGTCGCACGCTCGCCGCCGACGGCCTGCGCGTCGCCCCGGCCATCATGCAGTCGGGCGGCGGCCTCATGCCGGTCGAGACCGCGAGCGGCGCCAAAGCCGTCCACACCTGCCTGTCGGGCCCCGCGGCCGGCATGATCGGCGCCCAGCGCTTCGCCGCGGCGGCCGGCTACGGCAATGTCGTCACTATCGACATGGGCGGGACGAGCTTCGACGTCGGCCTGATCCGCAACGGCGAGATTCTCACGCGGTACGAGAGCGAGATCGAGGGCTTTCCGCTGCGGGTGCCGATGTTCGACATCATCACGCTCGGGGCCGGCGGCGGCAGCATCGCCGACGTCGACGCCGGCGGGCTGCTCAAGGTCGGGCCGGAAAGCGCCGGCGCGAGGCCGGGACCGGCCGCCTACGGCAAGGGCGGCATCCGGCCGACGGTGACGGACGCCAATGTCGTGCTCGGGCGGCTGCGTGCGGGCCGCCGGCTCGGCGGCGGCATCGTGCTCGACCGCGACAAGGCGGCGGTGGCGATCGAGGAGCATGTCGCACGGCCGCTCGGCCTTTCGGTGGAAGCCGCGGCGGTCGGCATGCTGCGGGTCGTCAACGCCGCCATGGTGCGCGGCATGCGCCGGATCACCGTCGAGCGCGGCCTCGACCCGCGCGACTTCGTCGTGACCGCCTTCGGCGGCGCCGGGCCGCTGCACGCCGTCGACCTCTGCGCCGAGCTGGACGTCGGCACCCTGCATGTGCCGCCGTCGCCCGGGCTGTTGTGCGGGATCGGCCTCCTGCTGGCGCCGTGGAAGCACGCCGAGACGGCGATGATCGGCACTACTGCAGACCAGCTCACCAGCGCCGAGGTCGCGGAGCGGATCGACGGCCTGCGGCACCGGATCGAGGGCCAGGCGGCGCGCGATGCCGTCGACATCGCCGCCGTGACGACGATCGCCGCCCTCGAGATGCGCTACCGCGGCCAGGGCCACCAGCTCTCGATCCCGCATGAGGGCGATCTGGCGGCGTCCGTGGAGGCATTTCACGCCGCGCACCGGGGCGCCTTCGGCTACGACAGGCGGGATCAGCCGGTGGAGGTCGTGCTCGCCCGGCTGACCGGCACGGCACCCGCGGCGACCGACCGGCTGCCCCTGCCGGCGATCGAGACCGGCGGCGATCCGCAGATCGCCCGCTCGCCGCTTTGGATCGAGGGCGACTGGGTCGAAGCCCCGGTCTACGATCGCGCGCGCCTCGTGCCGGGAACGGTTTTGACCGGACCGCTGATCATCGAGCAGCAGGACACGACGCTCGTGGTGGGCACGCAGACGCTCGCCGTCGATCGGTTCGGCGGGATCTCGATCGGGATGAGGCCATGAAGGCGGACGCCATCCTCGCCGAAGTCGTGCGCCACGGCCTGCAGGCGGTCGCGGAGGAGATGGGAGCGGCGCTGGTTCGCACCGCCTACTCCGTCAACATCCGCGACCGCCGCGACTTCTCCTGCGGCGTCTTCGACCGCAAGGCCCGCCTGATCGCCCAGGCCGAGCACATCCCCGTCCATCTCGGCCTCGTCGCCGGCGTCGTCGAGCGCGTCATCGCAGCCCTCGGGCACGACGTGCCGGCCGGCACGATGATCGTCACCAACGACCCGTGGCTGACCGGCTCGCACCTGCCCGATGTCGTCGTCATCGCGCCCGTCGACCGGGACGGCGCCCGGCTCGGTTATGTCGCCAACATGGCCCATCAGGTCGATCTCGGCGGGCTCGCACCGGGCTCGCTGGCGCTCGGCACGACCGAGATCATGCAGGAGGGCCTGCGCGTTCCACCGACCGTGCTGCTGCGCCGGGGCGAGGTCGAGAAGTCGACGCTCGACCTGTTCCGGCTCGCGAGCCGCACGCCCGACATGGTGGCGGGCGACCTCCTCGCCCAGGCGGCGGCCAACGCGACCGGCGCGACGCGCCTCGCCGACCTCGTGGAGCGCACCGGCGACGATCCCTTCGAGGCCGCGGTGGAAACGCTGATCGAAGCCACGGCAAAGCGCATCGAGCAGCAATTGCGGGCGCTCGAAGGGTCCGAAAGCACGTTCGAGGACGTGCTCGAATGGTACCGGGACGGGGACCCTGTCGACCTGCCGGTGAAGGTGCGCGCGCGCGTGGAGGGTGGCCGGCTGATCGTCGACTTCGCCGGCACCGCCGTCCAGGTCGCGGGGCCCGTCAATGCGCCAAAACATCTGACGATGAGCTGCGTGCTCTATGTGCTCAAAGCGATGCTCGACCCGGAGGTGGCGTCCAATGCCGGGCTGTTCGCGCAGGTCGAGCTGCGCACGCCGCCGCGCAGCATCGTCGACGCCGAGCCGCCGGCTCCGGTCGCGCTCTGCACCTCGATCACCAGCCAGCGCATCACCGACGCGCTGCTCGGCGCCTTCAACGCGCTGATGCCCGAGCGCGCGGTCGCCGCCTCCACGGGCAGCATGAACGCGCTCATCATGGGCGGCCAGAATCCCCGCACCGGCCGCGCCTATTCCTATGTCGAGACCTATGGCGGCGGCCAGGGCGGGCTTCCCGGCAAGGCCGGCGCCGACGGCGTCCACTGCCACATGACGAACACGGCGAACTCGCCGGTCGAGCTGATCGAGCGCGAGTACCCGCTGACGGTGCTGCACTACAGGCTGGTGCCCGGGAGCGGCGGCGAGGGCGCGTTCCGCGGCGGCCTCGGCCTGTCCCGCTCGCTGCGGCTCGAGAGCGATGCTGTCGTCACCGTCCACCTCGACCGGACGCGCCACCGGCCGTGGGGAATCCGCGGCGGACAGCCGGGCGGCTTCTCGCGGCTGCGGGTCACGGACGCGGCGGGCGAGCGGACGCTGCCCGGCAAGAGCACGACGTCCCTCGGCGCCGGCACGATCGTGACCATCGACACCGCCGGCGGCGGCGGCTGGGGCGCCCGCGAGGCCTGATCGGGCAGCGGTCGGCAGCCGTCGGCCGCTCGGCTCCGATAGCGTCCTGCCCCTACCGCGGCGCGAGGCCACCCGCTCCGGCGTCGGCGACCTGTCCGATCCTCGCCCTGGCGCGTCGGCCTGCTCGATTCTTTCGCACCGAAATTCGAAGAGCGACATAGCGCGGGATCCTCCCGCGCCCGGGCCCGCTCGCCAGCTCGACACCGCGCCAAGCTCGCGGCTGTTGCGGCGATGAAAACCAAGGAGTATTATTTTCGAACACAGGGTACAAACTGCTATACGAAGGAACGGCCTGCGAACGGGAGGACTCCCCCATGCTCACGCGTATGCTGCTCTGCGTCCTGTTGGCGCTCTCGTTCGCGGCCGATGCCGGCGCCGAGACCTATCCCGACAGGCCCGTCACGATCATCGTCCCCTTCGCAGCGGGAGGCTCGGTCGACATGGTCGCCCGCTTCGCCGGCCAGGCGCTGCAGGACAAGCTGAAGCAGCCTTTCGTGATCGACTTCCGCCCCGGCGCCAACAGCCGCCTCGGCACCTCGTTCGTCGCCCGGTCCAAGCCGGACGGCTACACGCTGCTGCTCTTCTCCGGGTCGCTGATGGTCAATCCGAGCACCCAGAAGGACCTGCCCTACGACACGGTCAAGGACTTCGCGCCCGTCGGCATGCTCGGCGAGAACGCCAACGTGCTGGTCGTCAGCCAGAAGCTGGGCGTGAAGACTCTGCAGGAGCTGGTCGCCCTGTCGAAGTCGCGTCGCCTCAAATACGGCTCGTCGGGGACCGGCGGCCCGCTGCATCTCGCCGCCGAGCTGTTCAAGAGCGCCGCCGACGTGAGCGCCGTCCATGTCCCCTACAAGGGAACCGGCGCGATGTTTCCCGACCTGATGAGCGGGGAGATCGATCTCGCCGTGGTCTCCATTCCGAGCGGCATGCCGTTCATCAAATCGGGCGACATCAGAGCCCTCGCCGTCACCGGCGCCGAACGGGCGGCGAGCCTGCCGGATGTGCCGACCATGACGGAAGCCGGCATCGCCCTGCGAACCGCGGTTCCCTATGGGCTCGTAGCCCCGGCCAAGACCCCCGAGGCGGTGGTGCGGCGGCTCAACGATACGCTCGCGGAAGTCCTCCGATCGGACGAGCTCGAGCAGCGCTTCTCCGCCGGCGAGATCCGCCCGATCCACATGACGCCCGACGAGACGGCGGCCTTCATTCGCAGCGAGATCGACCGCTACGCCGACATCGTCAAGAAGGCCGGCATCGGCACCGACTAGCCCCCGGCCTCGCGGCGCCGGCACGGCCGGCCGGCGCTCCGCGGCTCGCCGCCTTCCGCGGACGATCGAGGATCGCCCGGCCGGATCAGAACTCCCGAAGGAAAGACCCGCATGGCTCATCCGGATCGTATCGTCGAAGACAAGGTCGTCGTCGTCACCGGCGCCGGTGGCGGCATCGGCCGCGCCATAGCCCGCCTGATGGCCCGCCAGGGCGCGCGGGTGGTCGTCAACGATCTCGGCACCGCGGTCGATGGGCGGGGCGAGAATCCCGGTCGCGCCGAGCAGGTCGCGCAGGAGATTCGTGCCGATGGCGGGACCGCCGTCGCGAATGCGGACTCGGTGGCGAGCTGGGATGGCGCCCACCGCATCGTCGAGACGGCGATCGAGACGTTCGGGCGCATCGACGTCGTCGTCAACAATGCCGCCGTCCTCCGGGACGCCATCTTCCACAAGATGACCCGCGAGGAGTGGGAGTTCTCGATCGCCGTCAACCTGAACGGCGGCTTCTACGTCAGCCGCGCCGCCGCACCGCATTTCCGCGCCCAGCAGTCGGGCGCCTTCGTGCACATCTCCTCGACCTCGGGCCTCGTCGGGGCCATGGGCCAGGCGAACTATTCGGCCGGCAAGATGGGCCTCGTCGGGCTGTCGAAAAGCATCGCCGTCGACATGCAGCGCTTCAACGTCCGTTCCAATGTCGTGGCGCCGACGGCCTTCACGCGCATGACCGAGAGCATCGCGACGGCGACGCCCGAACAGCAGGAACGGGCCCGCCAGCGCGAGCGCGTCCCGGAGGAGAAGAATGCGCCGCTGGTCGTCTTCCTCGCGAGCGACGCCGCGAGCGAGGTCAACGGACAGGTCTTCTACTCGCGCAAGAACGAGCTGATCCTCTTCGGCCAGATGCGTCCCCTCAACCGCATCCACAACAGCGCCGGATGGACGCCGCAGAGCATCGCCGAGCACATGCTCCCGGCCTTCAAGCCCTCGTTCTATCCGCTGGATCTCAGCCGCGACGTGTTCCGCAGCTGGCTGCCCTGAGGGGCATAGCCCCCGCTCACGGGTGCCGTCGGCGCGGGCGACGCGAAGCCATCCCCGGGCGGGATCGCTTCGTCGCCGGCGCGCCGAGGAAGCGCGTCAGCGTCGCTCGATATGCGCCCGGATCGCCTCGTCGGTCGCACGCACCCAGTCTTTCGAGCGCGCATAGTCGAGCATCTTGCCGAAGGCCTCCCGCCATTCGGCCGAGCACGCCAGTCCCGATGCTTCGCGAACCCAGGCCGCGGCGACCCAGGCATGGCCGCCGGCGATGTCGCCGATCCCGGCGAGCGCCCGGGCGAGATCGGCTTCGCCGAGGCCCGCCGGCGCGACGAGCTTGAAGCTTCTCGTATCCCGCGGCTCCAGCAGAACAACCGAGCGGTCGCCGCGCACCTCGACGATCATCGGCGGTCTTCCCCTGCCCGGCTCGGCGTGAACATGGGCACGGCGCCCCCCTCCTCGGTCGGCTTGAAGACGAGCGTGACGGCCTGCCCGATGCCGATCGCATCGAGGTCGCAGTCGACGATGTTCGTCATCATGGTCGGGCCTTCCTCGAGCGTGACGAAGGCGATCGCATAGGGCGGGTCGGCTCGCCGCATCACGCTGAACGAGTAGATCGTGCCTCTCCCGGAGGCGCCCACCCAGGCCGTCCGGCCGCTGCCGCAGAACGGGCAGATGGCGCGCGGATACCAATGCGCCCTGCCGCAGTCCTCGCACCGCTTGACGAGGAAGCGTCCCTCTTTCGCGGCCGACCAGAATTGCTGCGTCTCGGCATTGATCGGCGGCGCGGCGATCTTGCGATCCTCGCTTGCGACTGCGCTCGTCATGCGCGCTCCAGGATGAGGGTGCCGCTACCGTGGCGGCTGCCGAGCTGGAAGCCGGTGCCTTGGGCGAGCGCCAGGTCGCAGTTCCTCACCTGCACGGCCGGGTGCGCCTCGCCGCGAAGCTGGCGCACCGCCTCGATGATCTTGGTCATGCCGCCGCGATTGGCCGGATGATTGTTGCACAGGCCGCCGCCATCGGTGTTGAAGGGCAGCCGGCCCTCGCCCGAGATGAGGTTGCCGTCGGCCACGAACCGCCCGCCCTCTCCCTTCGCGCAGAAGCCGAGATCCTCGAGCTGGATCAGCACGGTGATCGTGAAGCTGTCGTAGATGGACGCATATTTGATGTCGGCCGGCGTCACGCCGGCCTCCGCGAAGGCGCGCGGGCCGGTCCAGGCAGCACCCGAGAAGGTGAGATCGAAGTAGCCGCCGTTCTGATGCTTGACCGTCTCGGCCGCACCGATGATTCTGACGAGCGGCCGCTTCAGTGACTTCGCGATCTCGGGCGCCGCGACGATGATCGCGCCGCCGCCGTCGGACACGACGCAGCAGTCGAGCCGGTGCAGCGGCGACGCGACGATGGGGGACTCGACCACCTCCTCGACCGTGACGACGTCGCGCAGCATCGCGTGCTCGTTGTGCTGCGCATGGTGCGAGGCGGCCACCTTGATCCAGGCGAGCTGCTCGGCCGTCGTGCCGTACTCGTGCATGTGCCGCATCGCGCACATCGCATAGCCGTTGATGGTCGTCAGCCCGAACGGGAACTCCCACGCGACGTCCGGCTGGTCGGGGGAGCGGACGCGCGGCACCGCGCCCGACATGCCCTCGCTGCGCGGCCGCCCGGCGAGCGTGATCAGCGCGACCGTGCACCGGCCGAGCGCGATGGCCTCGGCCGCGTGCGCGGCGAGCATCAGATAGGAGGTGCCGCCGGCGTCGCTGGTGTCGATGTGCGACAGTCGGAGATTCATGTAGTCGGCCATCGACACCGCCCCGCCGGGCGCATCGCCGGCGCAGAAGTAGCCGTCGACATCCTCCTTGCCGAGCCCCGCGTCGGCAAGCGCGCCGAGCGCCGCTTCCGCGTGCAGCTGCGCGACCGTCTTGTCCGGCGCCTTGCGGGTCGGATGCTCGTAGGCGCCGACGATGTATCCCTTGCCCTTGATGCTCATCCAGCCTCTCGGCATGTGCGACGCGGCCGCTCGAGATGGCCGACGGCGATGTGGCCCACCGGCCGATGCTCAGTCGGTCTCGGCGAAGACCTCCTCGCGCTTCTTGACCGCGGTCGGAAGACTGACGACGAGCAGTGCGACGAGAGCGAGCAGCAGCAGGCCCGCGCTGATCGGCCGGGTTACGAACACCGAGGGATCGCCGCCCGAGATGATGAGGGCGCGGCGAAGATGCTCCTCGAGCATCGGGCCGAGAATGAAGCCGAGGACGAAGGGTGCCGGCTCGCAGTCGAGCTTGATGAGAAAGTAGCCGATCACCGCCGCGATGGTCACCTGGTATATGTCGAACGGCGAGTTGTCGACGCTGTAGACGCCGATGCAGCAGAACGCGACGATCGCCGGAAAGAGAACGGTATAGGGAACCTGCAGCAGCCGCACCCATAATCCGATCAGCGGCAGATTGAGGATGACGAGCACCGCATTGCCGACCCACATCGAGGTGACGAGGCCCCAGAACATGTCCGGGTTCTTGACGATCACATTGGGTCCGCGAATGATCCCCTGGATCATCATCGCGCCGATCATCAGCGCCATCACCGCGTTCGAGGGAATGCCGAGCGTCAGCATCGGAATGAAGGAGCTCTGCGCGCCGGCATTGTTGGCGGCCTCCGGCGCGGCGACCCCTTCGATCGCCCCCTTGCCGAATTCACTCGCGTTGCGCGAAACCTTCTTCTCGACATTGTAGGCCATGAACGAGGACAGCATGGCGCCGCCGCCCGGCAGGATGCCGAGCATCGAGCCGATCGCGGTGCCGCGCATCGCCGGAGCGATGATGCGCCTCAGATCGGCATTCGACGGCCACAGCCCGCTGATCTTCGTGATGATCGACTTCTTCACATCGGCGGTCTCGAGATTGCGCATGATCTCGCCGATGCCGTAGACGCCGACCGCGATCGCGACGAAGTCGATGCCGTCCAGCAGATCGTCGGAGCCGAACGTGTAGCGCGGCGTGCCGGTGTAGATGTCGGTCCCGGTCAGCCCGAGCAGCAGGCCGAAGACGACCATGCAGAGCGCCTTGAGCAAGGAGCCGGAGGCGAGCGCGATCGACGAGACGAGGCCGACGACCATGAGCGAGAAGTATTCCGCCGAGCCGAAGCGCAGCGCTATGGCGGTGAGGGGCTTCGCGAGGACCGCGATCAGCACCGTCGCGAAGGAGCCGGCGAAGAAGGAGGCGAGCGCTGCGGTCGCCAGCGCCGGCCCGGCGCGGCCGCGCCGAGCCATCTGGTAGCCGTCGATCGTCGTCACCGCGGCCGCGGACTCGCCGGGCAGATTGATCAGGATCGCCGTCGTCGAGCCGCCATACTGCGCGCCGTAATAGATGCCCGCCAGCATGATCAGCGAGGATGTCGGGTCGAGGCCGAGCGTCAGCGGCATCAGCATGGCGATCGTGGCGAGCGGGCCGATGCCCGGAAGCACGCCGACCACGGTGCCGAGCAGGGCGCCGATGAAGCAATACATGACGTTCGCCGGGAGCAGCGAAACGCTCAGCCCGTCGCCGAGATTGTGGAGCAGATCCATTGTGCTTCCTCAGCCGCCGAACCAGGATCCGAAGACGGGAATCGGAACGTTGATCCCGTAGGTGAAAACGCCGACGCAGAAGGCGGCGATCATCAGGCTGACGGTCGCGGCGGACCTCAGGGTGATCTGGGGACTGGCGAGCGAAGCGGTCATCGCGCTGGCGAAGACGCATGGAAACAATCCGAGCTCGCGCAGGAAGGTGGCGAAGATGATCGTCGCCAGCGACAGCATCACCACCGCCCGCCAGGAGACGATCCCGAATCGGGCCTCACCTCCGACCCAGAGACCGCGGATCAGGGTCGCCGCACCGAGGATGGTCAGCAGGCTGGACAGCACCAGCGGGAAGTATCCCGGTCCCATATCGAGCGCCTGCCCGAGGGGCAGCGATGTCCAGGCGATTCCGCCGTAGAGCAGGCCGACCGCGATGAAGAACGCGCCGGCTCCCACGTCGTTCTTGTTGATGGTCATGCGCCCTCGTTCTCGATGCGTGGTTGGGCAAAGGACGATGGCTCGACGCCCGCGCCGGCCTGGCCTTCCAGCGCTCGCCCGCGCGCGCAGCGGGCGCGAAGCGAGCTCACGACAGGCCGGAGCCGAGCGGCCCGGCAGCGAGCGGACGTGGTCTGGAGATCATCGCTCGTTTCCCCCGGCGCAGGCTTGGTGGTCGACGCCGGATCGCCCCGAAGGCGTTCCAGCCAACCCGATTATGCGGTCTCTACTGATGAGTATCCACATCTTCGCGACGATATCAAGAGCTCTGCGGATGCTGGAGCGAGGCCATTCGGGCGCGGGTCGCGCACAGGCGGTCGTGGGGTTTGGCTGCGAGGAATTGACATTCGCGTGCGCAGGACTCTACCGTTCAGTACGATTTTCTTCTGCACCACGTTAACGGCCTGCCACTCGGCTCCGGAACGCCGGCGCCGGGCGCCCGGTCCGGAGGGCGACCGGCGGTCGCGCCTTCTCGGGAGCAGGAGAGCGGTCGTCGATCGCCGAGGGGACTTTCCGGGCATGGATCTGGGATTGCAGGGCAAGATCGCGCTCGTGACCGGGGCCGGCGGCGGAATCGGTGCGGGCATCTCGACGGAGTTGGCGCGCGAGGGCGTCGCTCTGTGCCTTGCCGCGCGCGATCGCGACAAGCTCAAGGCGGTCGCCGACATCGTCGCCAATCTGTCCGGCCACAGGGCTGCGATCTTTTCGGGCGATTTGCGCGAGCCGGACGTCTCCTCGGCAGCCGTCGCGGCGGCGATCGCCCAATTCGGACGCCTGGATATCCTGGTGAACTGCGCCGGGGATACCCAGCGTGGCGATTTCCTCGCGCTCTCGGAGGAGGATTGGGCGGACGGATTTGCGGTAAAATTTCACGGCTACGTCCGGGTGACGCGCGCGGCCTGGCCGCATCTGCGCGCGGCGCAGGGCGTCGTCGTCAACATCGTCGGCGTCGGCTCGCGCGCCGGCTCGGCGGAGTTCACGATCGGCGGCGCGGTCAACTCAGCCCTGCTGAACTTCACCAAGGCGATGGCCGATCGCGGCCTGCGCGACGGGGTGCGGGTCAACGCCATCAATCCCGGCCTGATCGAGACCGACCGGCTCGCCCGCACGATCGAGCGCTCGATGCGCGAGCACGCCTGCGATCGGCAGGAGGCCGTAGCGCGCCTGCTGGCGCCGCGCGGCACGCGGCGCTTCGGCCGCCCCGAGGAGATCGGCTGGCTGGCCGCGTTCCTCGCATCGCCGAAGGCCGATTTCATCCACGGCGCCATCGTCGATATCGATGGCGGCGCCACGCGGGCGCTCTGAAGCCCGCTCTCGGGGAAATTCGCCATGCTGCAGGAAGCGCGACGGCCGCACGCGGTAAGGCAGATCGCCGAATACATCGTTGCGGCCCGCCCGGACGATCTGCCAGAGGCGGTCCGCCGCGAGGCGCTCCGGTCCTTCGTCAACATCGTCGGCTGCATGCTGGGAGGCGCGCGACACGAGGTCATCGGCCTCGCCGACGATGTTCTCGGCGAGTTCTCCGGGCCGCCACAGGCGACGCTCCTCGGCCGAGCCCGGCGGGCGGACGTGCTGCACGCGGCGCTCATCAACTGCTTCGGCTCCAGCGTGCACGCCTTCGACGACACGCACGCCGAGGCCGTCGTCCATCCGAGCGGCCCCGTCGCGGCCGCAGCCCTCGCGATGAGCGAGCGCAAGGCCGTGGCGGGGCCGCAGTTCCTGCTCGCCTTCGCCCTCGGGGTGGAGACGGTCTGCCGCCTCAGCAAGGCGATCTCGGTCCCGCCCGCGAAGGAGCTGTTCGCCTGGTCGCAGACCGGCGTCACGGCCGGCGTCGGCGCCGCGGTCGCGGCCGGCAAGCTCCTCGATCTCGACGCGCCCCGCATGGGCCACGCGATCGGCATCGCTCTGTCCCAGGCGGCCGGGTTCCGGGCGATGTTCGGCTCGATGTGCTCCTCGCTCATGACCGCGCACGGCGCCGAGACCGGTCTGCGCGCCGCAATCCTCGCCGAGAAGGGATTCACGAGCTCGGAGGCGGCCCTCGTCGGGCCGCACGGGTTCCTCGACGTCTTCACGGCCGATCCGCATCTGCCGGCGCTCACGGACGATCTCGGAACGCGCTGCGAGCTCCTGCGCAACACCTACAAGCCGTACCCCTGCGGCGTCGTGATCCATCCGATCATCGATGCCTGCCTCGAGCTCCGCCGGACCCACGCGCTCGATCCGGCCGATATCGCGGCCGTGTCGATCAGGGCGGCGCCGAAGGCACTGGCGCTCACCGATCGGCGCCATCCGAAGGACCGGCTGCAGGCGCGGGTCAGCCTCTACCACTGGGTAGCGATCGCGCTCATCCGCGGCACCGCGCGGATCGACGACATGGACACCGAGAGCGCGGTCCTTAATCCGGCCGTCGCGAGCTTCCAGGACAAGGTCACCGCCGTCGCCGACGAGGCGATCGCGGCCGACGGAACCGAAGTGACGGTGCAGCTGAGGGACGGCCGCTCATTCGTCGGCCGTGTCGAGCATTGCATCGGCAGCGCGTCCCGACCGATGACCGACGGCGACCTGGAGCGGAAATTCGCAGGGCAGGCCGAGCCGGTCCTCGGGCCGGCGCGAGCCCACCGGGTGCTGGAGATGAGCTGGACGCTCGAGCGGCTCGCCGATGTCGGAGCGCTGCCGAAAGCGGCTGCTTGAGCCGCGGCTCTGCCGGCGTTTCTTCGTTCGGCGCACATTGACACGCATTGGTTCATATATATACTCCTCAGTAGACACCACTGAGGACAGGGCATTGAACGAATCCCTTAGAGCGCGGTTTGCATACCAGATCGGGGCGGTCGGTGAAGCGGGACTGCCGGACGCCGAGCTCTACAAGGAAGCCCTGGCCGATGCGGAGCTGATTCATCGCCTGGGTTACGATGCGGCCTGGGTCATCGAGCATCATTTCAGCGACTATTATCCGCAGCCCAATCCCCTGATGCTGCTCGCGCATGTCGCCGCCAAATGCCCGGGCCTCGGGCTCGGGACGGCGGTGATGGTCCTGCCCTGGTACAACCCGATCCGCTTCGCCGAGGACATCGCTATGCTGCAGACGCTGAGCAGCGGTGAGCTGCACATCGGCATGGGGCGCGGCACGGCGAAATCCGAATACGAGGCGTTCGGGATCGCCATGGAGTCGGCGCGGTCGCGCTTTGCGGAAACCTGGGATCTCGCCCGTCTCGCCCTGAAGGGCGAGCCCTTCACGTTCGACGGCGAGTTCGTGAAGGTTCCCGATCCCATCCGGCTGCGGCCGCAGTTGTCGGGGGAGACGCCGAACTTCTACGGTGCGATCGGCAGCCCCGGAAGCGCCGAGCTGATGGCGGACATGGACTTGCCGCCGCTCTGCTTGTCGAATTTTCCCGACCACATCCTCAGGAGCATTCTCGCCCGCTGGGACGGAAGGGCGCGTCAGAAGGGGCGCTCCACGGCGGTCACCAAGCCGTTGGCGATAAAATGCTTCGTCGCCGAGACCGACGAGGCGGCGCGGGAGCAGGCGCTGACCCACCTCCCCGATTTCTTCCGCCTGCAGGTCGAGCATTACGAGACCGATGCCCGCCCCTGGGACAACATCGCCGGCTATGAGCAGTTCAGCCGAATGTTCGCCTCGTTGAAGGACATGTGCAATCCCGACAATCTCGGCCCGTTCATCGACCAGAATCTGGTCGGATCGCCGGAAACGGTGGCCGCGAGGGTTCGTCAGCTGCAGGACATCGGCTTCAACTATTTTGTCATCACCAATGCGACGTATGGCGTGCCGCGCGCGGTGCGCCAGTCTACGATCCGGCTCTTTGCGAACGAGGTGATGCCGCTGCTGGCGCGCGACGAGCGGGTGCCGGCCACGGCGAGTTGAAGGCGCTCCGATGCGGGACGATGGGCGTATCGATCGCGGCCTGATCGGCAGCTCCGCCGACGGCTTCGTCGTCGACGTGGAGAAGGGCGCGATCCGCCGCTTCGCCGAAGCGATCGGCGACACGACGGACATCTATGTCGACGAAGCGGCGGCGCGCGCGCTCGGCTACCCGGGCATCGTGGCCCCGCCGACATTCCCGACGACCTTTCGGCCACCCGCCAAGCCGGCGTGGCTGCGGGACCTCGACGAAGGCCGAATCCTCGCCGGAGAGCAGGGGTTTCGCTACGCGCGGCCGATCTTCGCCGGCGAGCAGCTGCACTGCGCGCTGCGCCTGACCGACATCGAGGACAAGCAAGGCCGCAACGGCCCCATGCAGCTCTTCGTTCAGGACATGACGGTGACGTCGTCGTCCGGCGAGGCCGTGTGCGTCAATCGCCGCGTCCTGATCTATCGGGGCCGGGTCGCCGACGCGCAACGGGGCACGCCATGAAGCAGTCCCCGATGCACCGCACCGACGAGGTCTACTCGATCCGGCGCGGCCCGATCACCACCACCCAGCTCGTCATGTATGCGGGCGCTTCCGGCGACTTCAATCGCATCCATTACGATCACCCGTTCGCCGTCGAGGCCGGACTGGGGGGCGTGATCGCGCACGGCATGCTGACCATGGCCTTTGCCGCGTCCTGCGTGACCGAGGCTTTCGGGCCTCCCAACCTGATCTCGCGCATCGACGCCCGCTTCGTTTCGCCCGTCCGGGTAGGCGACGTCGTCGAGGCGAGGCTCACCGTCGTGGAGCGCGGTCGTGAAGGTCGGATCGAGGCGTCGATCGAAGCGGAGGTCGACGGGCGCCTCGTCCTGCGCGGCGAGGTCGAGGTCACGGAGCGAGCAACTGCTCGAGTGCAGGACTGATGGCATGACTTCGATGTCTTCGACAGACACCCGTGCGATCGCCGACGCCCGCATGCTGCGAAACGCCTTCGGCTGCTTTCCCACCGGCGTTACGGCGATCTGCGCCTTGATCGAGGGCGAGCCGGTCGGCATGGCGGCGAGCTCGTTCGTCTCCGTGTCGCTCGACCCGCCGCTGGTCCTCGTCTGCATTCAGAACAGCTCGGCCACCTGGGGAAAGCTGCGCGGCGCGGCGCGGATCGGCGTGAGCGTGCTGGGCGAGGGGCACGACCGCGCCTGTTCGCAGCTCGCCGCCAAGTCCGGCGATCGCTTCGAAAGTCTCGAATGGTTCGCCACCGAAGGCGGGGCCGTTCTGCTGGAGGGAGCCGCCGTCTCGCTCGATTGCTCGGTGGCCGAGGAGATCGCGGCGGGAGACCATCGAATGGTGCTGCTGAGAATCGAAAAGCTCGCGTTCCAGCCGGCGGTGAACCCGCTCGTCTTCCACGGCAGCCGCTTTCGGAAGCTCGCCATCGAGACCGTGACGTCAGAGTAGCACCGCATGTCCGAAGGCCCACTCGCCGGCGTCCGAATTCTCGACCTCAGCCGGGTCTTCGCCGGCCCCTGGTCGACGCAGGCCCTCGCCGATCTCGGCGCCGAAGTCATCAAGGTCGAGCGGCCGGGCCGCGGCGACGACGCGAGGGGCCTCGGGCCGCCCTTCCTACCCGATCGGAACGGCAAGGATACGGCCGAATCCGCCTTCTATCTCAGCGCCAACCGGAACAAGAAATCCATCGCGCTCGACCTGTCGGAGCCGCGCGGCCAGGAGATCGTCCGCCGGTTCGCAGCGATCTCGGACGTCGTCGTCGAGAACTACAAGGTCGGAACGCTCGAGCGCTACGGGCTGGACTACGAGAGCCTGCGAAAGGTCAATCCGTCGGTGGTCTATTGCTCGATCACCGGCTTCGGCCAGACCGGGCCACACCGCCACAAGCCGGGCTACGACACGCTGTTCCAGGCCATGGGCGGCGTCATGAGCGTGACCGGGGAATGCGACGAGGCCCCCGGCGGCGGGCCGATGAAAGTCGGCATCATCCTCGCCGACATCATGACGGGCATGTACGCCGCGATCGGCATTCTGGGCGCGCTCAGACATCGCGAGCGCACCGGCACGGGCCAGCACATCGATCTGTCGCTGATGGATGCGCAGACGGCGGCCCTGTCTCACCAGGCCATGTACTACCTGATCTCGGGAGAGAACCCGAAGCGGTTCGGAACCTCCGCGCCCGCGGTCGTGCCGAGCCAGATGTTCGAATGCGCCGACGGCTTCATCGTGCTGGTGGTGGGCAACGATCCGCAGTTTCGACGCTTCGCGGAGGTCTTGGGCCACCCCGAATGGGGAAGCGACGAGCGCTTCGCCTCGAACGGACTCCGCGTCCGCAATCGGGCCATCCTGGTGCCGCTGCTCGAGGAGATATTCCGGCGGTTTCCCAAAGCCCACTGGCTGGAGCGGCTGGAGGCGGCGGGCATCGCATCGGGGCCGATCAACGAGATCTCCGACGTCTTCGCCGATCCCCAGGTCGCCGCGCGCAACATGATCGTCGAGGTCGAGCATTCCTCGGGAACACCGCTGAAGATGGTCGCCAACCCTTTGCGCATGTCGGCGACGCCGCTCGACCGCTACGAGCCGCCACCGTGCCTCGGCCAGCATACGGACGAGCTTCTGTCGGGCGTCTTGGGGCTGGACGCCTCCGAGATCGAGGAGCTGCTGCAGGCAAAGGTCGTCGCGCGCGCACACCGCGCGGATTGATCCGTCCGCGGCCGACGCCGGCCCAGGCAAATCGTCGACGTGCGCCGCGTCCAAGGAAATCAGCGCTGACGAGTGTCTATCGCTCGCCGAATGTGGCATTCTGGTACGCACACGGGTCGTGTCGCTACCGGCCGGAAGCGCATTCGCGCCCTCTCCCCGCAACGGTGGCACGAGCAATCGAAGGGCTGAGGATGGCCAAGAGGACGAAGCGCGTTCCGTCGAGCGAGCCGATCGGCATGCGCGCCGAGCTCGAGATCTTCAAGCGCGAGCGGATTTTGAAAGAGATGATCGGGCTCGTCGAGGAGCGCGGGCTGCGGGACGTCACTCTCGATGCGCTGGCCGAGCGGTTGAAGGTGACGAAGCCGTTCATCTACCAGTTCTTCGACAGCAAGCAGCAGCTCGTGGCGACGGTCTACGAACGCGGCGCCCAGCAGCTGCTTTCCTCCATAGAGGGCTACCTCGACAGCAAGTCGCCTGCCCCCAAGCGCCTGCGCGATTTCGTTCGCAGCTTCGCGCTGCAGAACATCGAAAGCCGGGCGATCAGCATGGTCTTCGGCCAGGAAGAGGGCGACCTGCCGCCCAAGACGCTCGAAGGAATCCGCGCGATTCACCGGCAGTTCGACAACAAGCTCGCCTCGCTGATCGAGGATGGCATCAAGACCGGCGAGTTCGACGTTCGCGAGCCGCACATCGCCGGCCTCGCGATCTCCGGAATGGTGCGCTGGATCCATCGATGGTTCCACGACGGCCGGCTGAGTGCTGCGGAGATCGCGGACCTTTTCGCCGACTACACGCTCAACCTCGTCGGCTACAAGGGTCCGCGCTCCTTCTGACCTGCTTGCCGGAGATAGCCGCGGCCGGCCGCTCCCGCCGGGAACGGGCTGGAGACTTCCGTCGTCTGCAAGGCCCGCAGTGCCGCGGGGCGACGGGCGCTGCCGACGGGCAGCCTGCCCGCACGGCCCGATCCAACACAGGGCGCGCCGGCTCCCTGCCGGGTCGTGGAGCAGCGCTGCCCGAGGCGGCGCCGAATCCGATGTTCGAGCCTCCCCCCGCCCTCGCCCGACGCGATGCGCTGACCTGCGTCCCCCGGGGGTATACGCTTGCGTATCCAGAAATGCGCAGATATACCGAATATCTACTGGATCGTAGACACAGCTGCGCTCCGCGACGGGAACCCGCATGAGCGATACGCGCGCCACTGTCGATGTGCTCGTCCTGGGCGGCGGCAATGCCGCGCTCTGCGCCGCGATCGCCGCCCGGCGGGCGGGCGCCTCGGTGCTGGTCGTCGAGGCGGCGCCGAAATTCTACCGCGGCGGCAATACCCGCCACACGCGCAACATGCGCTGCGCCCACGACAGCGCGACCGAGCACCTCAGCGGGCCGTACACGGAGGAGGAATTCTGGGACGATCTGCTGCGGGTCACCGAAGGCAACACCGACGAGCAGCTCGCCCGCCGCACGATAGCGCTCTCCAAGCCGATGCTCGGCTGGATCGGCGAGCAGGGCGTGCGCTTCCAGCCCTCGCTCGGCGGCACGCTCAGCCTCGGCCGCACCAATTCCTTCTTCCTCGGCGGCGGCCGGGCGATGCTCAACACGCTCTACCGGACCGCCGAGCGCCTCGGCGTCGAGGTGATGTACGACGCGCCGGCCGTCGCGCTCGACATCGAGGACGGCCGGTTTCGATCCGCGACGCTGCGCACGCCGCGCGGCCCACATGTGGTCCGCGCCCGTGCGCTGGTGGCCGCGGCGGGAGGGTTCGAGGCCAACATCGAGTGGCTGAAGGAGGGCTGGGGAGAGGCCGCGGAGAACTTCCTGATCCGCGGGACGCCCTACAATCGCGGCGACGTGCTGCGGATGCTGATGGGTGCCGGGGTGCGGACGATCGGCGACCCGACGCAGTGCCACGCCGTGGCCATCGATGCGCGCGCACCGAAGTTCGACGGCGGAATCATCACCCGGCTCGACTGTGTCGTCTTCGGCATCGTCGTCAATCGCCGGGCGGAGCGCTTCTACGACGAGGGCGAGGATTTCTGGCCCAAGCGCTATGCGATCTGGGGCCGCCTCGTCGCCAGGCAGCCGGATCAGATCGCCTGGATCGTCTTCGATGCCAGCGTGCTCACCCGGTTCATGCCCTCGCTCTACCCGCCGATCGCGGCACGGAGTATCGCGGAGCTCGCCGCCAGGCTCGAGCTGCCCGCGGCGGCACTGAGGAAAACCGTCGATGAATTCAACGCCGCCGTGCGGCCCGGCACGTTCGACCACACCGTGCTCGACGACTGCCGGACCGAGGGCCTCGCGCCGAACAAGAGCCATTGGGCACGGCGCATCGAGACGCCGCCCTTCTACGCCTACCCGGTGCGGCCGGGCATCACCTTCACCTATCTCTGCACGAAGGTGGATCGCGACGCCCGCCTGCAGATGAGCCGCGGCGGCGGCGCCGAGAACATGTTCGCCGCCGGCGAGATCATGGCCGGCAACGTGCTCGGCGCGGGCTACGCCGCCGGCATCGGCATGACGATCGGCAGTGTCTTCGGCAAGATCGCCGGCGAGGAAGCGGCACGTCATGCACGCGGCTGACCGCTATGCCGAAGCCGAGCGGCTGATGGAGATATGCAACTCCTGTCGCTACTGCGAAGGGCTTTGCGCCGTCTTCCCGGCGATGGAGCTGCGCCGCGGCTTCGGCGTTGCCGACGTCGACTACCTCGCCAACCTCTGCCACGGCTGCGGAGCCTGCTACATAGACTGTCAGTTCGCACCGCCGCACGAGTTCGACGTCAACGTGCCGAGGACGCTGGCCGAGGTGCGGGCGGCATCGTATCGCGCCCACGCGTGGCCCACCTTCCTGCGCCCGATGTTCGACCGCAACGGGCTCGCGATCGCGCTCGTGACGGCGGCGAGCATCGCCGCTTTCATCCTCGGCTTCGCGCTCTGGCACGACCTCGCCGCGCTCCTGCTGCGAGACGGCCGGTTCTACCGGCTGATGCCGCACGAGACGATGGTCGCCCTGTTCGGAGCGGCATTCCTCTACGCGTTGGTGGCGCTCGGCATGGGCTTTCGGAGCTTCTGGCGGGAGATCGGCGCACGCAGCGTCTCGGCGGGATCGGTGACGACGCTCTCGCAGGCGAGCCGGGACGCCGCCACGCTGCGCTATCTCGATGGTGGCGGGCTCGGCTGCTACGAGGGCGAGGAGACGAGCGACAGCCGCCGGCTCTTCCATCACCTGACCTTCTACGGCTTCATGCTGTGCTTGGCGTCGACCTCGACGGCGACGATCTACCACTATCTCTTCGATTGGCCGGCTCCCTATGGCTGGCTGTCACTGCCGAAACTGTTGCGATCGCCGGCGGCATCGGCCTCGTCGTCGGCCCGCTCGGCCTCCTGCACGCCAAGCGGACGCGGGATCGCGCGCTGACCGATCCGACGAAGCTCGGCATGGACACCGCGTTCCTCGTCATGCTGTTGCTGACGGGGCTGACGGGCCTGCTGCTGATGGTGCTGCGCGATACGCCCGCCATGGGGGTGATGCTCGCCCTTCATCTCGGCATCGTCTTCGCGCTCTTCCTGACGATGCCCTACGGCAAATTCGTGCACGGCCTCTACCGCTTCGGCGCTCTGGCGCTCTATGCCGCCGAGCTGCGGGCGGAGCGGCCGGCGTCTGCGACTGCAAGGCGATCGGGCGAGCTCCGCCCACGGGCCGGCGGCGGGCACGAGGGCGTGCCGGTCGCGGACAATCGAACCGGGAGATGGGGACGATGAGCAGCACGCGTGCCGAGACCCGCGCGGTCGTCGCATCGGGGCCGGGCGGGCCCGATGTGCTTCGGATCGTCCATCGCCCGCGGCCCGTGCCGGGCGAGGGCGAGCTTCTGGTGCGCGTACACGCAGCCGGCATGAACCGCATCGACGTGCTGCAACGGCAGGGCTCCTACCCGCTGCCGCCCGGTGCCCCGGATGTTCTCGGGCTCGAGCTCGCCGGCGTGGTCGAGGCGTGCGGTCCGGGCGCGAGCCGTTTCGCGCCCGGCGACAGGGTCATGGCGCTCGTCGCGGGCGGCGCCCATGCCGACTGGGCGATCGTTCCGGAGGGGTCGACGCTCCCCATCCCGGAGGGCATGTCGTTCGAGCAGGCGGGAGCTTTCCCCGAAACCTATTTCACGGTCTGGAGCAACGTCTTCGAGCGCGCTGCCCTTCGAGCGGGCGAGACGCTGCTGGTTCACGGCGGCACCTCGGGCATCGGCACCGCGGCGATCGGGCTCGCGAAAGCCTTCGGCGCCCGGGTGATCGTCACCGCCGGCTCGGCGCAGAAATGCGCCGCCTGTCTCGATCTCGGCGCAGACGGCGCCATCGACTACCACCGGCGGGACTTCGTCGCCGCAAGCAAGGAGATGACGGGCGGGCGGGGACCCGACGTGATCCTCGATATCGTCGGCGGCGACTACATCGACCGGAACCTCGAGGCGATCGCCTTCGACGGCCGCATCGCCCAGATCGCCTCGCGACAGGCCGAGGCGCAGATCAATCTCGGCCTCCTGCGCAGAAAGCGGGTGACGCTGAGCGGCTCGTCCCTGCGCCCGCAGCCGCTGGCCATGAAGGCGAAGCTCGCCGCCGCCGTCGAGCAGAAGGTTCTGCCGCTGCTCGGCAAGGGACAGGCGCGGCCGCTCATCGACAGCGCCTTTCCGCTGGAAAGGGTCGCCGATGCTCATGCGCGCATGGATGGCGGCCAGCACATCGGCAAGATCGTCCTCGTCATGAACGCGGACGCCTGAATCGCATCCCAGAGCGGCGGACCGGGGAGAATGAAGCCGGCTTCGGGCGCAGAGCAGTGTTGCCAAGCCGGACACTTATGAGTATCAATTTCGACTAATCGGTATATCGGATCGCAAGGCAATCAGATGACGCAGTATCCTGATATTCAGCTCTATATCGGCGGTAGCTGGAAGAGCGCCTCGGGCGAGCCGGTGCTCAACCCGGCCGACGAGAGCGTCATCGGAACGGTACCGACTGCGACCCGGGCCGACCTCGACGCGGCACTCTCCGCTGCCGAAGAGGGTTTTCGCGTGTGGAGCAGGACCTCGCCGGCGAAGCGGGCGCAGGTCATCCTCAAGGCGGCCGCCATTCTGCGCGAGCGCACCGAGGAGATGGCGGTCGCGATGACCCTCGAGCAGGGCAAGACGATCGCCGAATCGCGCGGCGAGATCATGCGCGCCTGCGACGTCCTAGAATGGGATGCCGCGGAAGGGCGCCGAGCCTACGGACGGGTGGTTCCCGGCGAGCCTGGCATGAAGCAGACGGTGCTGCGCCAGCCGATCGGCGTCGTCGCCGCGTTCACGCCCTGGAACTATCCGGTGGCGCAGCCGAACCGCAAGATCGGCGCCGCGCTGTCGGCCGGCTGCTCGATCATCCTGAAGGCCTCGGAGGAGACCCCCGCCGGCGCGGTCCACCTCGTGCGCGCCTTCCATGACGCCGGCCTGCCGCCGGGCGTGCTCAACCTCGTCTTCGGCGTTCCCTCCGAGATCTCCGAATATCTGATCCCGCAGCCCGCGGTCCGGCTGATCACCTTCACCGGCTCGATCCCGGTCGGCAAGCGGCTCGCCGAGCTGGCCGGGCGCTACATGAAGCCGGCGATCATGGAGCTCGGCGGCCACGGGCCGGTCATCGTCTGCGACGACGTCGATCCCGTGGCCACGGCGGCGACCTCGGCGTTCGGCAAGTCGCGCAACTCCGGACAGGTCTGCACCTCGCCGACGCGGTTCTATGTGCACGAGTCGATCTACCCGAAGTTCGCCGACGCCTTCGCCGAGAAGGCGCAGGCCCTGAAGATCGGCGACGGCCTGGATCCGTCCACGCAAATGGGCCCGCTCGCCAATCACCGCCGGATAGAAGCCATGGAGGCCTTCGTCGCCGACGCCCGCGCCAAAGGCGCCCGCGTGCTGACGGGCGGCGAGCGCCTCGGCAACCGGGGCTACTTCTTCCCCTTGACGGTGCTCGCCGACGTGCCGGACGAGGCGCGCGTGATGCGTGAGGAGCCGTTCGGTCCGCTCGCCCTGATCAACCCCGTCGCATCTCTCGACGAGGCTATCGACAAGGCGAACGCCCTGCCCTACGGGCTCGCCGCCTACGCCTTCACGCGCTCCGCGCAGAACGTCGATCGCCTGACCGAGGGGGTGCAGGCCGGCAATCTCTCGATCAACCACCTCGTCGCCTCGATCGCGGAGACCCCCGTCGGCGGCGTGAAGGAGAGCGGCTATGGACGCGAAGGCGGCACCGAGGGCCTTTCGCACTTCACGGTCGTGAAGACGGTCTCGCATCTCGTGACGTGACCACGCGAGGGATTCTCCCGCGCACCAGGCCTCGGTATGGATGACTACCAGATCGTCGTGCATATCATCACTGAGGTAGAAAATACTCCGAATAAGTAGACACCCCTCGGCCGGAGTGCTATTCTCGGTCCGCTTGGCGTCAAGAATGGGCTTTCAGGGAGACGTCGCTTGTCCAATATCGCCGCAGCGGCCTCGAGCCGCGCGCAGTCGAGCGCCGGACCGACGGTCGCGGACATCAGGTCGAGCGGAAGGGTGCGGATCGGCATCGGCCTCGTGCCGACCTTCGCGACGAAAGATGCGGAGACGGGCGAGTTGCGCGGCATCGCGATCGAGCTCGGACGTGCGCTCGCCGAGCGGCTGGGCGTCGAGCTCGTGCCGGTCACCTATCCGAGCCCGGCGAACCTTCTCGACGCGCTCAGGGCCGGGGCCTTCGACATCGCCTTCCTCGGCATCGATCCGGTCCGCGAGAAGGTGATGGATTTCTCGGTTCCTTACCTGCAGGTCGATTCGACGCTTCTCGCCGCGCCCGGCCTCGACCGACCGACCGTCGAGGACCTCGACCGGCCCGGGGTGCGGATCGCCGCGACGCGGAACAGTATCGAGGACTTCGCCCTCACGAGGTTGTTGCGGGCGGCCGAAATAGTCCGGGTGGACTCCTCGCTCGCCGGCTTGGCGGCATTGACCTCGGGCGATGTCTCCGCAGTGGCTGTTCCACGCCCGGTGGCGATCGTCTTCTCCGAGCGGGTTCCGGGCTCCCGGGTGCTGGACGATCGCTACGCAGTGGCGCTGCATGCGCTGGCCGTGCCGAAGGGCTCGAGCGATCTTTTGCGCTCCATTGATGAATTCATGATCGAGGCGAAGCGCTCGGGCCTCGTCGAGCGGGCGATCGAGCGGGCTGGCCTGCGCGGAGCGCAGATGGCACCGGGCTGATTCTCTCGAAACAACCAAGAATAAACGGGCTCACGCGCGCCTTCGCTGCGGGGAAGCCGTCAATTCTTCGCAGCTCATGGATCGATAACGACGAACGATAAACGATAACGGGAGGAGACGTCATGACGATGCATCGCAAGGTCTTCTGCACGCTGGCGCTGACGGCAGTGGCGGCGCTGATGCTGGCAAAGCCGGTGTCGGCACAGGATTACCCGACGAAGAACGTCAGGGTCGTGGTGGGCTTCGCGCCCGGCGGCGCCACCGATCTGATCGCCCGCCTGGTCAGCCAGAAGCTCAGCGAGCGGCTCGGACACTCGTTCGTCGTCGAGAATCGCGGTGGCGCCTCCGGCGCCATCGCCTCGAGGGAGGTGAGCAAGTCCGCGCCCGACGGCTACACGCTGCTCACCATGACCTCCTCGCTCGCCATCAGCGAGACGGCGAGCCAGAGCAAGGGCTTCTCGGTCGAGGATCTGCGCCCCGTCGCGATCGTCGCCATCAGCCCCTACGCGATCGCGGTCCATCCGACCAATCCCGCCAAGACGCTGGCGGAGCTGGTCGCCAACGGCAAGGAGAAGAGCTTCACCTACGGCTCTCCCGGCGTCGGCAGCGGCCCGCATATCGGCGCGGAGTATTTCTTCCGCGAGGTCGCCAAGGTGAAGGCCGTGCATGTGCCCTACGCCAATGCGCGCGCGGAGGTGGCCCTGCAGGGCGGCCACATCGAGGCGCTGGTCATCTCGCTGCCGGCGGTGACGCAGGCGATCAACGACAATCAGGTGCGCGGGCTCGCGGTCGCGAGCGAGAAGCGCAACCCGGCGACCCCGGATCTGGCGACGCTCGGCGAGGGCGGCTACCCGAACATCCATCTCGGCTCCTGGAACGGCTTCTTCGTTCCGGCCAAGACGCCCGACGCGGTGGTCAAGAAGCTCAACGAGGAGATCAACCAGATCATGCAGAGCCCGGAGGTCCAGGAGAAGCTGAAGGCGCTGGGCTTCGACGTGATGATCATGCCGCTGCCGGAAGCTACCGCCTTCTTCAAGAGCGAGGTCGAGAACTGGGGCAAGATGGTCCGCGCCATCGGCTTTACGAGCAAGTGAGGGCCCGGTTGCCGGAGTCGGACCCACGCAGGTCGGACTCCGGCGACCCGCGCAGCGACGGGGCTCCCATGGAGGGCGCGCGCCGGCGCGGTGCCGAATGTGCAGCCGATCGATATGCTGAACCTCTACCGCTCCCGAGGAGCACCGACGACCGGCCGTTGAGGAAATCCGCCATGCAGGAAATCGATGCCGGGCCCGGACGGAGCTTGCCGCGATGAGCCTTCTCTTCACGCCGCTCACGCTGCGCGGCATCACGCTGCCCAACCGCGTCGTCATCTCGCCGATGGCGCAATACTGCGCCGAGGACGGCTGCGCGACGCCCTTCCACTTCGTTCACCTCGGCGCTTTCGCGATCGGCGGCGCTGGGCTGGTGTTCACCGAATCGACCAAGGTCGAGCGGCGGGGGCTCGGCAGCTTCGGCGACCTCTGCCTCTGGAACGAGGCGCACGTAGAGGCGCTGCGGCCGATCGTGCACTTCATCAAGGAGGCGGGCTCGGTGCCCGCGATCCAGCTCAACCATTCCGGCCGCAAGGCGCGCTCGCAGCGCCCGTGGGAAGGGTTCGGACCGCTTCAGGGCTCCGACGAGGAGCTCTGGCCGGTGATCGCGCCGAGCCCGATCGCCCACGCCGAAGGCTGGGCGACGCCCCGCGAGATGACGCAGGCAGATATCGACGAGGTGATCGGCATGTGGGCCGCATCGGCGCGGCTCGCCGTCGACGCCGGCTTCGAGGTGCTGGAGATACACGGCGCGCACGGCTACCTGCTGCACCAGTTCCTGTCGCCCAAGGCCAACCGGCGGACCGACCGGTACGGCGGCTCGCTCGGCAATCGCATGCGCTTCGTGCTCGAGCTGACCGAAGCGGTGCGGGACGCCTGGCCGGATCGCCTGCCGCTGTTCTTCCGCGTCTCGGCGACCGACGGCATGGGCTGGGAGCTCGAGGACACAGTGACGCTCGCAGCGGAGCTGCGCCAGCGCGGCGTCGATGTCGTCGACTGCTCCTCCGGCGGCATGGCGACGCGCTCGCCGACCGCCTCGGGACAGGCGCTCGCCTCCGGCTACCAGGTACCCTACGCCGAGCGCGTCCGGCAGGAGACCGGCATCCCCACGATGGCCGTCGGGCTCATCGTCGATCCCGAGCACGCCGAGCGGATTCTTCGCGAGGGCCGCGCCGATCTGATCGCCATCGGCCGGGAGGCGCTCTACGACCCGTTCTGGGCGCGACACGCGGCCCAGGCCCTCGATCACGACAAGGGGTTCGCCGACTGGCCGCGCCAATACGCCTGGTGGCTCGAGCGGCGCGCCCGGGCCCTGGCCACACCGCCGCGCTGAGGAACGCCGATGCAGGATCCGTTCTCTCCGCAGCGGCTCGCCGACCGCATGGCGATCCAGGACGTGATGTATCGCTGGTGCAGGTCGGTCGACCGCCTCGACTTCGAGCTGATGCGCTCGGTGTTCCATCCGGATGCGATCGACGACCATGGCGCCTTCAAGGGCGGCGTCGAGGAGCTCGTCGCCTGGATCCGGGAACGGCACCGCACCATCACGTTCTCGGCGCACCGCCTCGGCAACATGCTGATCGAGTTCGCAGGGCCCGACCTCGCCCTGGTCGAGACGTACGCCGAGACGGTGCAGCGCTATCCGGCCGACGGAAAAGCGGCGCTGGCACAGCTTTCGGGCGGCCGCGAGGGCACACCGGGCGCGGCGGCGGTGCTGAACTCGTATGTCCGCTACGTCGACCGCTTCGAGCGCCGCGCCGGCGAGTGGCGGATCGCCCGGCGGACGGTCGTGCAGGACTGGAAGCGGATCAGCGACCTTCCCGGCGAGGATTGGAAGCCGACGCCGGGCTGGCCCGCGGGGCGGCGCGACCGGGAGGATCCGGTGTACCTCGCACGCGCCGAGCTCGGGTTGTAGCGCAGCGGGCGCCGCCCCGCAGACCGAGCGATCATTCGGCGCCGCCCGTCGAACGGGCGGTCGCGCGACACCGCTTTGCCGTTCACCACACCGGGGAAATGCGATGCTGAAAGTCTGGGGACGCAACACCTCGTCCAACGTGCAGAAGGTGATGTGGGCGACCGGGGAGATGAGCCTGCCGGTCGAGCGGATCGATGTCGGCGGGCCGTTCGGCAAGACCCGGGAGCCCGCCTACCTGGCGATGAATCCGAACGGCCTCGTGCCGACGCTCGAGGAGGAGGACGGATTTACGCTGTGGGAGTCGAACTCCATTCTGCGCTACCTCGCCGCCAAGCATCAGTCGTCGCTCGAGCCGGCCGACCTGCGCGTGCGTGCCAATGCCCAGAAGTGGATGGACTGGCAGCTTTCGGTGGCGCAGCCGGCCATCCTGCCGCTGTTCATGGCCCTCCTGCGCACGCCGCCCGAGAAGCGCGACCCGAAGGTCGTCGACGACCTCAAGGCGAAGCTGACCGAGGTGATGAGGATGCTCGACGCCCAGCTCGCCCAGACCGAATATGTCGCCGGCGATTTCTCCTATGGCGACATACCGGTCGGCATCGTCGCCCACCGCTTCATGCTGTTCGTTCCCGAGCGGCCAACGCTGCCCGGCCTCGAGCGCTGGTATGCGGCGCTCGGACGGCGGCCGGCCTTCGTCGAGCATGTCGGGAACATTCCGCTGACCTGACCAGGTCGCCGCCCGGGCAAGCGTTCGTTGGCCCGAGTGTCAGCCGGTCGCGGCCATGCCGGACCGTCGCGCCCGGCGGATTGGCGAGCTTCGTCCTGCCGACAATGACGATCGCACTCCATTTCGCGGCTGGTCTGACGCGGCTGATCCATGCGAAGGCCGCTCGCGCATGAATTGATCATACCTCCGAATTTTGTCCTTGCGACCGGCCTCTGCCGCTGTTAAACGTTTTACAGTAAAACGTTTAACAGGCTCGCCCGCGATGGCTTCGAAGCGCGTCACTATCAAGGATGTCGCCGCCAAGGCGGGGGTTTCGATCGCCACCGTTTCGAACGTATTCAGCGGCAGAAAGCCGGTGAATGAGGACCTGCAGGAACGGGTAAAGGGGGCCGCCCGCGAGCTGTCCTACCAGGTGGACCGGGCAGCGTCGCAGTTGCGCTCCGGTCAGACACGAGTGGTCGGCGTCCTCGTTCCCGATCTCGATGACGTGTTCTTTACCTCGCTCGTGTCGCAGCTCGAGGTGATGGCGCAGAAGGACAGCTACGACATTGTCGTCGCCAGTTCGAGAGACGATCTCAGCTTGGAGCAATCGCGGCTTCGGGCCCTTCTCGCCTGGAGGCCGGCGGGGCTCATCGCCGTCCCCTGCTCGGATGCGGTACCCTCCGTGCTCGAGGAAGAGGTCGGCCGGATACCGATGGTGTTCGCCGATCGCGTACCGCCCGACGGCTCGATTGTCGATACAGTCTGCATCGACAATCGGGAGGCCGGCGAGATTGCCGCACGCCATCTTCTCGGGCTCGGTCACAGGAAGATCGTGCTGGCTGCGTCCAACCTCGGTATTTCGCCGATCCGCGAGCGCATCAAGGGCGCTTCCGAACTGATCCAGGCCGAGATCGGCGAGACCCCGACGGTCGTCGAGCTCGGCTCGAATGCCGAGCGCGGCGCCGAGGTCCTTTCGCACTGGATGGAGCGGCATGCTCTGCCTTCGGCGGTCATTGCGCTGACGAACGTGACCACGCTCAGCACGTTGTCGACGCTCGCGCGGCTGCGGATCGACATTCCCGATCCGGTCTCCGTCATCGGCTTCGACGACTATCCCTGGATGAGTGCGCGCAAGACGGCGCTGACTGCGATCCGCCAGCCGATCGAGGAGATCGCCGCCGCCGCCTGGGACCAGCTGCGCAAAAGAATGTCGGGCGATCAGTCCGTGCGTCGGAACATCGTCCTGAAGGCCGGCCTGCGGGTGCGGGACTCGGTGCGCGCGCTTCATTCGCAGGAGTTCGCGACGAATCGCCCGGCGGATGACGCGCCGCTACAAGTCGAAATGCCGCTCGCATCGCCGCGGGCGATTCACTGAAGAGGCCGAAGAGCCTGTATCGAGAAACCGCGATCGGAGGAAGCTTTGCGGTCCCATGCAACGGTGCGTATTCTGCCGCTGCTCGCACCGGTTCACATCCTGATCCTGAGTGTGATCGTACTGCCGTCGCTGTACGTGATCTGGCTCAGCCTCAGCACGTCAACCTTCGGCCAGGCGCCGAGTTTCGTCGGGCTGCAGAACTACATCCGGGTGCTGACCGATCCGGCGTTCCACAACGCGCTCATCAACACGGTCGTGCTGGTCGTCGTCGCCGTCCATCTCGAGATGGCGATCGGCCTCGGCATGGCGCTGCTGTTCGCGAGCGGTCTGCCCTTGCGGCGCGTCCTCGTCGTCGCCGTTCTCGCGCCCTATGCGGTGAGCGAGGTGACCGCGGTCGTGATGTGGCGGTTCCTGTTCGATCCCGATGCCGGCCCGGTCACGCTGGCGCTGCGCGCCGTTAACCTGCCGACGCTGGACTGGTCGTTCGAGCCGTCGCACGCGATGATTCTGATCGGGCTGCTCACCATCTGGCTGCACCTGCCCTTCACCTTCATCATCATCTACGCCGCGCGCCTTGCCATCCCCGGCGAGCTCTACGAGTCGGCGCGGGTCGACGGCGCGACCGGCTGGCAGTCCTTCCGGCGCGTGACGCTGCCGCTGCTCGGCCCGGCGATCGTGATCGCGCTCCTGTTTCGCTACATCTTCGCCTTCCGCCTGTTCTCGGAAGCCTGGCTGTTGACGAAGGGAGGGCCCGCCCGCTCGACCGAGGTCGTGGCGATCTACCTCTATCAGGAGGCCTTCAGCTTCAACGCCTTCGGCACGGCGGCGGCGACGGCATGGATCATGGTGGTGGCGTCCATGCTGCTCGCAGCCGGCTATGTCCTCGTCCTGCGCGGAAAGTTGGGCGCCCATGCCCATTAGCCGCTTCCTCTGCGCTGCGAGCAAGGCGGCGGCGGTCGTGGCGATCCTGATCTGGTCGCTGTTCCCGATCATGTTCATCGTTCTGTCTTCATTGAAGCCGGGGCAGGAGATCTTCGCCGTCCCACCCAAATACCTCTTCACGCCGACGCTCAGGCACTACGGTGAACTGTGGAGCGCCTGGGGCGTCTTCTTCGAGGGGCTGCTCAACAGCACGCTCGTGACAGCCGGGGCGACCGCGCTGGCGGTCATAGCCAGCACCTGCGCGGGCTATGTCTACTCGCGCCACAGCGGACGGTTTCTGAACGCGGGCATCGTCGGGCTGATCGTCGTGCGCCTCATTCCGCCGATCGTCGTGACGCTGCCGCTCTTCCCGATCGTCAATGCGATGCGGCTGAACGACACGCATCTCGTGCTGATCGTTCTCTATGCGACCTTCTTCGTGTCGCTCGGCACGGTGCTGATGCGCACTTTCATCGACCAGATACCGCGCGATCTGGACGAGGCCGCCGAGATCGACGGCGCGAGCCGCATGATGATCCTGTGGCGCGTCATCGTTCCGCTGGCGGCGCCGGGAATTCTGGCGGTGGCGGTGTTCGTCGTCGTCTTCTCGTGGAACGAGTTCCTGTTCGCCTTCATCTTCACCGCCACCCGCGCCAAGACCGCTCCGCTCGTGATCGCCGAGATGATCGGTTCGATCGACGGGGTGGATTGGGGGATCCTCTTCGCCGCGTCGACAGTGCAGCTCGTTCCCGTCCTGCTCTTCGTCGTCTTCATGAACCGCTATCTCGTGGCCGGCCTCACCGCCGGTGCGACGAAGGGATAGCCAATAAATCCAGGAGGAAAACATGTCGAAAACGACTTTGTCGCAGCTTTCACGCCGGGTCTTCATCGGGACCGCGCTCGGCGGAGCGGCCGCCCTCGCTGCGAGACCAGGACGCGCCGCCGGCAAGACGCTCAACGTGCTCAGCCACAAGGTTCACCAGACCGTGCTCGGAGCGGGCGACGGCGACCTGCTGAAGGACTGGCGGAAGGCCAACGACGCCGAGATCGTGTTTACGACCTTCGATTCCAACCCGCTCCAGGATCGCCTCTTCCGCGAGGCGAGTCTGAATCAGACAGAGTATGGCGTCGGCTACTTGATCGACAACCGGCCAACCTCGCAGATCGCGGCCTTGTTCGAGCCCCTCGACGCTCACCAGAAACAGGATCCGATCGAGGATTTCGGCGACATCGCTCAGGGCCTCGTGCAGGGCATGACGGTCGACGGCAAGCTGATCGGCATTCCTGTCCGCCATGCGACGCAGGGCCTGTTCTACAACGAGGCGCTGCTCGAAGAGGCGGGCCTCGGCGCACCGCCGGCGACGCTCGAGGAGCTCGTCGAGCAGGCGAAGAAGACGACTTTCACCTCCAAGGCCCGGACTCCCGTTGTCGGCATGGTCCTGGCGAGCGATCTCGCGGTCTTTCCGGTGATGTTCGCACGTGCCTTCGGCGGCGACTTCATCGACAAGGACTTCAGGCTCGTTCCCGACCGCGCCGCTCTGGAGAGCGGTCTCGAGGTGCTGAGAGGCCTGTTCGAAGCCGGCGCCCTGCCGCGCAGCTACGCCACGACGAAGAACGACGACCAGGTGACGTGGCTGCAACAGGGGCGGGCCGCCTTCACGATCCTGCCCTTTGCGCGCAACGCACAGCTCAACAATCCCGACCAGAGCAAGTTCCCGGGCAGGATCAAGGCGGTCGAGTTCCCGGGCGCGGCGGCGCTGAAGGGCAAGATGCCCATGTCGTCCGTCGTCGAGGCGTGGGCGATGACCATTCCGAAGAACGCCACCGACAAGGCTCTGGCCTGGAGCTTCATCAAGGAGGTGTCGAGCAAGCGCGTGACGCTCGGCATGGCGATCAACGGCAACGGCCCGGTGCGCGTTTCGACCTACGCGGACGGGGCACTGAAGGCGAAGAACCCGCTCGCCGCTGTCGAAGCCAAGGTTCTGGCCACCGCGCGCGGAGCCTTTCCGCCGTTCCCGGACGCGGCACGAGCGCAGGCGACCTTCCTCGAGGAGGTTCAGCTCGCTGTCCTCGGGCGCAAGCCCGTGAAAGACGCCGTCACCGCCATTATCGGCCGCATCAAGCCGATGATGCCGGCGTGAGAGGAACCAGGGCGCCGGCGGCACGCCCGTCGGCCGCCATCGAAAGTCCACGAGTGGAAGGATATCGACCCATGTCGAACACTGCGGTTCGTTTCGTCGAGGAGCCGGCTCGTTCGATCCCCGTCTCCGCCGATTACGACGTGCTCGTCGTCGGCGGCGGCCCTTCGGGCCTGACGGCAGCTCTCGCGGCGGCGGAGGACGGCCTCCGCGTCGGCCTCATCGAAAGCCGCAGCTTCGTCGGCGGCAATATGACGATCGGCCTGCCGGTCCTCGGCTTCCTCGGCCAAAAGGGCAATCAGATCATCGACGGCTTGCCGCAGAAGTTCATCGACCGCCTGCGCCGGGAGCGCGACGGCGCGAGCGAGCACCGACCTTGCCCGCTCCACATGGGCATCACCCTGGTCGAGCCGGAAGCCGTGAAGACGGTGGCGTTGGAAATGCTCACCGAAGCCGGCGTCGACGTCCTTTTCTACACCTTCTTCTCGAGCGCGCTGATGGACGGCGACAACATCCGTGGCGTCATCACCGAGAGCAAGAGCGGGCGCAGCGCAATCCTGGCCAAGGTCGTGATCGATTGCACCGGAGATGCGGACGTCGCCTATCGCGCCGGCGTGCCGACCGAGAAGGGCAACGCCCATGGCGGCATGCAGCCGCCCACGCTGATGTTCTGCCTCGCCGGCGTCGACACCGACAAGCTCAGGCTGAGCATCGCCAACCAGTCGCGCACCTATCTCACCGACTTCATCCCGGCGGAGTATTTCGGCCAGAACCATCAGTTCATCGTGGTCGGCCTGCGGGAGCTCATCGCCCAGGCGCAGAAGGAGCGGGGCCTCGTCATCCCGAACGAGCGTACGATCATCATCACCGGGCTGAAGAAGGGCGAGGTGTGGATCAACATGACGCGCGTCAAGGGTGTCGACGGGACGAGTGCGCGCAGCCTCACCGACGGCGAGATCGAAGGCCGGGCGCAGATCGACGACATCGTCACCTATCTCGTCAACTACGTGCCGGGCTTCGAGGGCGCCTACTTCACCAAGACGGCACCTTTCATCGGCATCCGCGAGACGCGACGGATCGTCGGCCAGTACGTGATGACGCAGGACGATGTGCTGTCCTGCCGGCATTTCGACGACGCGATCGCCGTGGCGAGCTATCCCATCGATATCCACCGCCCGGCCGATGACGGCTGTACGCTGATCTGGTGCGGCGACTGCTACGATATTCCCTATCGCTCGCTGGTTCCCTCGAAGGTCGGCAATCTGCTGGTGGCCGGGCGCAGCATCTCGGCGACGCATGAAGCGATGGGCGCGATCCGCGTCATGGCGACCTGCATGGCGATGGGCGAGGCCGCCGGCCGCGCAGCCAAGATCTCGGTACGCGGCAACCGGCCGCCGGCCGATATCGAGATCGAGGAGCTGCGCCGGCAGCAGCTGGAGCATGGCGTGTATCTCCGCAACCCGGACGGGACGCGCGCCGGCGCTCAGAGCGCCGCCGCCGCTTGACGGCAAGGCTGAACGTCGGCGCACCGACATTCAGGGCCAGATGTCGGCGCCATCTGCCGGCCCGCAATCGGTCGCAGCCCGGGTTGTGAAGACATGAGCGAGCATTTCATCGGCATCGATGTCGGGACAGGCAGCGCGAGGGCCGGCATCTTCGATCGGCGCGGCACCATGCTCTCTACGGCGCGGCGCGACATCGCGCTCTATCAGGACGGGCCGGATCTCGCCGAGCAATCGAGCGAGGACATCTGGCAGGCCGTTTGCGCGAGCGTTCGCGAAGCCATGGCTGCGGCGAAGCTGGGGCCGGATGGCGTCGGCGGCATCGGCTTCGATGCGACCTGTTCGCTCGTGGTGCTGGGTCATGGCGGTCAGCCGCTCGCGGTCGGAGCGCATGGCGACCAAAAGCGCGACATCATCGTCTGGATGGATCACCGGGCCATCGATCAGGCGCGGCGGATCAACCGGACGAAGCATCCGGTCCTCGACTATCTAGGTGGTCGGATCTCGCCCGAGATGGAGACGCCGAAACTGCTGTGGCTGAAAGAGCATTTGCAAGAAACCTATGCCGCGGCATGGCAATTCTTCGATCTGACGGATTTTCTGACATGGCGAGCCACCGGCAGCCTGTCGCGTTCGGTCTGCACGGTCACCTGCAAGTGGACCTATCTCGCCCATGAACGTCGCTGGGACGCGGGATATTTCAAGCTTATCGGGCTCGGCGATCTAGCCGATGGGGAGTTCGCCCGCATCGGCACCGCGGTCGTCCCGGCCGGCAGCCCGCTCGGCGGAGGCGTTACGGCGGAGGCGGCGGCGGAGATCGGGCTTCATCCCGGAACCGCCGTGGGTGCCGGGCTGATCGATGCGCATGCCGGCGGCCTCGGCTCGGTCGCGGTCCGCTCGCCGCACGGCACCGCGCTGACCCGCATGGCTTATGTGTTCGGCACCTCGGCCTGCACCATGTCCAGCAACCCGGACCCGATCTTCATTCCCGGCGTCTGGGGCCCGTACTATTCCGCCATGGCGCCCGGTCTCTGGTTGAACGAGGGTGGCCAATCCGGAGCCGGGGCTGCGATCCATCAGCTGATCGCGTTCCACCCGGCTTCGGGCGAGGCGAATGCGCATGCCGCAGCGGAGGGAATGGCGCTGGCGGACTGGCTCGCGACGCGCGCCGCCGCGAGCGTCTCGCAGGCCTCCGACGCCGCCCGTCTGGCCGGCGGACTGATCGTCGTTCCCGACTTTCTCGGCAATCGGTCGCCTCATGCGGACCCCGACGCGCGCGCCGTGATCGCCGGGCTCGGGATGGAGCGTGGCCTCGATCACCTAGTCGCCCTCTATGTCGCCGGTCTACTGGGGATCGGCTACGGTCTGCGCCAGATCATCGAGACGAGCCAGGCGCGGGGCGCGAGCATCGAGGCGGTCGTGCTCAGCGGCGGCGCGGCGCGTCACCCGCTGATCCAGCAATTGCTGGCCGACTGTGCCCGTCTGCCCGTCCTCGCGCCGCAAGAGGCCGATCCGGTTCTGCTGGGCGCAGCCATGCTCGGCGCGACGGCAGGCAACGCCTTTCCCGACCTGTCGGCGGCGATGCAGGGGATGGCGGCCGCGGCGTCGACATTCGAGCCGGCGACCGGGGCGGTCGCACGGCTGCACGAGCAGCGCTTCGCCGCCTTCGAGGAGCTGCAGACGGCGGCGCGCCGGGCGCGCGACTTGACGAACGAGAACTGACCGGCCGGCGAGCTTCCGCCGGGCACGACGCTTTTTGCCGATCGGCGTACCCAGGAGATATCGAAGGTGGCGCAGGAACTGGCCGGGAAAGTCGCCGCGATAACGGGCGCCGCATCCGGAATCGGACTGGCATGCGCCAAGCGCCTTCTGGCGGCGGACGCACGCGTCTTTCTGGTCGACCGCGATGCGGACGCGCTCGCCGGCCTTATGCAGAGCCTCGGCGAGAATGCGTCACCGCTCGTGGTCGATCTCAGCGACGCGGCATCCGTCGCCGGGATGATGCCGCAGATCCTGCGGGATGCCGGCCGGCTGGATATCTTCCACGCCAACGCCGGCTCCTATGTCGGAGGCGACCTCGCGGGTGGCGATCCGGACGCCTGGGACCGCATGCTGAACCTCAACATCAATGCGGTGTTTCGCAGCGTCCATGCCGTTCTGCCGCACATGATCGAACGGAGGACGGGTGATATCGTCGTCACGAGCTCGGTCGCCGGGGTCGTTCCCGTCGTCTGGGAACCGATATACACGGCATCCAAGCATGCCGTGCAGGCCTTCGTTCACACGGCTCGGCGGCAGCTCATCAAACATGGCCTGCGCGTGGGAGCGGTGCTCCCAGGCCCCGTCGTCACCGCCCTCATCAACGACTGGCCGAAGGACAAGCTCGAAGCGGAGCTCGCTGCCGGCGGTCTGATCGAGCCGGAAGACGTCGCCGAGGCAGTCCTGTTCATGCTGACCCGGCGGAGGAACGTTACAATTCGTGATCTGGTCATCCTGCCGCAAAGCACCGATCTCTGAGGGTTCCGCCGTCGCGCTTGCCCCCTTGCCGCGCGGACCGGCCGGGCAAATGGCGCGCCTCGCGGAAATGAATTCAGAAATGTCATTCCGACTTGAAAGCCGCGTGTTCGATGCAATGTCCAACACGGTTCACGAGCGGACGTCGTTCCATCGAACGCCCTGCCGCGGGCGTAGCCGATGCGGGTCATAGGGTTTCACGTCGACCTGTAGGCTCGACGCGACCCCTGTGACAAACAGGAAGCGACAATCCAGAAGTTGCGGCTCGCCGGGCGCTTCACGTGACGTCGCGCCAGGAGTGAATACCGCGCGGCCGTCCAGCTACCCGGTGTCGCCGCTCTGGGAAAGTCAAGAAAGGCACGTGCGCCTGCGGCAACGGCCCCTGCCCCCGTTCCCGAGGCTTTGAACCGGTTCACACAGCCATTGCCAACCATGTTTCGTCCGACTATCATGAACCGGTTCATCGAGGGAACGAAGAGATGGAGCCAGGCGGTCTCCTGTTCGTCATGATGCGTCCGCCGGCGCCGCTCATCGAAGAGTTCAACGAGTGGTACGACACGGAGCATCTTCTCGACCGGATGTCCGCGCCCGGCTTCCTGTCCGGCACCCGGTTCCAGTCGGTGAGCGGCGAGCAGCCGGGCTTCCTCACCCTCTATGACCTCGAGTCCGTCGACGTCCTCGACACGCCCGAATATCGTCGGCTGTCGCGGGAGAACTTCACGCCGTGGACGCGCAGGCTGATGCGCAGGATTCCGCGCGCCAGGATTCTCGCCCGCCAGGTCTATCCGCAGAACGCCCGGATCATCGAGACCCCCTTCCTGACCTTGCTGCGCTTCTCGAGCACGCAGGCGGTCGAGGCGGACCTGATTGCAGGTCTGACCCGGACATTCACAGGTCCCGGCGGGGTCCTTCAGCTGCGTGTCTTCGCCGAGGCGAAGGACGACGGCACCGTGGACCACCTGGCTCTGGTCGGATCGAGCGCGCGCGTCGCGAACCTCGTGCTGGAGGAGACGATAGGGACGCCCGTCCGCCATCTGCGGCTGGTGGAGGAGTTCGTGCCGCACCTGTTCGGAACGACCTGGGAGCGGTGGATCTGAGCCTGTCGACGGCCGAAAGCGCCGCGACCTCAAATAAATAAACAAAGAATTCGGGAGGAGAAGACATGAAGATGATCCGCAGTGCCACTATCTTGGCGAGCTTGCTCGCCGCCACCACGGCCGCGAAGGCCGTGGATCAGAGCCTGATCGATGCCGCCAAGGCGGAGGGCCAGGTCGTCTGGTACACCGGCCTGATCGTCCGCCAGGTCGTCACCCCCATCAAGGAAGCGTTCGAGAAGAAGTACGGCATCACCGTCAACTTCGTGCCGATGGCCTCGCAGGAGGCGGCGCTGAGGATCCTGAACGAGGGCCGCGCCAAAAGCATCAAGGGCGACGTGTTCGACGGAACCGCCCCGCTGGCGGCGGCCATGGACGCCGGACTGGTGGGACAATACGTGCCCAAGGAAGCGGCCGATTATCCCGCCGAGCTCAAGGACCCGGCCGGATACTGGACCGGCCAGATCGTCCAGGTGACCGCGCCGGCGATCAACACCGGCATGGTCAAGCCCGAGGAGGCGCCGAAGACTTTCGAGGATCTGCTCGATCCGAAGTGGAAGGGCAAGATGGCGTGGTCGAGCTCGGAGGAGATCGCCGGTCCTCCCGGCTTCATCGGCAATGTGCTGACCCATATGGGCGAAGCGAAGGGCATGGCCTATCTCGAGAAGCTGTCGCAGCAGAAGATCGCCAACGTGCCGAGCAACATGCGCGTCGTGCTCGACCAGGGCATCGCCGGCCAGTATCCGTTGGTCCTGTCCATCCTGAACTACCACGCGGCGATCAGCGCCGGACAGGGCGCCCCGGTGGAGTGGCTCAAGCTCGAGTCATCGGTCTTCACCTTCGGTACCGTCCAGATGCTGAAGGACGCGCCGCATCCCAACGCCGCCAAGCTGTTCCTCGAGTTCCTGCTGTCGGACGAGGGCCAGCAGGTGGTCGCGGACGCCGGCTACATCCCGGCCAGCCCGCGCGTGAAAGCCAAGGACCCGACGCTCAAGCCCGAAGAAGGCAAGTTCGCCGTCACAGTCATCTCGTCGGAGCTGTTCGCCAAGAACAAGGACAAGTGGGTCGGCGTCTATCGCAAGCTCTTCAAATAGAGCTCCTGCCGGCTTCCGCCTCGGAGCGGAGGCCGGCAGCCGCGACGGCAGGCAAACCATGACGGATTCCGCAGTCACCAGCACGACCACCGGCCCGGCGATGCAGCGCCGCCGGATCGAGACCGGCCGCTTGCTCACCTATCTTTTCGTCGCGCTGATCGCACTGCTCGTCCTGCCGCCCGTCTGGACATTGCTGCGGACGAGCTTTGCCGAGCGGCTTCCGGACGGTACGGAAGTCTTCACCCTCGACAATTATGCGCTGCTCGTCAGCGAGGGGCGCTTTCTCGCCTCGGCCTTCAACTCCCTCGTCTTCTCGCTCGCGTCGACGGTGGTGTCGCTCCTTCTTGGCGGGGCGGTGGCTTGGCTCGTCGAGCGTACGGATGTGCCGTTCAAGCGGCTCGCTTGGTTCACCACCATTGTCTCGCTCGGCACGCCCTTCATCCTCTACGTGACCGCGTGGATCTACATCCTCGGCCGGGCGGGACCGCTCAACGATCTCTACCGCCTCGTCACGGGCAGCCGCGAGACGCTCTTCGACGTCAACACGCTCACCGGCATGATCGTCGTCGAGGGCTTCATATGGGCGCCGCTGGCGTTCCTGCTTCTGTCGGCGACCTTCCGCGCCGCCAATGCGGAGATGGAGGAAGCGGCGCGGATGTCGGGCGCCACGGTGATCCAGACGATCCTGCGCATCTCGCTGAAGCTCGCCTTTCCCGCGATCCTCGCCTTCTCGCTGTTCGCCTTCATCCTGAACCTCGAGGCCTTCGAGGTGCCCGCCCTGATCGGCATGCCCGGCCGGGTGAACGTGCTGACGACGGACGTCTATCAAGCGGTGAAGGAGATTCCCCCGCGCGTCGGCTTCGCCAGCGCGTTCTCGGTGGTCATGCTCGTGATCATCTCGGCATTGCTCTATTGCTACGGCCGCATCTCGCGCTATGCGGAACGCTTCGCGACCATCACCGGCAAGGGCTATCGCCCGCGCCCGATCGCGCTCGGACGGCTGCGCTGGGCCTTCTCGGCGATCATCCTCGTCAACTTCGCCGTGACGCTGCTGCTGCCGCTCGTCGCGATGGTGTGGATGTCGGTCATGCCCTACGTCCAGCCGATGCGCTGGCAGGCGCTGTCCACCGCGACGCTGCAGAATTTCAGCGCCGTGCTGGCCTCGAGCTACTACCTGTCGCTGGTCACGACGACCTTGATGGTGGCGGCCATCAGCGCCACCGTCACCATGTGCATCACCCTGATCGCGGGCTGGCTCGCGGCGCGCCGTGCGCCCGGCGGACAGGCGATCGACCAGCTCGTCGTGGTGCCACTGATCTTTCCGGGTGTGGTTTTGGGCGTGGCCCTGCTGGAGGTGGCCTTGCGGCTGCCGTTCTCGCTCTACGGCACCATGTGGCTCATCATTCTCGCCTTCGTCATTCACTACATGCCCTTCGGCATGCGCTACACCTATGCCGGGGTGATCCAGATCCATCCCGAGCTCGAGCAGGCGGCGCGGGTTTCCGGCGCCCGCGGATGGGCCCTGCTCTCACGCATCCTCGTTCCGCTGCTGGCGCCGGCGCTCGCCTCCGGCTGGCTCTTCATCTTCCTGCTCTCCTCCAAAGAGATGTCGCTGCCCCTGCTGCTGGCGGGGCCGAACTCGCAGACGATCTCGGTTGCCATGTTCGACCTGTGGGGCAACGGCCAGATCGGCGAGGTGGCCGCGCTCGGCCTGCTCTGGGCCGTTTTGATGACGCTCTTCGGCGCCGCTTTCTTCCTTATCAGCCGGCGCCGCAGCGCGATGACATTCGGAGTTTAGCGTGATCGATGCCAGCTCCTTCCTGTCGGTCTCCGGCCTCGAGAAGATCTATGGCTTCACAGGGTCGGCGCGCGTCGGCCTGCATCCGACCTCATTTCGTCTGCCGAAGTCCGCCTTCTTCACCCTGCTCGGACCGAGCGGCTGCGGCAAGACGACCACGCTGCGCTGCATCGCAGGGCTCGAGCGCCCCGACAGGGGGACGATCAGGGTCGGCGACAAGGTGGTCTTCGATTCCGACGCGGGCATCGAGGTGGCGATGGACCGGCGTCGGTTCGGCATGGTGTTCCAGTCCTACGCGATCTGGCCGCACATGAACGTGTTCGAGAACGTGGCCTTTCCGCTCCGTGTCTCGAACGACCGGCGGTTCAGCGCGGCGGAGATCAGGAAGGCGGTCGGCGAGGCCCTCGACACGGTCGGGCTCGGGGGACTTGCCGAGCGTCATGCGACGCGCCTGTCCGGCGGCCAGCAGCAGCGCGTCGCGCTCGCGCGAGCGATCGTGCGACGGCCGGACCTGCTGCTCCTGGACGAGCCGCTGTCCAATCTCGATGCCGCGCTGCGCGAAGAGATGCGCAACGAACTGCGCCGGCTGCAGCAGCAGATGGGATTGACCACCGTCTATGTGACGCACGACCAGTCCGAGGCACTCGAACTGTCGGACAGCATCGCAGTGATGAATGCGGGCAAGATCATCCAGATCGACACGCCGCATGCGATCTACTTCGATCCCGTCGACGAGTTCACCGCCGGCTTCGTCGGCACGACCAACTGGCTCGAAGGCGAAGTCGAGCGCGCGTCCGGCGACAGGATCCTCGTCAGGACCACCTCGGGCGCACGCGTGCAATGTCCGGCGGGCGGCGGTCACGCGCCCGGCGCCAGGGTTCGGCTGGCCGTTCGCCCGGAGGCCATCGAGATCGTCGGCGATGACGCCGCGCCCGCGCCCGCAAAGAACGAGATCGGCGGCACGATCGTCTTCCGCGGCTTCAACGGCAACCTGACCCGATTCCAGGTCCAGGCCGGGAATGCGACCTTCCAGGTTTACGGATCGCCGCAAAGCAGCCTGCGGCTGCACGACAGGGTGGCGCTGCGGTTCGACCCCTCGTCCGCGGTGCTGTTTCCGCGCGCCGCTGCCTGACGGGATCCCGAGCTTGATGGAAACAGCTGGTCTTTCCAGGGAGTGTTGAATGATCGCGGCCTGTTCTTTTCTGCGGAGGAAGCCGCACCACACAGATGCGGCCTTCTACAGTCATTGGCTGAACGTGCATGGCCCGCTCGCCGCACAGCTGCACGGCGTCAAGCGCTACCTGCAAAGCCATTTCATCGCCGGCTCGCCGCGGACCAATGCGCTGGCCCGCGATCTCGACGTGAACGGGCTGGCGGAGATGTGGTTCGAGTCCGAGGCCGACCGCGAGATCTGCTACGCGTCCGAGCAGGAGAAAGTCTGCGACGTGGATTCGCTGCTGTTCATCGGCGCGAGCGCACGCGTCGTCACGGACGTGACGTCCGTGGTGCTGCCGCCCCGTCGACCGGCCGCGGCCAAGGCGCTCTTCGTTTTCATCGGCGAGCAACGACGCGATCTCGGCGAAGCGTTCAAGACCATCTCCGTGCTGCCGGGCATCACGGGCCTCACCGATCATCGCGTCACCAAGGCCGGCGCGGCGCCGACACAGGCGCGCGAGGCAGTGAGCATCACCGCGTCGCGCATGGTCGCCCTAACCGCGGCCGATGCGGCGACGCTGGACAGGGCGAGCGACATCCTTCTGGCAGACGCGGGAGACGCCGTCGCGACGTTCGACTGCACGGAGCACTATCTCGTCTGAGACCTCGAGTTTGAACCGGTTCACAAAACGCGCTGCGGACCGGTCGCCATTCGGTGGCCGCGGTCTGCCCGCCCATCAGAAGAACCACAAGGGAGGAAATGGCATGAGAAGGATCGCCCTCGCCGCCGCGGCCGTGTTGCTGCTGGCGGGCACAACGACGAAGTCGCATGCGCAGGACCTGTTGATCGGCACGCTGCTGCCGCTCACCGGACCCGGCTCGGCGACCGGGACCGAGCAGCAGCGTGGCGTCGACCTCGCCATCAAGCACATCAACGCCAAGGGCGGCGTCAACGGCAGGATGCTGAAGGCGGTGGTCGAGGACAGCACGGGCCGGCCGGACCAAGCCGTCCTCGGCTTCAACCGACTGACCGATCTCAACAAGGTCCCGGTCGTGATGTCGGCCTACTCGTCTGTGACGCTGGCGATCGATCCGCTCGCTGCGCGCAAGAAAGTGCTGGTGGTCAATTCCGGCGCGCAATCGGACCAACTCGCCGACGCCAGCCCCTATCTCATCAATACGATACCGCAGATCAGGGGCGAGGCGGAGTATCTGGCGAAGTTCGTCTTCGAGAAACTCGGCAAGACGGCCGCCTTGCTCTATGAGAATGCGTCGGCCGGACGGTCCGGTCGGGACGGTTTCGCCAAGGCTTTCGAGGCACTGGGCGGCAAGATCGTGGCTGACGAGCCGACGGAGTTCGGCCAGACGAACTATCGGCCCGCACTGTTGTCGATCAAGGCTTCCGGAGCGGAGGTCCTCTACATCGCCGTGACGCAGAACTTTGCTGCGATCGCCGAGCAGGCCAGCCAGATTCCGGGCTTTCCCGATGTCGTCGGCAACACCTTCTCGACACCTTTCTTCGGCAAGCGGGGCGCCGAAGGCTGGTACAACACCACCGTCATCTCGAAGATACCACCGGCGCTGGAGGCAGAGTTCAAGAGCACGTACAAGGTCGATTTCTTCGAGGTGCAATCACGAGAGTACTATAACACCGTCTACATCATCGCTGCAGCGATGAAGAAGGTTCTCGACGACGGCAAGGAAGTGGACGGAACCAATCTGCGCGACGCCATTCTCGCCATCGGCAACTTCAAATCCGACATCGCCGACATCACCTTCGAGAACAGCAACACCGCCAAGCGGCCGATCGCGATCGAGAAGAACGGAGCCACCGAGCGGATAGCGGTGGACTACACACCCGCGGCGAAATGATCCTTCCACGGGCGGGGCGGCGGCAGCCGTCCGATGTCCGAGGCATGGCGCGCACAGCTGCACCGCGGCTGTCCGCGCCGATCATCCCGCCGGGATCACCCTCACCCTGTCCGACCCTCGTCTCCGGTTGATCGGAGCGGCGACAGCGAGGTTCGGGTCGGAGGATACTCGCCGGTGCCCGAGCGTGGCGCATCGGCGAGCCGTTCGGCCGCGCTGCCGCCGCCGGCGGGCGCACCCGAAGCTCACGCCCTTGCGCCACACGCCGAGCCGCTCGCGGTCTCGCCGACGCCGTCCCCTCCCAGGACGAACATCCGCGCTCGAGGCGCCGGAATGAGACGGCGTCGAATGGCTACCGGTCGAGCGCTCGAGCGCGGCCCGCTCCTCAGCGCTCAGCGCCCTCCCCCGAACGCCGGAACCCTGCCAGGAGCCACCGTTCGCGCCGAGGTGGCTAGCATGGCCTCGAGGAAGCGAAGGTGGCGGCCGCCTCGCCCGTCGCGGATGCTCCCCGGCTCTGGCCGAGCAGGTACTGTCTCGGCGTCGTTCCAAAGACCCGCTTGAAGTGCCGGGTCATGTGGCTCTGGTCCGCAAAGCCTGCTTCCGCCGCGGCGCCGGCGATGGTGTCGCCCTGAAGCAGCCTTTCGACAACGTGGTGCAGTCGCATGCGAATGAGGTAGGCATGCGGGGTGATGCCGAGGCGGCGGCGGAATGTCCGGATGATCTGGTAGACGCTGTAGCCGCTCGATCTTTCAATGTCGCGAAGAGTCAACTGCTCGGCGAAGTTGCGCACGAGATCTTCCTCGACGCAGGCGACGAGACATTTTCCCGAACCGGCCTCCTCCGGTAGGGGGGCGCCCTCGCGCACGCGGCCCGGCCGGCCCGTGCATAGGGCAGCGTCCGGTCGGCCACGCATGCGAGGATCGGCGCGCATCGAACCGGCTGCTGGGGTCATCGTCTTCCTCCCGAAGCCCGCGGCCGTCACCGCCGCGTTTCAATTTTCTCAAGTATGCAGAGGGCGCGGGCGGCGTTTCAATGTAAGTTGAATCAAGCGACGGTTGATCAAAAGGCAATCGCTGAGATGACCAGACTTCCGCCCCTCAACGCGCTGCGCGCCTTCGAGGTCGCCAGCCGGCATATGTCCTTCAAGCAGGCTGCCGAGGAGCTCTGCGTCACGCAGGGTGCGGTGAGCCGGCATATCCAGAACCTGGAATCGCACCTCGGCGTCGCGCTCTTCGAGCGCAGCCACCGTCGGGTCGCGCTGACGCCGGAGGGCGTTCGCTACGTGCACGACATTCGCGAGGCGTTCCGCCGCGTTCAGGAGGCGACGGAAACCATCATCGCGACCAACAGCCGGCGAAGCCTGAAGGTGAAGGTGCCGCCGACATTCGCCATACGCTGGCTCGTGCCTCGCCTGGCGGGATTCCAGGCGCGCTGTCCCGACATGTCGCTTCAGATCTCGACGCCGTTCACCACGCCGTTCTTCGAGCGGGACCTCGACATCGCCGTCAACTATCCCTCGCCGGGAATGCCGGACGAGGTCGCTCGCGAGCTCATGTTTCAGGAACTGCTGACGCCTGTCGTCAGCCCGACGCTGGCTGCCGGGCCGCTATCCATCGAGGTCCCCGACGACCTGTCGCACCATGTCCTGCTGCATTCACTGACACGCCCTACGGACTGGCGCGTCTGGCTGCAAGCGGCCGGTGCGAAGAACGTCGACGCCGAAAGCGGCTTGCGCCTGGAGAACCCCGGCCTCGTCTATCAGGGCGCGACCCAGGGGGTGGGCGTGGCGGTGGGTCACCTTCACTTCGTGACCGACGACCTCCTGGCGGGCCGGCTGGTGGCGCCGTTCCGGCTGCTGAAAGCCCAGGAGACCGGCTACTATCTCGTCTTCCCGAAGGACCGGCTCAGAAACCCCTATGTCCGCGAGTTCCGCGACTGGATTCTGGAGGAGGCGGAAAGGAGCAAGTCGCTGGCACGCAACTCGTTCGACTGGATCATGAGCTGACGTGCGGCCATCACGCGCGAGCAAGATCGACAGGATGGCTGACGGCAGACCGGGTTCGCGCTCCTCCGCGCCGTTCCGCGCGATACGCAACGGTCCCACGCCGAGGATCCATCGCCGACGGATCCTCGATATCGGCCGCGCGTGACGAGTCCCGCGCGGATGCGGCGGCGGCGAGCTCAGTCGAGCTTGACGAGCTTGCGCAGGCTTCGCACCGGGCTCGGCCGGGGGACGTCGGGAAACACCGCCGACCACGCCGTGTGCGCCACCTCGCCGACATAGACGTCGCCGCGCGAATCCACCGCAATGCCGTGCGGCGCGACGAACTGGCCGGCCTTCAGGCCGGCACAACAGCCCCCGACCCGGCCGAGCAGCCGGCCGGAATTGTCGACGATGCTGACGCGCGGCCCGATGTTCGGATAGTGCCGGTTCGAGCTCAGCATCGGGCCGAGCTCGCCGATGTAGAAGACAGGTTTCGGCCCCGGCTCCATCACCATCCCACAGGGCCGGTGGAGGTTGTTCCACTGCGTCTCGTACCTGCCATTGCCGTCGAACACCTGGATGCGATGGTTCTCGCGATCGGCGACATAGACCCAGCCGTCCTTGTCACAACAGACATTGTGGACGAGGTTGAACTGGCCGGCGTCGGTTCCCACTCCGCCCCAGGTCGCGAGATGCTGTCCGCTCGGCGAGTATTTGTGCACGTGGGCATTGCCGTAACCGTCCGAGACGTAGATGTCGCCCTGCGGAGAGAGGGCCGTGTGCGTGCAGCGATGGAAAGGCTTGCCGCTCATGAAGGGCGCTGCCTGTCCGGGCACTCCGATCTCCATCAATATGGTTCCGTCCAGCGTGCACTTGCACACCGTGTGGCGTCCGTCGTCCGTCAGGTAGATCGTGTCGTCGGGCCCCATGTCGACGCCATGCGCGTGCGGGAAGATGCCCTCGCCCCAGGAGCGCAGGAACCGACCCTCGCGGTCGAACACGATCATCGGGTGCTCGCCGCGATTGAAGACATAGACGTTGTCGTTGCGGTCCACGCCGATGTCGGCCACCTCGAGAAAGTCCCAGCCGTCGGGCAGCTTGGCCCAGTCGTCGATCCGATAGCGGTATTTGCCATAGCCGACGATGTTCTCGTCCCGGTTCTCGACCGCCGCGTCCGATGCCTGTCCGTCCATGCTAGCGGGCTCCTGTCGAGATTGCGGGCCACTCGCCATCGAGGTCGATCCCGATCAGCTCCGCGGCGTTGCTGCGCGTGAGCTTCCGGATCTCGGCCTCGCTGTAGCCGAGGTCGAGCAGGACCTCGATCACCGCGCGCAAGCCCTCGACGAGCTTGAAGCCGTCATAGATGCCGAGATCGGAGCCGAGGATCGTGCGCTCGATGCCGGCAGCGGTGATCAGCTCCTGCAATTGCTGCGGATCGTAGAAGGCGTACTTGTTGCCGGGCGTGAACATGCAGGATGAATGCTCGATGTAGACACCCATCTCGGAAAGCCGGCGCACGTCGTCCACATCCGCGCCGATGATGAAGGTCGGGTGGTTGCAGAGCATGCGCCTGATGCCCCGCTTCTTCGCCTCCTCGAAGAGCACCCAGATCTCGGAAATGTTGAGATGGCCGGACGACAGGACGATGTCCGCCTCGGCGATCAGGTCGAGGATCGGCAGGACCTCGTCCTTCAGCCGGCCGCTGTCGTCGAGCACCGTGATCGGGGCAGGCGGTACGGTCAGGAGATCGGTCTTGGGGAATTGATCGACGAACTCGGCATGCGCCGCGTGATATCGGACATGGTTGGCGGCGCAATAGGTGGGCATCCAGACCAGCTTCGCACCGAGCCGGATGCCGTGATCGACGGCATGGATGTTGAGGCCGCCGACCGGGTTGTTGAGCGGAACCCCGGAGAGCAGCTCGACGCCATAATGGCCGAAATGCTTGTTCAAGAGCTCGGTGACCGGCCCGACCGGATAGCAGTGATCCTTGAGCAGCAGCGCCCTTATGCCGACGGAGGCCGCCTCCTGCAGCGCTTCGATATGGTCGAAGTAGCGGCGCATGACGGACGGGCCGCTGTGGCAATGAAGGTCGATCGAGCCTCGCATCAACCTGTCTACGATGCCGGGCTCGGTGCTCCTCCAGTCGGCGGCTGCTGGGAGGACATCGGTGTTGGACATGAATACTCCTATCGGGAGCTGACGTAGAGTGACGGCAGATAAAGCGAAACCTGTGGCACGTAAGTAACGAGAGCCAACACGGCGAGGCAGATGCCGATCATCGGCAGCGCCCGGCGGCTGATGTCCTCGATCCGCACGTGCGAGATCGCGCTCGTGATGAACAGGCACATGCCGACCGGCGGCGTCACGAGGCCGATGACGATGTTCAGCACGACGATCGTGCCGAGATGCACCGGATCGAGGCCGATGCTTGCGGCCACGACCTTCAGCACCGGCAAGATCAGGATCATGATGGAGATCGGCTCGAGGAACATCCCGAGCAGCAGCAACATGATATTGATCAGCAGCAGCAGCACGTACCTGTTATCGCTGATGCCCAGCATGACTTTCGCGATGGCCTCGGCGACGCCCTCGATGGCGAAGACGAACCCCACCATGTTGGCCATCGCGACGACGATCATGATGCCCGCGGTGAGAAAGGCGGTTTCCCAAAGCGCATCGTAGATGTCGCGCCACGTCAGGTTGCGATAGACCGCGCCTGCCAGGAACAGCGCATAGAGGACTGCGACACCGGCGGACTCGGTAGGCGTGAAGACGCCCGACAGGATGCCGCCGAGGATGATCACGGGCAGCATCGCGGCCGGAAAGGCCCCTGCGACGGCGTCCAACCGATCCCGCCAGGCCATCCGGTCCGAGACCGGATAGCCGTGCCTGAGAGCCTGCCAGTAGGCGTATCCCATCAAGCCCAGGCCGATCAGCACGCCGGGCACGATGCCGGCGAGGAACAGGCTGGCGATCGAGGTCCCGGTGAGGGCGCCGAAGATGATCATCGAGATCGCGGGCGGAATGATCGATCCCATCAGGGAAGCGACCGCGATCAGCGCCGCGGCGTAGTCGCGTGGATAGCCGCTGCGCTCCATGGCGGGGATCATGACGGAGCCTACCGCCGCAGCCTCGGAGGTTGCCGTGGCCGCGCTGCCGAAGAACATGCAGGTGGAGACGCCGACCATGGAAAGTCCGCCGGGAATGCGTCCGACGAGCGCTTGCGCGAGCAGGACGATCCGCTCGGTGATGCGCCCCCTGCTCATCAGGCTGCCGGTGAGCACGAACAGCGGAATCGAGAGCAGCAGGAACTGGTCGAGGCCGGCCGCCATGTAGCGCGGGAACGCCGACATCAATTGGAAATTGCCGGTTCCCCACAGAAGCACCATGCAGGCGATGCCGAGCGACAGGGCGATCGGAATGCCGAGCAGTATGAAGACGGCGAAGGCCCCGAAGAACATCGTCATGGCGCCGTGGGCCTCGGATCGGCGTCAGATCCTCGCGGCTCGACGATCAGCCGCACCGTCGTTGCGAGAACGTGCAGGAACAGGATGCCGAGGCCGATCGGGATCGCCACGTAGACCCAGAAGATCGACACCCCTCCCGTGCTTCCGGTGACGCCGCGCCACAGCACGCTGACTCCCGGCAGGATCTGCATGCGGTTCTGGCCGACATAGATAATGCTGTAATGGATCAGCACGCCGAGGAAGAACAGCGCACCGAGCAGGGCGGGCAACATCGCCATCAGCCGCACAGGGCGTGTCAGCATGCGGGTGAGCAGATCGACAGAGGCCATCTCGCCGCGCTGATAGGCGATGCCGGCGAAAAGGAAGCACGTCCAGACGAGCAGGCATCGCGACAGCTCCTCGGCCCAGATCAGCGAGCCCGAGAGGACGTAGCGGTACACGATCTGGCAGGTCAGGATCAGGACGATCGCGCCGACCGCGATCGCAGCCGCCGCCTGCATGACGGATACGTAGGACCGATAGACCGCGACGAGGATCTTCATGAGTGCCGCATCTTCGCGGGTGATCCATGGCTGCGCGCGCCGGCGAGAGCATCAGATCCGCCGGCGATGACGGCTGCGCATGGAGTACTCGCCGGCTCGCAACGAAGCGAAGCGAACGCCGAGTGCTCGCTCTCGACGCTCGCAGAGGGATCAACTTTCGGCCACTAGCGGCCCTCGATCGCGCGGACAGTCTCGACGAAGGCGGCGATCGACGGATCGGACTTGATCCGCTCTTCGATCAGCGGCGCCATCACTTCGCGCATCTTGTCCAGCTCCTCGAACTGATAGAACTTGACCCCCTCCTTTTCGGCGAGCTTCTTGGCGATGGCCGCCTCGGACGCCTTGGTCGCCATGATCTGCGGGACGATAATGGCACGTCCGGCATCGAGCAATATCTGCTGGATATCCGCCGGCATCGCGTCGAACTTAGCCTTGTTGCCGATCAGCATCCCCGGCCAGAAGTAGTGACCCGTATAGGTGAAGTGCTTGGCGGCCTCGTAGAAGCGCTCCGATTCCAGCGACGATACGTTGATCTCGACGCCGTCGATGACGCCGGTCTCGAGCGAGGTGTAGATCTCGCCGTAGTTCATGCCGACGGGCGCGGCGCCGGCCCGCTCCCAGATCGCCAGATGCATCGGCATGTTCATCACGCGGGTCTTCATGCCCGCGAGGCCGCTCATCGTGCGCACCGGGCCCTTCGTGGACAGGTAGTGGCGCTGTCCGCCCTCGAACAGCGAGTACCCCTTGAGCCCGGCGGAATCGAGGTCGGCGAGCAGAGCCATCGCCGCGTCGGAGCTCAGCACTTTGGCCAGCGTATCGTAGGAGGAGATCAGGAACGGCAGCTGCAGCGCCTCGAAGCTCGGCTTGCCGGCGAACACGGTCAGGCTGATCGAGGAGCCGACCATGGCGTCGATCGTGCCCGAGAGTACGCCTTCGAACAGCGGGCGTTCCTCGCCGAGCTGGCGGCTGTGCAGGTACCGCACCGCGACGCGTCCGTTGGAGCGCTTCTCGACCTCCTCCTTCCACATGCGTCCCGCCTCGTAGAACGGATGCGGCGGGCTGGCTGCCGTTCCGAGCAGTATCCGGAACTCCTGGGCGGATGCCGGCGCAGCGGCAATCGTAGCAGCCGTCGCGGATACGAGCAGTGCGGAAAGAGTCCTTCTCGTAATCAATGCGACCTCCCCTGGTTGTATGGTCTCGCGCGCGCCCGCGTCAAAAGACATGGCGCGCCGGTACACCGGCGGAACTGCCGGCTCGAAGCTACGCTCTGTCGTAAAGGGGGATTGGGCGGCTGTTTAGAATGGAATTGCGGCGATGCTCTGCCGACGACCAGGAGCCGAAATTCTGTTCTAAACCGGGCGAACGGTCCGCTGCTATCGTCCTCGCAATCGCCGCCCAACCGCCGCGAACGGCCGCGGTGTGCGCGAGCCAGGACCAACACTCAGGATCGCAATTCATGCCCGAGAAATCAGTGCCGGCCTACAATATGGATGAGATACCGGTCCTCAATCCGAGGGTCGGAGTCGTTCAGCGCGTCTTCCGCGGCAGCGGCGTTTGCGTCAGCTTCTCCGAGCTCCACCCGGACATGGAGCCGAGCCCGCACAGTCACCCGTGGGAGCAGATCTTCATGATCCTGAAAGGACGCGTTAAGCTCCATGTCGGTGACGAGGTGTTCGACATGCGAGACGGTTCCTTCGTCCGCATTCCGCCGAATGTCGTCCATTACTCCGAGCCGCCGCTGCCTGAGGATGGCGTTGCGCACAACCTCGACATCTTTTCACCCCTGCGGCCTGACTACTTTCCCTTGACCGCCTACCAGACAGACGATTTCGGAACCAGCGTCCCCGCGCCGCTGAAGACCGAGCGGCAATGACGAGAAAGGTGCGAGACTTGGCCAAACGACTTCCCGTCTATCGCTTCGCGGACATTCCAAAGGAGCGCAAGCTGCATCAGGGGCGAATGGAGCGCTTCGCGGCGCGAACCTCTTCCGCCATGGTCATGTTCGCCGAGATCAAGCCGCAGCCGCTCGGCCAGCAGGGCCACCACCGAAAGCCTCACGACCATCCGTATGATCAGATGCTGATCGTCGTTAAGGGGCACATGCACATGGAGATCGGTGGCGAGGAGTACGACCTGAAGGAGGGTGCGCTCGTCGTCATACCCGCCCATGTCATGCATCGCGGCCACGCCGTCGGCGAGACGCCGGCGTCGCTGATCGAGATCTTCTCACCTGTGCGGAACGATTACATCCACCTCGTCGAGTACCAGGAGGAGGACTTCGGCGACAAGGGCGTCGACTGGGTGAAGCCCGAATGGGACTCCTGGAACAAGCCCGACTGACCCGCACGAGTCCCCGCGAAGCTGAATTGCGCCCGTGGCGCCAAATACCGAAAAGGGAGGACACCGTGACTAGATGGACTACCGCCCTCGCGGCGGTGGGAGCGATGCTCGCTTCCACCGCCCTCAACGCCCAGGACTATCCGAGCAAGCCCATCACAGTCGTCGTTCCATACGGGGCGGGGCAAGCCACCGACGTGATGTGTCGCGTCTTCCTCGACCAACTCAAGGTGGAGCTCGGCGCCACGATCGTCATCGAGAACAGGGTCGGCGCGGCGTCGAATGTCGGTGCGGCGGAAGCCTCGAAGGCGCGGCCGGACGGCTACACGCTCCTGTGCACGGGCAGTGCGACCCACGTTGCCAATCCGCTGATCTACTCCGACATGGGCTTCGACCCGGACGCCGGCCTGTTGCCGATCACCGGCATAGCCTCGACGGGATACGTCGTGGCGGGCGGCAGTGCCGTCAAAGGAAAGACGATCACCGACGTCGTGGCGCGTGCGAAGGCCTCGCCGGACACTGTCCGCATGGGCCTCGTCAGCACGACGGCGCGTGTCGTCAACGGCATGCTCAGCGAGGCGGCCGGCGTCAAGTTCAACATCGTCCCCTACGCCGGCGGCAATCAGGCGCTGTTCCCGGATCTCATCCGTGGCGACATCGATGTGGCGATCGAGGCCATGCCGTCGATCGTCGGGCCGATCAAGGGCGGCCGGATCCAGGGCCTCGCGGTCACGCTGCCTGAACGCTCTGCCCTGATCCCCGACGTTCCGACCCTCAAGGAGAGCGGCATCGACCTCACACTCGTCGGCTGGAACGCGTTCTATGCCCCGGCAGGCACACCGCGGGAGATCATCGAACGGGTCAATGCGGCAGCCAGGAAGGCCCTCGCCCATCCCGACGTCGCCAAGCGTCTCGAGACGGTCGCCAGCACGCCGATGCCGACGTCGCCCGAGGAGCTCGCCGGTCTCATCCAACGCGACCGGGCGGCCTGGAAGCCGATGATCGAGCTGTACAATCTGAAGGTGAACTGATCCTCGTCGCGAGCCACAGCAACAGGCGCCCCCAACCGGAAACGAGAAGGGAGCGCCTGTTCATCCTTTCTTCGTGGCCGATGACGCAGATGACGTCGGGGAGCCGGCACATTGAGCAAGTGGACCATTCGCAGCCCGAAGGACTTCTATGGCGGGCTGGCGCTCGTCGTGCTCGCCGTCGTGGCTTGGTGGGGCTCGCTTGACCTGCCTGGATCGCAGGGAACACATTTCGGTCCGGGAACCGCGCCGCGCCTCTTCGCCGGTCTGTTGTTCGCAACCGGCTTCGCCATCCTGGCCCTGGGGCTTTTGAAGGATGGCGAGGCGATAAGGAGCTACGGCTTTCGCGGCCCGGTCCTGATCGGATTGTCGATCCTCTTCTTCGCGACCGCGCTCGATAGCTTCGGGCTGCCGATCACGGCCTTCTTCACGATCCTCGTCGCCTCCGCCGCCTCCAGCGAGACACGCTGGCTCGAGTCGATCGCGTGGGCCGCATTCCTGTCGTTCGCCTGCACCCTGCTGTTCAAATTCGCGCTCGGACTGGCGTTCCCGCTCTGGCCGGACTTCTAGGCATCGCCGGCGGATGGATTTTGTCGCAAACCTCGCGCTGGGCTTCTCCCTGGCGGCGTCTCCGGAGAACCTGCTCCTCTGCCTCGTCGGGGTGATCGTCGGCACCGCGGTCGGTGTGCTGCCGGGCGTCGGACCGGTGGCGAGCATCGCCATCCTGCTGCCGGTCACCTTCGGAATGAGCCCCGTTGGGGCGCTCATCATGCTGGCCGGAATCTACTACGGAGCGCAGTATGGCGGCTCGACCACCTCCATCCTCATCAACATTCCGGGCGAGGCGTCGTCGGTCGTAACCGCACTCGACGGATTCCAGATGGCGCGGCAGGGTCGGGCCGGTCCTGCGCTGGCGATCGCGGCGATCGGATCGTTCGTCGCCGGCACGCTCGGCACGCTCCTCGTGGCGCTGCTCGGCAGCCCACTGGCGGAGGTCGCCCTGATGTTCGGCGCCCCGGAATTCTTCTCGCTCATGCTGGTCGGCCTCGTTCTCGCCATCGTTCTGGCGAGCGGCTCCGTGCTCAAGGCGATAGCCATGATCATCGTCGGGCTTCTCATCTCGACCGTCGGAGCCGATCTGCAGACCGGCGTCCCGCGCCTGAGCTTCGGCATGATGGAGCTGTCCGAAGGCGTGAACTTCGTCGTCGTCGCCATGGGCCTGTTCGGCATCGCCGAGGTTCTGCGCAACGTGCAGTCGCCGGAGCAGCGCGGCGTCGTGCGTGGCAAGATCACCCATCTGATGCCCTCCCGGGAGGACTTCCAGCGGTCCGCCGGACCGATAGGCCGCGGCGCCGTCATCGGCTCGCTGCTGGGTGTGCTTCCCGGGGGCGGTGCGGTGATGTCGTCCTTCGCCGCCTACACGCTCGAGAAGCGCATTTCGCGCGATCCCTCGCGTTTCGGAAAGGGGGCCATCGAAGGCGTGGCGGCGCCCGAGAGCGCCAACAACGCGGCGGCCCAGACGGCCTTCATCCCGCTTCTCACGCTCGGCATCCCGGGCAACGCCGTCATGGCGCTGTTTCTCGGCGCCATGACCATGCAGGGCATCGTTCCCGGACCTCAGGTCATGATGACCCAGCCCGAGCTCGTCTGGGCGGTCATCGTGTCGATGTGGATCGGCAACATCATGCTGGTGATCCTCAATCTCCCGCTCATCGGCATCTGGGTCCGCATGCTGCGTGTCCCTTACCGCCTGCTCTTTCCGGCGATTCTCGTGCTCTGCTGCATCGGCGCCTATGCGGTGAACAATTCCAGCCTCGATACCATGCTGATGGGCGCTTTCGGCCTCGCCGGCTATTGGCTGATCCGGCACGATTTCGAGCCCGCGCCATTGATCCTGGCGCTGGTGCTCGGCCCGCTGCTCGAGGAGAATTTGCGTCGTGCCGTCGTCATCTCCAATGGAGACCCGACGATCTTCCTGACGCGCCCGCTGTCGGCAGTCCTGCTGGTGGTGGCCGGAGCGCTGCTGGCCGTCTCGCTCCTGCCCTCGATCCGCAGGCGCCGTCAGGAGGTGTTCGCGGAATAGCGGCCAGATTCCCGATCAGGTCGGACGTTCGACGCTCGCCAGGAAAGCCAGAACCGCCGCGTTGAACGCGGTCGGGTTGTCCCGGTGCATTGCGTGCGCTGCGCCCGCGATCACGACCACCGGGCCGATCGCCGGATTGCAGCGCCGCATGGCCTCGAGTCCGGTCGCGTAGCGCGGCAGGCTCCTTTCGCCCCTGACCAGCAAGAGCGGGAAGTCGAAGGCGGCGACGTCCTCGCAGCGCATTCCCGGCAGTTCGCCGGTGTCGACGGCCGTTCCGATGTTGTCGAGCAGGATGGTCTGATGGAGTTTCGACAGTGCGTTCCAGCTGCCGGGCCCGTTGAACGCATCGACAAATGCCTCGGCCGCCGAAGCCTTGTCGCCCTTGCGGAGATTGGCGTGCAGCGCCTCGAATATAGCGGCGTGCGAGTTTGCGCCGTCGCCTGTCACCTCGCCGGTCGGGAGCAGATCTTCGAGACCGCGCGGCTCCGCAAGTATGAGGCTTCGCACGAGGGCGGGCTGATCCCGCGCCACCAGGTAGGCGACGGAGCCACCCCGGGAATGGCCGACGAGGTGTACCTTCGGCAGCCGGAGCGCCTTTATGAACGCGGCGACGTCGCTCGCATGGCGTCGAAGGGAGAAATCACCGCCCACACCATTCCAGGGTTCGGGAAAGTAGTGGCGCAAGCTGACCGATAGGACGCGATGGGTCCGCGCGAGCCCCTCCACCTGCGCCGCCCAGCTGCGGCCATCGTTCAGCGATCCGTGTATGAGAACGACGGGCTCGCCCGCTCCCGTGTCGGAGTAGGCCAGCGGGTAGCCGTCTACATCGACCGTCCGCCAGCCATCGGGAATGTGCCAGTTGCCCATCCGCCCGAGCACTCCCGTATGCCGCCGAGGCATCCACCGGCCGCCATTCGGCTATGCCGTAAATCCGGACACGTATCGGGCTTGGGGAGGATCTTCTAGAACGATCCTGCGCCCTCTCGACGAACGCATGTTGGCCCGATCATCAGCCGCTCCGGCAGCTGCCACGTTCCACGTGCGCGGCGATCTCGCGCACGGGCAATCATCGAGCGGCATGCAGCCGAGGCGGGCATCACCCTCCGCGTCACTCCGGGCCGCATCGCCTACTCGCCGCCTTCGAGGAGATCGGCCGGAAGATCGCGTCGAAGGTTAGGATACCGGTTGCGTTCGCAGCGACAGTCGATCTCGGAAGTGAAGCTCGGGACCGACGACGCGCGATGCCGAACCGATCGTCCGTGCGAAGCGGCCGCCGTCGGTCCCGCGATCATTCGAAGCCGAGCCGCCGGTCGAGCGCGTGCTCGCCCGGGTGGCCGCGCGCGATGACCGCCTCCGCACCGCCGAAGCGCTCGATGGTCCGGGCCTGGTCTGCAAACGCCTCGGCGCTCGCGGCTTCGGGATCGACTATCTCGCGCAGCCAGGCACGGCACGCCGCCTCCGCCTCCGCGTAGCGCGGGTCGCCAGCGAGATTCGTGGATTCGCTCGGATCGGCTTCGAGATCGAACAGCTCGGGCGCGTGTCCGACATACTCCACATACTTCCATCGCCCGCGCCGGACGGCGAAGCAGCCCGTTATGGAGGCGCCGGCGTGATACTCGCAGAACGCGGTCCTTTCCTCGTCCGCGCGCCGGGCGATGTCGGCGAGCGAGCGGCCGCAGGCGTCGGAAAGGCCCGGAAGGTCCGCGAGATCGAGCATCGTCGGCGCGAAGTCGACGTGGCTCGCCTCGGTCGCGACGACGCGCCCCTGCGGGAAGGACGGGCCCGCGGCTATGTAGGGAACGGCGATCGACGGCTCGAACATCGCCGACGTGCTCCACATGCCCTTGGCGCCCAGCATTTCGCCGTGATCGCTGAGGTAGACGACGTTCATGTCCTCGATCGGCCCGTTTGTGGCGGCGGCGTCCAGGATGCGCCCGACATTATGGTCGAGGAAGCTGATCAGTCCGAAGTAGCCGCAGACCGCCCGTCGGAGTTTCTCGGCATCGAAATAGTCGTCGTAGTTCCAGATCCGCATCATCGCCTGGACGACCGGGTGGGTCGACCTGGAGGCCTCGTCGTAATCGGCGGGCAACGGAATGCTCGCCTCGTCGTAGAGCCGGTAGAACTCCTCGGGGGCGGTCAGCGGGAAGTGCGGCGCGACGAGGCTGACGTAGAGCGCCCACGGCTCGCCCGAGCGTCGCTCGGGCCGCGTCAGCCACCGGCACGCGTCCTCGGTGATCAGCCGGTCATAGAGAGTGTGGTTCGTCTCGCCCGGCCCAGCGGCCTCGGCCATCATCGCGGGACCCCGCACGAGCGGCGCGGCGTCCGTGCCCGTCACCCTTTCGGTAGGGTACGTCGCGCCCTTCTGGCGCAGCATGCCGAACAGATCGCCGGCCCCGCCGCGGACGTGCATCGGCAGGAGCTCTTCGCTGAAGCCGTTGTCGTCGTCGACGCTGCGGTAATGGTTCTTGCCGATCGACGCCACATGCCAGCCTGCTTCCCGCAGCCGGTGGGCCCAGCCGGTCGGCACGCCGTGATAGGGATGCCCGTTGTCCCAGCAGCCGATCTCGTGGATGAAGCGCCCGGTGGCGAGGCTCGCTCGGCTCGGCACGCAGAGCGGCGACGTCGTGTAGGCGCGATCGAAGCGCGTCCCCCGTGCGGCGAGCGCATCGAGGTTGGGCGACTTGACGAATGGCGACCCGTAACAGCCGAGGGCGCTCCTTGTATGCTCGTCCGAGCAGATGACGATGATGTTCGGCTGCGCCATGTCGCTTTATCTCCGGCAGACTCAGGCCGCCGCGCGGCGTCTTCCTGCCAGCGACAGACCGATCAGGGCGAGAACGATGTTGAAGATCACGAGAAGCGCCGAAACCGCCGCCAGCACCGGCGTGAGATCGTAGAAGATGCCGTCGAGCATCCGCTTGGGCAGCGTCGCGGTGGTGGAGCTGCTGAGGAACATCGCGATCACCACCTCGTCGAACGATACGACGAAGGCGAAGATCGCCCCGGCGAGAATTCCGCGCCAGATAAGGGGCAGCGTGACGCCGAAGAGTGTCGCCAAGGGTGATGCGCCGAGGCTCATCGCTGCGTCGTCCAGCTCGGCCGGAACGCCCCGGAGCGCGGAGGCAACGTTCAGCATCACGAAGGGGATCCCGAGCACGCTGTGCGCGAGGACGAGCGCGAGCTTGGTGCCGACGAGGCCGAAGAGGGCGTAAACCGCATAGACCGCGATGGCGATGACGATGTGCGGCAAGAGGATCGGCGTCAGCAGGACGAGCGACGCCGCGCCGCGCCCCCTGAAGCGCGCCTGTCCGAGCGCCAGCGCGGCGCCGGTGCCGAGCACGGTCGCCAGCAGGCTGGCGAAGAGCGCGATCTCGAGGCTCAGCAGCGTCGAGTCGATCCAGGGCCGGCTCGTCAGGTAGGTCTCGTACCAGCGGAAGCTGAAGCCGGTCGGCGGGAAGCGCAGATAGTTGCTCGGGTCGATCGAGAGCGGGAAGATGATGACGATCGGCGTGATCAGGAAGGCGATGCCGAGCCATCCGAGGGCGAAGAGCAGCCGGTCGACACGGCTCGTCCCGTCGGGGCGCGTCACGGCTTGCTCCCGGCCAGCCGGTCGATTCCGACCAGCCGCGCATAGGCGGCCATCAGCGCGACGACGGTCGCCAGCAGGATCAGCGAGGCGGCTGCCGCCAGGGGCCAGTTGAGCGTCACCTCGATTTCCTTGGTGATGAAGGTGGCCGCGAGGAGGACGCGGCCGCCGCCGAGCAGCGCGGGCGTGACATAGAAGCCGAGCCCGGTCGCGAACACGATGAGGCTGCCGGCGACGATCCCGGACAGGCTGAGCGGCAGCGTCACATCGAGGAATGTCCGCCCGGGTCTCGCCCCGAGCGACTGCGACGCCTCGAACAGGCTGCGGTCCTGACCCTCGAGCGCGACGAATATCGGCAGAACCATGAAGGGCAGCAGCGCGTTCGACATGGCGATGATCACGCCGAGCTCGTTGTAGATGATGTCGAGCGGCGAGCTTATCAGCCCGAGATCCATCAGCAGTCCGTTGACGATCCCGCGCCGCTGAAGAAGGTATATCCAAGCATAGTTGCGGACGAGAATGCTGGTCCAGAACGGTAGGATGACGAGGATCGCGACGATGGCCTTCATTCTCGGCGACGATCGCGACATGAGGTAGGCGATCGGGAAGCCGATCAAGACGCATACGAGCGTGACCAGCGCCGTGACGCGGATCGTTCGCAGCAGGACATCGCCGAAGCCGGCCGTCCCCACGAGGTCTCGGAACGCGTCGAGCGTCGGATCCGGAAGGCCGGTCGCGATGGACACGAGGCGCCCGAGCGGCAGGAGAAACAGCACGCCGACAGCCACGAGCGCCGGCGCCAGCAGCAACAGGGCGAGCCCCCGGGGCGTCAGGCGGCGCGTCAAGGTCGCGACCCGGGGCCGGTCGGCGGAGTGAAGGGCGGCGAGGCCTGTTCCGAAGCGACGACGAAGCAGTCCTCGGCGTCCCAGCAGAGCCGCGCCGGTTCGCCGACGCGGTGGGGGGGCGCCGGTCTCCATTGACGTTGACCTGTCGGACCGTGAGCTCATGCCCGTCGACCGCGGCCGTATAGAGCGTCGAGCCCCCGAGATAGGTCGCAGCGAGGACCCTCGCCTGCACGATGTTGTCGGCGACGATCGCGGCGTCGGGCGCGACGATGTCGATCTTCTCGGGCCGAAGAAGCAGGCGGGCCGGTCCACGCACCGACGTCGTACGGGTCCTCACGAGGCGGGTCCCTACCCTGACGTCCTGCTGCGCAGCGCCGCCGACGACGCAGTCGAGCAGATTGGACTCGCCCACGAAGCCGGCCACGAACTCCGTCGTCGGCGCTTCGTAGAGCTCCGCCGCCGAGCCGAACTGCTCGATGCGTCCGCGGTTCATGACGGCGATGCGATCGGACATCGCCATCGCCTCGATCTGATCGTGCGTCACGAAGACCGTGGTGATGCCGAGCTTGCGTTGCAGAGCGCGGATCTCGAACTGCATCCGCTCCCTGAGCTGCTTGTCGAGCGCCGCCAGGGGCTCGTCGAGGAGCAGGACGTCCGGCTCGAACACGATGGCTCTCGCGAGCGCCACCCGCTGCTGCTGCCCACCGCTCATGAGGTGTGGTCGCCGGGCCTCGAAGCCCGCGAGCCCGACGAGCTCGAGCGCCGCCGCCGCGCGGGCGAGGCGGTCGCGCTTGGCGACGCCGCGCTGCTTGAGCGGATAGGCCACGTTCTCGGCCACGCTCCTGTGCGGGAACAGCGCGTACTTCTGGAAGACGAGGCCGATGTTGCGCTCGTAGGCCGGCAGCCCTGCGACATCGCGGCCGCCGATCGCGATCCGACCGCTCGTCGGAAACTCGAGCCCGCCGATCATGCGCAGGATCGTGGTCTTGCCGCAGCCGCTCGGCCCGAGCAGCGAGACGAACTCGCCCTTGCGGACGGTGAGGCTGACGCCATCGACGGCGCGCGATGCACCGAAGTCCTTCACGAGCGAGTCGAGATCGATGCCGGGCTCGGTCGAAGCGCCTTGCCTGGCCGGCGCGACCGTTCCGTCGGGTCGGCCAGGCTCGCGAGCGCTCATCCCGCGGTGATCTTGTTCCGTGCCCCTGCTCGCGATATCGACCGTCAACGCCCTCGGCGATCTCGGCATGGGCGGCGGCAAGCTGCACGAGACGAGCGACCAGAGGCAGACGACGGCGCCGCTCACCGCGCTCTCGGCGACCGTGATGGCTCCCGACCAGTTGCCGCTGCTGATGCAGCGCGCGTTCGACCTGTTCTCGGTCGGCAGGGCTCGGCCGGCGCACCTCGCCATCCCGCTCGATCTCCTCGAGCAGCCGGCCGCGCAGCGCGCGGGGCGAGGATGGCGGGCACCGCTCCGCCCTCCCGCTCCTCGACCCGAGCAGGTGGCGGAAGCGGCAGCGCGAATCGGCGCTGCCCGGCGGGCGATCATGATCGTCGGCGGCGGGGCCGTCGGCGCGGGCGCGGCGCTCGCCGCCTTCGTCGAGCGGACGCGGGTCCCGGTCGTCTCCACCATCGCCGGAAAGGGCATCCTGCCGGACGCGCATCCCTTGTCGCTCGGGTCGACGCTGCAGCGCCCCGAGGTTCGGGCGATCGTCGAGGAGGCCGACCTCGTGATCGTCGTCGGCAGCGAGCTCGCGGAGCCGGACCTCTACGTCACGGCTGACGCGGAGCTCGCCGCGGCCGGAGACGCTTCCGCTATCCGGGCGGGCGAGCTCGCCGTTCGCGGCGAGGTCGTCCGCATCGACGTCGATCCGACGGTGCTGCGGCTCGCACCGCAGGCGGATGTGCCGATCCTCGGCGACGCGGCGCTGGCCCTCGAAATGCTCACCGACGCGCTCCCGGCGAGCACGAACGCCTCGGAGGCCCTGGACGCCGCGGCCATCGCCGCCCTCCGAAAGCGCATGCGCGCGCGCACCTCCCCGCTCGAGGCGAAGCAGATCGCAGTCCTCGATGCGATCAGGCAGGCGCTGCCCGCGGACGGCTTCGTCGCCGCCGACATGACCCAGCTCGCCTATACGGGCTGCGTCCATTTTCCCTGCGACCGCCCGCGCTCCTGGCTGTTCCCGATGGGCTACGGGACCATGGGCTACGCGCTTCCGGCCGCCATCGGCGCCGCGCTCGCGACACCCGGCCGGCCGGGTGTGGCGATCGTCGGCGACGGCGGCCTTCTGTTCACCGCACAGGAGCTCGCGACGGCCGTCGAGCTCGAGCTGCCGCTCGCCATCGTGCTCTGGAACAATGACGGCCTCTCGGAAATCCGGGACTTCATGCTCGCGCGGGGCATCTCGCCCGTCGCCGTCGCCCCGCGAAACCCGGATTTCCCGGCACTCGCGAGGGCATTCGGCTGCGATACGGAACAGCCTGCAAGTCTCGCGGCGGTCGGCCGGGCGATCTCGGCCGCCTTCGAAAAGCGCCGTCCCACCCTGATCGAGATTCGCGAGGACGCGCCCTTCCTGGCGGAGCTGCGGGCATGAGCCGGAACTCCGAGGACGTTCACGAGCGCATCGACGCTGTCCTTGACGTCGAGGCCATGGTGGCGGCGTGCTGCGCGCTGGTGCGCATTCCGAGCCTCTCGTTCGAGGAAAACGACGTCGGCGCGGTGCTCGCCCTCGAGCTTCGCCGCCTCGGATTCGATGCTGTGGAGATCGACGCGAACGGCAACGTCATCGCCCGTCTCGTCGGCAGCGGCGGCGGTCCGTCGCTGATGATCAACGGACACCTCGACCACGTACCGACCGGCGGAATGGCGGACCCGTTCTCCGGCCGCGTCGTCGACGCCTCCCGCTGGGGGGAGGAAGGCCTCGCAATCTACGGGCGCGGCACCTGCGACATGAAATGCAACGTCGTCGCGAGCGCCTTCGCAGCGGCGGCGATCCGCAGCGCCGGGGTCCGGCTTCGGGGCGACGTCATTCTCGTCGCCGACGTCGCCGAGGAGGTCGATTCGCCGACCGGCGTCGCCTCGGTCGTAGCGCGCGGCGTGAGAGCCGACTTCGGGCTGAGCACCGAGTCGACGCGCGGCCGTGTGCATATCGGCCATCGCGGCAAGATCGACGTCGAGGTGACGATCGAAGGGCGGACCGCGCACGCCTCCGAGCCATCGAACGGGGTGAACGCGATCGAGCGCGCCCTCCCCGTCCTCGGCGCTCTCGTCGACTATGCGGCCGGCCTCCCCGAGGATCCGCTGCTCGGACCCGCGACCTGCACGACGTTCGCGATCCGCAGCGAGCCGGACAACGGCACCGCCGTCGTCCCCGACCGATGCATCCTGCGGGTCGACCGGCGCTACGTGCGCGGCGAGACCGCGTCCTCCTGCGAGGCCGAGATCCGCGCGCTCGTCGCCGTTGCGCTGGGCGACGATGGCGGCTCGCGCTTCGCGCTGCGCGTCGTCACGCACTACCCACTGATGTTCGTCGATCCGGAGAGCCCGGTCGTTCGCGCGGCGGTCGAGGCG
>JAEZCD010000197.1 GCA_023430145.1 Pseudomonadota bacterium
CGACCACATTCGCGTCGATGACGATCAAAGTCCGTCCCGCATCCGGCGGATGACCTCGGCGCTGTCGAGAGTATGTCCGGGCGGGGTGAGCGACCGCGAGTAATCGCTTATCGCAAGGCGGCCGCGGCGATCGAGCCTCACACCCTCCCTGAGCGCCTCGATCGCCACCTCCTCGATCGTCCGCCCGGTCAGGCGGGCGGACAGTTCGAGATACTTGAAGAGATTGTCGTCGAGATTCTCGATCTCCAGCCGTGCCATCTCGGCCTCCCGCCCAAGCGAACCGTTCTGCTCACGTAATCGCTCGCGCCTCACAGCGCCAGGAAAAGCCGGAGCGCATAGATCAGCCACATCAGCAAGAGCACGGCGGCGCCGAAGGCGAAGGCGAGGCCACGCTGCGAAAGATCGTTCGCGCCGGTGTGGATATAGGCATGGACGAGCCGCGAAAGCACGAACAGCCAGGACATGACGACGAACAGGAAGTCCGCCTGCTTCGTCTGCATGGCGAGGATGACGAGCACGTAGAACAGGACCGGCAGCTCGAACTGGTTCGAATAGGCGTTGCCGAACTGGCGCGTGCGCTCGGGGAAGGCGGCATCGTCGAGCGTCACGTCGGTCGGCCGGACGCGGCCGCCGCGCAGCGCCGGCACGCGCAGGCTGACGGTCCGCAGCAGCAGCACCGCGGTCAGGAGAACGAGGACGAAGACCGGTGCGAGGACCGCCTGGACGGACATGGGCGCCTCAGTTGCGGCCGGGATAGTTCGGGCTCTCGCGCGTGATCGTCACGTCGTGCGCGTGGCTCTCGCGGAAGCTCGCCGAGGAGATGCGGATGAACTCGGCCTTCTGCCGGAACTCGGCCAGATCCTTCGCGCCGACATAGCCCATGGCCGCCCTCAGGCCTCCCGTCAGCTGGTGCAGCACGCCGGCGATGGAGCCCTTGTAGGGCACCTGGCCCTCGATGCCTTCCGGTACGAGCTTCAGCGTGTCCTGGATGTCCTGCTGGAAGTAACGATCCGCCGAGCCGCGCGCCATGGCGCCGACCGAGCCCATGCCGCGATAGGCTTTGTAGGAGCGGCCCTGGTAGAGATAGACCTCGCCGGGGCTCTCCTCGGTCCCGGCCAGCAGCGAGCCGATCATCGCGCATTCGGCGCCGGCGGCGAGCGCCTTGGCGAGATCGCCCGAATACTTGATGCCGCCGTCGGCGATCACCGGCACGTCGGCCGCCTGCGCCGCCTCGACCGCATCCATCACCGCCGTCAGCTGCGGCACGCCGACGCCGGCGATCACCCGCGTCGTGCAGATCGAGCCCGGGCCGATGCCGACCTTGATGGCGTCGGCGCCGGCATCGATCAGCGCTTTCGCGCCGGCCGCCGTGGCGATGTTGCCGGCCACCACCTGCACGCTGTTCGACAGCCGCTTGATGCGGGTCACCGCCTCGAGCACGCGCGCCGAATGGCCGTGCGCGGTGTCGACGACGACGAGGTCGACGTCGGCGTCGATCAGCCGCTCGGTGCGCTCGAAGCCCGGATCGCCGACCGTGGTGGCGGCGGCGACGCGCAGCCGCCCCTGCTCGTCCTTGGCCGCGTTCGGATTGAGCTGCGCCTTCTCGATGTCCTTCACCGTGATCAGGCCGACGCAGCGGAAGCGGTCGTCGACGACCAGCAGCTTCTCGATCCGGTGCTGATGCAGGAGGCGCTTGGCCTCCTCCTGGTCGACGCTCTCGCCGACCGTGACGAGGTTCTCCTTCGTCATCAGCTCGGAGACCGGCTGCTGCAGATTGTTGGCGAAGCGGACGTCGCGGTTGGTGAGAATGCCGACGAGGCGCCCGGCGCGCGCGCCGGCGCCCTCGACCACCGGGATGCCGGAGATCGCATATTGCTGCATCAGCGCCAGGGCATCGGCGAGCGTCGCCTCCGGATGGATGGTGACCGGGTTCACCACCATGCCGGATTCGAACTTCTTGACCTGCCGCACCTGCTCGGCCTGCACGGCGGGATCGAGGTTGCGGTGGATGACGCCGATGCCGCCGGCCTGCGCCATGGCGATGGCGAGCCGCGCCTCGGTGACGGTGTCCATGGCCGAGGAGAGGATCGGGATCTGCAGCCGGATGGCGCGCGTCACGCGGCTGCGGACGTCGACCTCGCTCGGCATCACCTCGGAGGCGCCGGGTCGCAACAGGACGTCGTCGAAGGTGAGGGCCTCAGCGTTCTGCGGGCCGAGCAGGCGAGCCATGCCATTCTCCCTGGAAGCCGGCCGGGGCTCGCGGGGCTGGCGAGGGCGGCAAGGCGGCCGTTGGCGGGGAAGCGTTGGCGGCGGTGTCTAACACGGGGAGAGGCGGAGTCGGAAGGGGCGTGGCTGCCATGCATGGCAGGGATGCTGGCGTACCCGGGCATACCGGGCTAGAAGTCCCGCGCGGGCGTGCCGGGTGCGCGGCCGCCGTGAACCCCATCCCTGCGGAAATGCTCGCCTTCGTCAATGGCAAGGGGGGTCCCCTCCCCCGCACGCGGCTCGTGCCGCTCATCGTCGCCTGCGCCCTGTTCATGGAGAACATGGACTCGACGGTGATCGCGACCTCGCTGCCGCAGATCGCCGCCCATCTCGGCGAGAGCCCGATCGCGCTGAAGCTGGCGCTGACCTCCTACCTGCTCTCGCTCGCCGTCTTCATCCCGATCAGCGGCTGGGCCGCGGATCGGTTCGGGGCTCGCACGGTCTTCCGCGGCGCGATCCTCGTCTTCACGCTCGGCTCGATCCTCTGCGGCCTATCCTCCACCCTGTTCGAGTTCGTCGGCGCCCGCATCCTGCAGGGCATGGGCGGGGCGATGATGGTGCCGGTCGGCCGGCTCGTCATCTTCCGCACCGTGCCCAAGAGCGAGCTCGTCGCCGCCCTCGCCTGGCTCACCATTCCCGGCCTGCTCGGCCCGGTGATCGGCCCGCCGCTCGGCGGCTTCATCACCACCTATTTCTCCTGGCGCTGGATTTTTTGGATCAACGTGCCGATCGGCGTGCTCGGCATCGTCCTCGTGTCGCGCTACATCGAGAACACGCGCGAGGCCGACGTGCCGCCGCTCGACGCGGTCGGCGCCGTCCTCTCGGGCCTCGGCCTCTCCGGGCTCGTGCTCGGCTTCTCGGTCGTCAGCCAGACGATCGTGCCGCCGGCGATCTCGGCGAGCCTCCTGATCGTCGGCGCCATCGCCACCGGCCTCTATGTGCGGCACGCCCGCCGCGTGCCGCATCCGGTGCTCGACCTGAAGCTCCTCCGCCTGCCGACGATGCGGGCGGCGCTGGTCGGCGGCTTCTTCTTCCGGGTCGGCGTCGGCGCCATCCCGTTCCTCTTGCCGCTGATGCTGCAGCTCGGCTTCGGCTACACCGCCTTCGAGTCGGGCCTCCTCACCTGCATGGCGGCGGCGGGCGCCATGGCGTCGAAGACGAGCACTGCGCTCCTCCTGCGCCGCTTCGGCTTCCGGCCGCTGCTCATCGTCAGCGCGATCGTCGCGGCCGTGCTGCTCGCCGTGAACGGCCTTTTCCGGCCGGACACGCCCTATATCGTCATGGCGGTGGCGCTGCTCGTCGGCGGCTGGTTCCGGTCGCTGCTGTTCACTAGCCTCGCCGCGCTCGCCTTCGCGGACGTGCCGCGTGCCAGGATGAGCAGCGCCACCAGCCTGTCGAGCGTCGCCCAGCAGCTCGCTCTCTCCTCGGGGGTCGCGGCGGCCGCTCTGGTGCTCGAGCTCGCGAGCTATTTCGGCGGCGAGCCGGAGCTGTCGCTGTTCGACTTCAGCATGGCCTTCTATGTCGTCGGCGCGATCTCGCTCACCGCGCTCGCCTGGTTCGTCCGCCTGTCGCCGACCGCCGGCGAGGAGATCGCCGGCCGCAAGATCGTCGCCGAGGATGCTGGCATCGCCGACGCGGCCGCGGCGCCGCCGAGGGATCTTTCGCAGCGCTGACGTCAGGGCGCCGGCCGGAACCCCGTCGCCAGCACGTAGAGCTCGGCCGAATCGCTGCGGCTCGCCGGCGGTTTCACGTGAACGACCTTGGCGAAGCGGCGCTTGAGCGCCGCCAACAGCGCCGCCTCGGTGCCGCCCTGGATGACTTTCGCCAGGAACCTTCCGCCGGGCGCCAAAACCTCCATGGCGAACTCGGCGGCCGCCTCGACGAGCATCATGGTGCGCAGGTGGTCGGTCTGCCGATGGCCGGTGGCGTTGGCGGCCATGTCCGAGAGGACGACGTCGGCCGGCCCGCCGAGCAGCGCCTTCAGCCGCTCCGGCGCCTCCTCGGCGAGGAAGTCGAGCTGCAAGATCTCGGCGCCCGAAACCTCGGCCATGGGCAGGATGTCGATGGCGACGACCCGTCCCCGCCGCGGCGCGTCGACCTTGGCCGCCGCCACCTGGCTCCAGCCGCCGGGCGCGGCGCCGAGGTCGAGCACGCGATCGCCAGGCTTCAGCAGCCGGTGCGCAGCATCGATCTCGAGCAGCTTGAAGGCCGCGCGGGACCGGTAGCCGCCCTCCTTGGCGGCCTTCACGTAGGGGTCGTTGAGCTGCCGCGTCAGCCAGCGATGCTGCGCCGTGGTTCGCCCGGCGGGCTTCTTGAGGCGCGTCGACAGGGCGCGCGCGCCGGAGCCCGTCTTGGCCAGCGGCTTCACCGCCGGGCGCCGCCCGGGCGCCACACGCCGGCGGCGCGCATCAGCTCGACGAGAATGCCCTCGCGCAAGCCGCGATCGGCGACGCGCAGCCGCGTGCACGGGAAGACGCGGCGGATGCCCTCGAGGATGGCGCAGCCGGCGAGCACGAGGTCGGCGCGCTCGGAGCCGATGCAGGGATTGGCGACCCGCTCCTCAAAGCTCATGTCGCGCAGCCGGTCGACGACGGTGGTGACCTCGCCGGCGGTGAGCCAGAGCCCGTCGACGCGCCGCCGCTCGTAGCGCGGCAGGCCGAGATGCACCCCGGCGATGGTCGTCACCGTGCCCGAGGTGCCGAGCATGTGCAGTGTCGCGAGCGCGGCCGAGATCGCCGCCCGCGCCGGCACCGAGCGAACCAGCGCCTCGGTCTCGGCCACCATCGAGCCGAACACCTCGCCCGGCACGGCGACGCCGCCATAACGCTCGGCGAGGGTGACGACGCCGACCGGGAACGACGCCCAGGCGCGGATGATCGGCTCCGATCGCGGCCCGTGCGGCGTCTCGAGCCAGACCACTTCCGAGGAGCCGCCGCCGATGTCGAACAGCACGACGCCGGCCGCCTCGGGGTCGACCAGCGGCGAGCAGCCGGCGGCCGCGAGCCGCGCCTCGGTGGCCCGGTCGATGATCTCGATCTCGAGGCCGGTCTCCTCGCGCACGCGGTCGATGAACTCGACGCCGTTGTCGGCGGCGCGCGCGGCCTCGGTGGCGATCAGCCGCGAGCGCGTGACGCCGCGCGCCCGCATCTTGTCGCGGCAGACCTTCAGCGCCTCGATCGAGCGGTCGATGGCGGCGCCGGAGAGCCGACCGCTGGCGGCGAGCCCCTCGCCCAGCCGCACGATTCGCGAGAACGCGTCGATGACGCGAAAACTTTCGCCCTCGGGGCGGGCGACGAGCAGCCGGCAATTATTGGTGCCGAGATCGAGCGCGGCATAGACCGGCTCGCCCCCGCCCGGCCGGCGCCAGGGCGACGGACGCTCACGCCTCCCCTGGCCGGGGAAGCGCACACGCTCCTCCTGTTGTCCGCGCGGCAGCACCTCCGCGCGCGGACCCGCATGATCTGCCACTCTACCTCGCCCGCCGGCGATCCCGCTTTTTCGGGCGCCGTCCGTGTTTCCGATCAAGGAGAGTTTATCAACCGCCGGCTCCGCCGCAACCGGGACGCCGTCGCTGCCCGAGCACGGCCCAAATCAGCTCCTATATGATGCGCACGTGGAGGAACTGGATTTGCGCAATCGCGATACGTTCCGGCTGGCGGCGGAGACGTTCCGCATCCCGCCGTGGAAGCTCGGGCTCGGGATCGCCGCCGCCATCGCCGCGGCGCTGACGCTGACGGTGCTGGCGACCGGGCTGTTCCTGATCGTCTTCCCGCTGGTGCTGGTCGGCTTCGGCCTGTCGCGCCTGTTCGGCGGCAGGCAGTCGGCGACGGTGCCGGCGACGCGCCGTCCCGGCGGGAACCGCGTCATCGAGGTCGAGTATCGCGTGCTCGACCCGGACGGCGAGTGGCGGGACAGGCGGGGGTGAGAGCGCCCCCGTCCTCCGGCGCCGATCATAAGCGCAAGTGCGGCGGCAGCTTCGGACGCCGTGCCCCCGCGCACTGAGCTCTGAGGCTACTTCGCCTTCGCCTTCGGCTTGGCCGCGGCCTTCGGCTTGTCGGCGGCTTGCGTCAGCGCCGACGCAGCGACCGATTTCGCCTCCTTCGACGCCTTGGGATCGCGCAGCACCTTGGATGCGGCGGCGGCGACCTTCGCGCTCGTCTTCTCGCCGGTCTTGCTGCCGGTCTGCGTCAGCGCCGAGGCGGCTGCCGACTTCGCTTCCTTCGATGCCTTGGGATCGCGCAACACTTTCGACGCCGCGGTGGCGGCGGCTTTTCCGGTCGACTCGGGCTTCTTGGCCATTTCCGTCTCCCTGCTTGACAGCACAGCTTGATCGCAACTGCACGCGAGTCGCAACCCGGGAGCGCCGGCGCGACGCTTCAACGGTGGACAAGTGTTGCCCGCCGGACGACCGGCGACGGAGCCCAGGAATTCACGGCGGATGCTGGACGATCAGAAGAGGATCAAATCGACGATCATCGGCAGGATGAAACAGAGCGCCGCGGCGAGGACCAGCGCGGGCAGTAGAAGTCGCGCGGGCCGAAATTCTCCCACTCGGAAAGGTCCGCGAGGCCCTTGATCCTGCCGATGCCGATCAGCGGGGCCGCGGCAACGCCGATCAGGCCGGTGAGGATGATCGGCGCCCACAGGACGGACGGCGCGATGGCGACGACACCGCCGAGCCAGCTCACGATCGTAGCGACGCACAAGACATCGAAGCGATGAGACAAATCTTCCGCCTCGGCAAGAGCGAGCCGGCTACCCGCTCCTCGCCCGTCGAGCACATCCGCCGGCCTTGGACGGATGAAGGCGAGCATGGTGCTCCAGCGCCCGCCCGCCCACCACTTACAGCTTCTTGTAGGTGCCGCTGATCTCGACCGTGCAGCCCTTCACGCCGACGAAGTTGCTGATCGTTCCTGTGATCTTCACCGTCTTGGTATTCGAGACGACCGAAGCCGGTGTGATATCGAAGTTGTAGGCTCCCTTCGTATCGCGGAACGTCACGCTGCCGGTGATCGACACGCCCTTGTACTTGCCCTTGCCATGAAGCTGCGAGCTCGAGCTCGTCGTCTGGATGATCGTCGAGCCGCGCCCGAAGCTGAAGCTCAACGCCGAGTTCTGCTCTCCATTGTTGATCTTGGGGCGATAGGTGCTGAGCGCCGGGAAATTGTCGATCGCGCCGACACCCTGGCAGCCCTGGGAGGACAGGAGCTCGGCATTCGCGCCCCACCGGTCCGCCTGCGACTGCGCAAATCCCGACGACGCCGTCGCAACACTGGCGGCGAACGCCAGACACGCCCACACTGCAATTCGCTTGAACATCAACATCTCCCTCTCGAGACTGGCCGGGCCCGGGCCAACCCTCGGACACGGCCGTCGAAGGAGTAGCGAGAGTTGTGCCGCGTCCGCATCCCCCAAATCGGGGATGCGCTGCGCGTGCAAACGCAACAGCGGGATGTCGGAAGCTGCTGGACGCCTGCGCCCACCGGGGAAGCGTCCTCGCGTCGCCGCGGAGGGACGACGCCGATCAGCCCTCGAGCTCGCCGGCGGCCGCGAGAACCTCCGAAACGATCGCCCGCACGTCGTCGGCGGTGGTCCTGTGGTTGACGAAGCAGGCGCGCAGCGCGAAGCGGCCGTCGATGGTCGCGTTCGACAGATAGACGCGCCGCCGCGCGTTGACGAGGCCCAGGATCGCCGCGTTGTCCTTGGTTCGGTGATGGAAGCAGACGGCGCTGAGCGGCACCGGCGCGAGGATTTCCAGCTCCGGCTGCGCCGCCACCATCTCCGCCAGCATCGCGGCATGGCGAAGGTCGGTGCCGACCGCCTCCCGGAAGGCGCGGCGGCCGTGATATTGCAGCGACAGCCAGAGCTTCAGCGCCCGGAAGCGCCGCGAGAGCTCGATCGATTCGTCGAAGAAGGCGAACGCCTCGGCGGGATCGGCGTTGAACACCTGCACATAGTCGCCGGTCTGCGAAAAGGCCTGTCGCGCGATGCCGGGATGGCGATGCAGCAGGCAGCCGCAGTCGACCGGCTGATAGAGCCATTTGTGCGCGTCGAGCGAGAGCGAATCCGCCAGGGACAGACCTGCGAATTTTTCCGGCGCGGCGATTGCTGCGAGGCCGCCATAGGCGCCGTCGACATGCATCCAGAGATCCTGCCGTCGGGCGACGTCGGTGATCTGTTCCATGGGATCGATGGCGCCGGTGGCGACGGCGCCGGCGGTGGCGACGATGGCGATCGGCGTCTCGCCGGCCGCGCGGTCGCGCGCGATCGCCTCCTCGAGCGCGTCCGTCCGCATGCGCAGCTCGCCGTCGACGGGCAGCAGCCGCAGGTTCTTGCGGCCGAGGCCGAGCAGCGCGACCGCCTTCGGGATCGACATGTGCACCTGCTCGGAGGCGTAGACGAGCCCCGGCCGCGCGCCGTCCTCGTTCGCAGGCAGCTTCGCCTCGCGGGCCATGGCGAGCGCCATGAGGTTGGCGGCGGAGCCGCCGCCGCAGAGCGTGCCGCCGAAGCCGGCACAGCCGACGGCCTCCGCGAGCCAGCCGACGACGGTGTGCTCGATCGCCGTCCCGGCGGGCGCCGACCGCCACGCGCCGACATTGGGGTTGAGCGCCGAGGCCAGGAGATCGGCGAGCGCGCCGACCGGCTCGCCGGAGCCGAACACGTAGCCGAAGAATTTTCCGCCCGAAGGCCGCGAGTGGTCGGCGATGGCGCGGAAGTCGTCGAAGACGGCGCGGCCCATCCCCTCGTCCGCCCAGGCTCGCGAGAAGAGGCGCGCGGTATCGGCGCCGCTCGTGAAGGGATAGGCGGGACGCGCCTCGACGCCGGCCCAATAGTCGGCCGCGAGACGCGCGGCGAGCGCCGCGAGCTCGGACAGCTCCTGGTCGGAAATCGCCAGTTCGCGCATGCACGCCTCCCCAATCGAGTGCGCGAGGCTATTGCGCGGGTGACGGGACAACAATCCGCCAAATGGCCGGGCCGGATGCCGGATGGACGAGCCCGTTCGCATCATGGGTAACGAGATGGCGGCAGCCCTTTGCCATCGACGGATTGGCGATCCGCCCCATCGGGGACCTCGATGAGCGCCGTCCCGCCTTCTCGGCGCCTTCTTGCCGGGCATGATCGGCGGCGTCGTTTCCAGCCGGATGAAGCCGATGCGCACGCTCCTCGCCGCCGCCCTGCTCTCGCTCGCGCTGGCCGCCCCGGCGGCGGCGCAGATGCCGCGCTTTCCCGACCGCGCCACCGTCACCATCTCCGGCGAGGGCAGCGTCCGGGCGGCGCCGGACATCGCCAGCATCACGATCGGCGTCGTCACCGAGGCGAAGGAGGCGGGTGCGGCTCTCGAGGCGAACTCGACGCGCATGCAGAACCTGGTCGCCGCCGTGAAAGCGGCCGGCATCGCCGATGCCGACGTCGGTACCTCGTCGGTCTCGCTCGAGCCGCGGCTCGTCTATCCGGACGACGGCAAGGGGGCGCCGCGGATCGAGAGCTACGTCGCCCGCAACACATTGTCGGTGACGGTGCGTCAGCTCGCCAAGCTCGGGCCGCTGCTCGATGCCGCCGTCGCCAAGGGCGGCAATGACGTCGGCGCGCTGGTCTTCGACAATTCCGATCGCGAGGCGCTGACCGACAAGGCACGGGCGGCCGCCGTCGCCGACGCGCGGCGCCGGGCCGAGGTGATCGCGACCGCCGCCGGCATCCGGCTCGGCCGGGTGCTGTCGATCGAGGAGGGCGGCGACGTGCCGATCCCGATGCCGCCGCGCCCGCGGGCGATGATGGCCGCGAAAGCCGTGCCGATCGAGGCCGGCTCGCAGGAGATTCTCGCCCGCGCCACCATCACCTGGGAGATCGCGCCTTAGGTGAGGCGGACGGCGCGGCCTGCTCGAACGGCCTGCGCCCCTAAAGGGCGTAGAGCGTCACGGGCTTCTCGAAGCCCTTCAGCGTGAACTCGCGGCCCTTCCAGGCGGCCGACCGTTGCGGCACGCGATCGTGGACGGCCTGGGTGACCAGGATCTGCCCGGCTTCGGCGGCCGCCTGCGCGCGCGCGGCCGTGTTGACCACCGTTCCGATCGCGGTCAGGTCGCGGTGCGAGCGGCCGAACTCGCCGAAGCTCGCGTGGCCCGAGTCGATGCCAATGCCGACGCCGAGCTCGCTGCCGTCGAGGCCGCCGCCGGCCACCAGGCTCTCGCAACGCGCATGGCACCGGCGCTGCACCTCCTGCGCCGCGAGCACGGCGCGCTCGGGGTGATCGGCATGGCGCACGGGAAAGTTGAAGATCGCCATGATCGCGTCGCCGATCGTCTTGTTGAGCAGCCCGTCGAACTCCCAGATAGCGGCGGCGCACTCGTCGTAGAAGACGTCCAGCAGCGAGGAGACGGCATCGTCCGAGCGCGACTGCGAGAGCGTCGTGTAGCCCCTCAGATCGGCGAACATCACGGTTACGTCGATCGTCACCTTCCGAGCCTTCATGATGCGCGTGAACATCAGCTCGCAGATGGTGCAGGTGTTGGGATTCATCCGGCTCGGCCGGATGCCGAACATGCGGAACGGAATCGACGCCGGCCCGCGCAGCGGCACCGGCATCCGCATCTGCTGCCAGCAGCCGATGCAGATCCTGGCTCGCGGCGACGCCGCCTCGCGGCTCGGCTGCAGCCCGCTCGTCATGTCCCAGCTTCGCACGCGGCGGACCGGAAGTCTAAGCCTCGCAGCGGGTCCCTTAAGCGGCGCCCTCGGCCTCGCGCCGGTGAGCCTCCACGAGGTCCGCGAGCGAGGTGAAGCGGAAATCGGTCTTCGGCCGCGCGCCGGGATCCGTCGTCGCGCCGAACCCCTGCTTGTCGTGCCGGCGATGGATCCAGCAGGTCGCAAGGCCCATCGCGGACGCCGGCACGTGGTCGTGGAACAGGCTCTCGGCCGTGTGCAGGATGTCGCCGCGCTTCAGCCCGAGCGCCGCCAGGTGCTCGAGCATGTAGTCGAAGTTGCGCGAGGACGGCTTGTAGGAGCCGATGTCCTCGGCGGTGTAGATCGCGTCGAAGTCGACGCCCAGCTTCTCGTTGCTGAAGGCGAAGGAGGCGTGGTCGACGTTGGAGAGAATCACCAGCCTGTAATGCCGCTTCAGATAGGCGAGCGCCGCAGCGGAGTCCGGGAAGGCCGGCCAGTCGCGGATCGAGTTGCCGTAGGCCTCGCATTCCGCGCGGCTCGTCGTCGCCCCCCATTCCTCGGCGAGCCGGCGGTGAACGACGGCCAGTAGCTCGCTGTACTTCTTGGCCGGCGTCCAGACCTGCTGCCGCGACTCCTCGCGCGCATGCGCCTCGAGGATGTTGTCGCGCGTCAGCCCGCCGACCCGATCGGTCAGCGGCTTCAGCGCGGCCAGCATGCCGCTCTCCCAGTCGATCAGCGTGCCGTAGCAATCGAAGGTGAGCGCCTTGAAGTCCCTCAGTCGCATCGGCCTGCCTCGAACACCTGAACCCGCATCTCGACCTCCCTTCAGCGCCGCGTCCCCGTCTGCGCTCGCCCAGCGAGGCTCCGAGGCCCGCCGGCTCGGCGCTCTCCGAATTCTAACCCACCGCTCAACCCGCTCTAACCCCGCTCTCAACGATCGCTGGCCACCCGACACTACTCTGCGCCGCACGGTTCGGGGGAACAATCCGTCCGGCCGCGCGCCAACTCGGAAGACTGCCGGGGCGCTTTCGTCGAAGTTCATATGGGAGAACGGGATGGCCGTTATCATTGGCGACAAGTTTCCGAACACGCTCAACGGTACGAACCAGTCGGACACGATCGAGGGAAAAGGCGCGAACGATACCCTCTCCGGTTTCGGGGGCGACGACTTCATCAAGGGCGGGGGCGGCGACGACGAGATCTTCGGCGGTGCCAACAACGACGTCCTCGAAGGTAATGCCGGCAACGACCGCATCGACGGCGGCGAGGGCGACGACCGCATGTTCGGCGGAGCCGGCATCGACTGGGTCGACTATTCGAGCGACCCGTCGGGCGTCCACGTCGATCTCTTGAATCAGTTCGCGATCGACGGCTTCGGCGACACCGATCGCATCGAGGAGTTCGAGAACGTTGACGGCTCGAACTACGACGACGTCATCTATGGCGACGACAAGGCCAACATCCTCCTCGGCAACAATGGCAGCGACATCATTCTCGGCAACGGCGGCGCCGACATCATCGAAGGCGGCCGTGGCGCCGACTATCTCTTCGGGGGCTACGGCAGGGACCTCATCGATGGAGGCAACGGCCGCGACTTCATCGACGGCGGCTGGGCCAACGACGTGCTGCTCGGCGGCAGGGGTCGCGACGCCATCTTCGGCGGCTACGGCAACGATCTGATCGAGGGCGGCAACGGCAGGGACGGGCTCTTCGGCGGCTACGGCGACGACCTCATCGACGGCGGCAAGAAGGCCGACACCATCTTCGGCGGCTACGGCAACGACATCATCCAGGGCGGCGTCGGGGATAACGCCGACGACCTGCTGTACGGCGATGCCGGGCTCGACGTCTTCGTGATCGGCCGCAACTCCGGCGACGACACGATCGGCGACTTCGAGACGGGTGACTTCGACAACGTCACGCCCTACATCGACCGGATCGACCTCACGGCGCTGAGCGACCTGTTCGACTCCTTCGCCGATGTCGTCGCGCGATCGGAGGACGGCACTGGCAGTACCGTCATTCAGCTCGACGGCACCAATACGCTGACCATCGAGAACACGCTGATCTCGGAGCTCGACGCCGACAACTTCATCTTCGGCTAGCGTCCGGCGAACACGGCGCGGCGCGGGAGAGCGCCACCATGCCTCCCGCGCCCGCCAACCGCCGGAACCGGATCCTTCGTCGGCGCCAACCAACCACGACGAAGGCCAGGGTAACCGCGGACCGTTCCATCCCGTTTGGCCGCGGTTACCCGCCCCTGCACATGTAGAGCATGCCCAAAGCAGGCGATCGGAGCAACGGCTCGATGACTCGACTCTGTTGGTCTCGGCCCGAAAGCGGATCGGCGCGGCGGTCCGGCAACAGGTTCGAAGGTGCCGGTCGCGCATTCGAGGTAGCGCCGTGATTCTGGTTGTCGCAGGAATTCTGGGGATCGCCGGAGTCGGCCTCCTCGGATGGATGCTCGATGTCGACCGGGCGACGATCCTCGGCCTCGCCTTGATGACGCCGGCGGTCTGCGGGGGGATCCACATCTGCCGCGTGGCGGGGCATGCGCCTCCGCCATCGACCGAGGGCCCGCCCCGCTGACGCGGATGCCGGTCGCGCCGCGATCACGGCCCTGACTGAGCAAGCACGAAACTCGCCGCGATCGCCACGTCGGGACGCAGTGCCGACGGCGTGCCCGCTCAATCCCGCTTGCGCAGGTGCCACCAGCGGAACATCGGCCAGCCGACATAGGTGCCGACGAAGCTGTAGAGGAACGTGAACCCCAACAGAAAGAGAATCAGGGGCCACGGGAAGTCCTCCCGGTAGACGGGGCCAGAACCGAGCGGGGCGTTCCAATCGCGCATCTGCCAGCAGCCGGCAACTTTCGACAGCATCACGAGGGCGACCAGCGGCTGCAGGTTAGCGCCGAAATTCGCGAATGCGCGCTTGAAGCGATCCTTGAGCTTGGCGTCGAGGCGCTTGTCAGCCTCGAGCGCGTCGTGATCGTTCGGCGCCATGGCGAGGATGGCGTCGGCGTGCACGCGCGCTCTCCTGTAGTCGCGCTTTGTCAGGCTCTCCAGCAGTTGCGCCTTCAGGGGGGCCAGCTTTTCGGCGATTTCGGCCTGCCGTCGCAGCCGCTCGGCCTCCTTCTCCTGGCGCTTGCGCTCGATCTCCTGCCGCTTCTTCTCGAGCCGCTCGGCGGCCTGGCGCGCTTCCTCCGCATCCATCTCCCGATACAGGCGGTCGAAGGCCGACATCTCGCGGACGGCGCGCTGCTTCAGCTCTTCCTTGCCCTTCGGGGTTATCGATATGGCGAGCGGCTGCAGGTCCGCGGAGGCCAGTGCGGCGTCGATGCTGCGGCCGACCTCGGCCGGCGTCATGCCACGCATGACGGCAACGATGTCGTTCGGCGCCGGAGGCGGCGGCTCGCTCCCGCGCGCCTTCCTGCCCTCCTCCTCGGCGAGCGCCTCGGCGACCTCCATCGCGAGGTCGACGCCGACCTCGACATATTTTCCGCCGAGCTCGCTAACCGCGTGCCGCAGCAGCACCTTGCCGACCGCGAGCCCGACCCGCTGCGCCGTCGCACCGCCGATCATCGCACCACCCCGTCAGGAACGCCGCCGAGGCTAGCACAATCGTCCAGGTTGCGCCTTGGCAGCGCGAGGTCAGGGCGTGCGCAGGTCGTGAGCGTTCACCGGCCTCCCAGCAACCGCCCGAACACCGCCCGCGTCGCCTCCTGTGTCTCGCGCAGGCGCGCGTCGAGGGTCGCGAAATCCGGCTCGGCGGCGGCGCGGGCGAGCAGCGCCTTCAGGCCCGGGCTCGCCTCCGCCGGCACGAAAGGCCCCGTCAGGCAGAGCCGCAGCACCTGCGTCAGATCCTGCTGCAGACGCGCCGAGGGCCGCAGCACCTCGTGATCGGTGGCGCTCAACAGGCCGAGCTTTCGCGCCCGGTCGAGCACCCGGACGGTGCCGGCGGCGAGCAGCGAGGCGTGCTCGTGGGCGTGCGCCAGAATCAGGAACTGCGCCAGGAAATCGATGTCGACGAGGCCGCCCTTGGCGAGCTTGAGATCCCAGCGGTCGCCCTCACCCTTCTCCTCGGCGAGCAGCTTGCGCATCTTCCGCACTTCGGCCGCGACCTCGGCCGCCTCCCGCTTTTTCCGCAGCACCGCGCGGATGGTTTTTGCGATCCGGCGCTGCAGCTCCGGCGGCCCGGCGATGGGGCGGGCCCGCGTCAGCGCCATGTGCTCCCAAGTCCAGGCCTCACGTGCCTGGTAGTCGGCGAAGGCGGCGAGCGAGGTGGCGACCGGTCCGGCGCGGCCGGACGGGCGCAAGCGCAGATCGACCGGATAGAGCACGCCCTCACCGGTCGGCGCGGAGAGGGCGGCGACGAGCCGCTGCGTCAGCCGGGCGAAATACTGGCTGACCGCGATCGGCCGCGGCCCCTCGGAGGCGACGACCTCGTCCGGGTGCTCGTAGAGCAGGATCAGGTCGAGATCGGAGGAGGCCGTCATCTCGTCGGCGCCGAGCCGGCCGAAGGCGACCACGGCCGCAGAGCCGCCCGGCACCGGCCCGTGCTGGCGCCGGATCTCCGCCTCGACGGCGCCGAGCAGCCGGTCGACGGCGACGCCGGCGAGCCGCGCATAGGCGGCGCCTGCCTGCTCGGCGGTCAGCGTCCCGGACAGGATGCGGACGCCGATCAGCGTGTGCTGCTCCTGGCCGACGATGCGGACGCGGTCGAGCAGGTCCTCGTAGGAGCGCGCCTCGGCGAGCGAGCGGTCGATGCGGGCGCCGATCTCGGCCTCGTCCGGCAGCGCGGCGAAGAATGCCGGGTCGAGCACCGCATCGAGCACGCGCGGCCGCCGAGCGACGATCTCGGCGAGGCGCGGCGCGGTGCCGAGCACGTCGGCGAGAAGGGCGAGCAGGTCCGTGTTGGCCCGCAGGACGGACAGGAAGGCGACGCCGGCCGAGACGCGCGCCAGCATGCGGTCGAAGCCGAGCACCGCCTCGTCGGGCGCGCCGGTGCGTCCGAGGGTGTCGAGCAGGCCCGGCATCAGCTCCGTCAAGAGCTCGCGCGCCCGCGCCGAGCGCATCGCCGCGTAGCGGCCGTGGTGCCAGCCGCGGACGATCGCCGAGACTTTTGCCGGCTCGGCGAAGCCCATGCGGCCGAGGGTCGCCAGCGTCTCCGGATCGTCGGCGTCGCCGGTGAAGACGAGGCTGCCCTGGGTGGTGGCGAGCGGTGGTGCGTCCTCGAACAGGTGCGCGTAGTGGCCCTGCACGGTGCCGAGCCGCTTGCGCAGCGCCCGCGAGAAGGCGCCGCTGCCGCGAAAGCCGGCGAAACGGGCGAAGCGGGCGAGCGCACCTGCATCCTCCGGCAGCTCGTGCGTCTGCTCGTCCTCGCGCATCTGCAGCCGGTGCTCGATGTCGCGCAGGAAGCAATAGGCCTCGGTCAGCTCGTTGCGGGCCTCGCGGGTGATCCAGCCGTCGCGGGCGAGGACGGCGAGCGCCTCGAGCGTGCCGCGCACGCGCAGCGCCGGGTTGCGGCCGCCGGCGACGAGCTGCTGCGTCTGCACGAAGAACTCGATCTCGCGGATGCCGCCGCGGCCGAGCTTGATGTTGTGGCCGGCGACGGCGATCTCGCCGAAGCCGCGATGCGCATGGATCTGCCGCTTCATCGCGTGAATGTCGGCGATCGCCGCGTAGTCGAGATGCTTCCGCCAGACGAACGGCACCAGCTCGGCGAGCATCTCGGCACCGAGCTCTTTGTCGCCGGCGACCGGGCGCGCCTTGATCATGGCGGCGCGCTCCCAGTTCTGGCCGACGCTCTCGTAGTACTGCATGGCGGCGGCGCGGGAAACGGCGACCGGCGTCGAGCCGGGATCCGGCCGCAGGCGCAGATCGACGCGGACGACGTAGCCGTCCGCGGTGCGCTCGTTGAGGAGCCTCACCAGCCCCTGCACGAGCCGCGTCCAGAAGCGCGACGGCTGAACGCCGTCGGCGAGCGGCGCGGTCTCGGGATCGTGGAAGGCGATCAGGTCGACGTCGGAGGAGTAGTTCAGCTCGCCGGCGCCGAGCTTGCCCATGCCGATCAAGGTGAGCCCGCAGCCACGCTCCGGATTTTTCGGATCGGCGAGCGTTAGCCGCCCTGCCGCCGCCGCCGATCGCAAGAGAACGCGCATGGCGCAGGAGATCGCGGTCTCGGCGAAGACGCTGAGCGCGGCGGTGACCTCCGAGCAGTGCCAGGCCCCCGAAAGATCGGCCAGCGCAACGAGCATCGCGTTCTCCGCCCGCGCGCGGCGGAGCAGGGTCATCGCCGTCGCCTCGTCGGCGCCGTCGATTTCGGCCCGCAGGCGGGCGAGCAGCTCGGCGTGGCCCGTGGCCGGATCGCGCTCGAGCAGCCGCACGAGCCGGTCCGGATCGGCCTCGGCGAGCGTCCAGAGGAACGGCGCGCCGGCCGCGAGCGCTGTCAGCAGGTCCTCGACGGCCGGGTGCTTCTTGGCGAGGCGGGCGAGCGGGCGATGCGCGGCGACGAGGTCCGCCGCCCTCCCAGTCGCCGACGCGTCGGCGGTATGGAAGGTGGCGCAGATGCTCGCGGCGAGGGGCGCGGGCGTCGCGGATCGGCTGGCGTCGGTCATGCGAAGACGCTACCGGCTCGGGGCCGGGTGTTCCAGGCGGAGCGCACGCCGCGCCCCGGGCGAGAGGCGGGACGGGTGCCCGTCAGTGGCCTGCGGAGACGGATTTCTTCCGTGCCGCGCGGATCTCGGCGGCCCGATTCTCCTTCGTCACCTGCCGGCCGCGGCCGATCGCCAGCGCGTCCTTCGGCACGTCGTCGGTGATGACGCTGCCGGAGCCGACATAGGCGCCCTCCCCGATGCTGACCGGCGCGACGAGGGCCGAGTTGGAGCCGATGAAGGCGTCGGCACCGATCTCGGTCCGGTGCTTGGCAGCCCCGTCGTAATTGCAGGTGATGGTGCCGGCGCCGATGTTGGCGCGCGCGCCGACGCTCGAATCGCCGACATAGGACAGATGGTTGATCTTCGCCCCGTCGGCGATGTCGGCCGCCTTGGTCTCGACGAAATTGCCGATCCGCACCCGCTCGCCGGTCCGCGTCCCCGGCCGCAGCCGGGCGAAGGGTCCGACCGAGGCGCCGGCGCCGATCCGCGCACCGTCGAGATGGCAGAAGGAATGGATCACTGCGTCGTCGCCGATCTCCACGCCGGGAGCGAAGACGACATAAGGCTCGACAATGACATCGCGGCCAATCTTCGTGTCGTACGCGAAGTGTACCGTCTCCGGCGCGACAAGCGTGACGCCGGCCTCCATCGCCGCAACGCGGAGGCGCTGCTGCATGGTCGCCTCGACCGCGGCGAGCTGGGCGCGCGTGTTGATGCCCTGCACCTCGGCCTCGTCGGCCTCGACGAGATCGACCGCCAAGCCCTTCGCCCGCGCGATCCCGACAACGTCGGTGAGATAGAACTCGCGCTTGGCGTTGTCGTCGCCGACGGCGTCGAGCAGCTCCAGCGCATGGGCGCCCGACAGCGCCATGATGCCGCCGTTGCAGAGGTCGATGGCCCGCTCTTCCGGCGAGGCGTCTCGCTCCTCGCGGATGGCGACGAGGGCGCCGTCCTCGACGATGAGCCGGCCGTAGCCGGTGGGATCGGCGGCGCGGAAGCCGAGCACGACCACGGCCGCACCGCCGGCGAGGCTTTCGCGGAGACCGCGCAAGGTTTCGGCGCGCACGAGCGGCGTGTCGCCGAACAGGACCAGCACGTCGGGCGCGCTGTCGCCCAGCGCCCGCCGCGCCGCGAGCACGGCGTGGGCGGTGCCGCGCCGCTCCGCCTGCACGAAAGTCGCAGCGCCTGGCGCCACGGCGCGGACTTCGGC
>JAEZCD010000012.1 GCA_023430145.1 Pseudomonadota bacterium
CGCCTCCGCCGCCTCCACCGCCGCCTCCCGCCACCGTCGCCGAGGCGCCCGTCGCGGAGGAGCCGGAGCCCGAGCCGGAGACGCCGCCGCCCTTCGTGCTCGCCGGCGTCGTCACCGGCTCGACGCTGACGCTCGCCGTGCTGCAGAACCGGGACACCGCCGAGGTGGCGCGCGTCCGCCGCGGCGAGGAGGTGCTTGGCTGGAAAGTTGCCGAGGTCGGGACCAAGCATGTCGTCCTGCAGCGCGACGGCCGCTCGGTGCGGCTGGCGCTGTTCGAGAAGAAGGACGAGCCGGACGCCACCGCGGCCGCCAAGACCGGCGGCAAGAAGGCAGCCGACGCGGACGAAGAGGACCAGGACGAGGACGAAGACGAGGAGGAGGACGAGTAAGGCGGGGACGAGCTAGCAGGAGGCGGGCAGGGGGCTGCTTCCTCGCCGCGAACTGCGGCTGCCGGCGATAGCTGCGGCGTCCTGCCGGTCGCCGGTGCGCTCGGCAGGGGAGAGAACGATGCGCCGCGGGGCGATGCCGGAGCAGGCGGCGGCGAGCCATCCGGCCGCTCTCGCTTGACAGCGCACGCGGGACCGCGCGAGAACGCCTCTCCGGCATCGCCGCAACGGTGGGGCGCGTAGCTCAGCGGGAGAGCACTCCCTTCACACGGGAGGGGTCACAGGTTCAATCCCTGTCGCGCCCACCATCCGACTCCGATAAGTCCATGACACCCGACGACCAGGCCGGTCTCCTACCGGGGTAGTCTGCGCCAGCGCTGGCAGGCTGTCGGGTGCGACGATCCCGACCGCGCCCGAGGGACGGCGCGGATCTCTCAGACGGAGCGGAGCCCGGCTGGTCACCGATGCGCTTATCGGGCTCGCTGCGTAGGGTTCCTCGTCGACTACGCGAAGGTTGCACTCCCCCGCGGCGAAAAGCGCGGCGATCCCGCGCCGCGTCTTCTCCATAGCCGGTCGACGAATGACAAGAATGGGCTCGCGGTGAAGCGAAACCACATTGTGGCAGTCGAGTGAGGCAGTTATTTGCAAATAACCTGAAGATAGAATGACGTGTCTTTGAAGTCTGCGCCGTTAATATCGACGATTCCGATGAAAACAGATGATTTATCTGATACGGAAGGCCTAGTGAAGGCAACCCCATAATTGGTTAGGCTTATACCATAGTTACACTTGGATACATCGCCATTGAAGGAAACAAGATATGTCCCCTTCGCCTGACGCTCTGCGGATGCGGCGCCTTCGCCCTTTGTGAGCTTTCCGACTGCACTGACGTTTGCCCAAAGGATATCTGTCGCGTTGGCGACAGAGGCGCCGACAGATACTCCAAGCGACAGCACGACACCAAAGAACGTAGCGGAACGGTTCATGACCTACCCCGTAAGGAATGCCCCCAATCATCACTAGATCACGGGAGTGATCGCCTCACAAGACAGGTTTTCGTAGAGAAGCGGGAAATATCAGGGATATTTTTCGATCCTCTTCACACATCATTGCCCTTCGCAGCCGTCTCGGCGCGCTGGGGAAGGCTAGGCTGACTTTCCCCCATGCTCCCAACGGCTTGGCCTGCCGTCGTGCGCCGAAAGTACCTAAAGCTAAGGCCAAGCCGTGCTTGTAGGCCTTGCGTCTGCGGAGGCTCGTCGCGCTTATCCTGTTCCGTAAAGTCCTGCACGGCGCGCGTTCGATTTAAACCGTGACGTCGTTCGTCCGGGCAGCGCCGATTCCGCCGGGCTTTCGGGTGCGGGGCATCGCAGCGGTCGACCGGCATCCGGTGGATGCCTCCGAGGTTCCAGCCTCCGAGATCGCCGGAACAACAACGCAGTCTCGCTTCCCCTCGACGGACCACCTTCCATACCCTCCGAGTGGCCTCGTTCACCGTTCACGGAAAAGGAAGTTGCGAAAGCTACTACGCTGTGCTGATCTGCGGCGAAGCGCGATCCGGGAAGGGGCGAACGCCGATGTCCGACAAGGTCGAAACCGTCTTCCGCGATGCCTCGACGCGGGTCGGCAGCCACGACATGGTCGGAGGGGAGGGGACGCGGGCCGCCTATCGGCCGATCGCCCGCGGGCTCAACGGCGCCGTCGCCTCCGGGCACATGCTGGCGACGATGGCCGCGCACGACGTGCTGCGCGCGGGCGGCAACGCCTTCGATGCCGGCGTCGCCGGCGGCCTCTGTCTCTGCGTCGTCGAGCACGATCGCACGAGTTTTGGTGGCGTCGCGCCGATCATCCTGTTCGAGGCGGCGACCGGCGAGGTGCGTACCCTCGATGGCCTCGGCACTTGGCCGCTCGCCGTCTCGCTCGACTGGTTCAAGGAGAAGCACGGCGGAAAATTCGCCCCCGGCATGAGCACCTCGGTGACCCCGCTCGCCATGGATGCCTGGCTCTTGGCGCTGCAGACATACGGCACCTGGACCTTCGAGCAGGCGGTCGGCGCGGCGCTGGCCTATGCCGAGGATGGTTTCCCGGTCAGCGAGGTGATGCGCGAGGACATCGTCGAATACTTCGACGGTTTTTCCGGCTGGCCGGCGAATGCGGAAATCTTCACGCCGGGCGGAAAGATTCCCGAGGTCGGCGACGTGCTGAAGCAGCCGGCGCTGGCGAACACGATTCGCAAGCTGATCGCCGTCGAGCGCGCGGCGGCCTCGCGCGGCCGCGAGGCGGCCATCGCCGCCGTCCGCGACTACTTCTATCGCGGGGAGATCGGCGAGAAGCTCGTGGAGTTCAGCAGGGCCAATGACGGCCTGCTGGCGATGGCCGACATGCAGGCCTGCGTCGCCAAGGAAGAGGACGCGGTCCGCCTGAACTTCCGCGGCTACGAGGTCTGCGTCTGCGGGCCCTGGACGCAAGGCCCGGCGCTCCTGCAGACGCTCGCCCTGCTCGAGCCGCTCGACCTTTCGAGCATGGGCCACAACTCGGCCGACTACATCCACACCGTCACCGAGGCGACCAAAATCGCCTTCGCCGATCGCGACGCCTATTACGGCGACCCCGAATTCGTCGACGTGCCGCTCGACGAGCTGCTTGCGCCCCCCTACAGCGAGGAGCGGCGGCGGCTGATCGATCCGGCCTCGGCCTGGCCGACCATGCCGCCCTTCGGCGAGGTGCAGGGCGCAAAACCCTATTTCGGCCGCACGCCGCCGCATGTCGATGAGCCGGCGATCGGCAAGTCGACCGGCCCGGACACCACCGTGCTGTCGGTGATCGACAAGGCCGGCAACATCTTCGTCTCCGCGCCGAGCGATCCGGCGCTGCGGCACATGATCCATCCCGAGCTCGGCTTCGGCATCTCGCATCGCGGCACGCAGTCCTGGCTGCACCCGAACCATCCGTCGGTGCTGGCGCCCGGCAAGCGGCCGCGGCTGACGACGAACCCGGTGCTGATCCTGAAGGACGGAAAGCCCTGGATGGCGCTCTGCACGCCGGGTGGCGACGTGCAGCCGCAGGCGATGCTGCAGACGCTTCTGAACATCGTCGTCTTCGGCATGAACCCGCAGGCCGCGACCGAGGCGCCGCGCTTCGTCTCGTTCAGCTTTCCGGCGACCTTCTATCCGCACCGCATGCAGCCCGGGCAGCTCGCCGTCGAGGGCCGCATCGATGCCGATACCGTCGAGGCGCTGCGTGCGAAAGGGCACAAGATCAAGGCCTGGCCGGATTGGACCGGCAATGCCGGCGGCGTCTGCGTTATCGTGCGCGACGAGGACACCGGAGTGCTGAGCGCGGGCGCCGACCCGCGCCGTGACGCCTACGCAGTCGCATCGTGAGTCCGCGGAGCCGGGTCGCAAGAAGCCCGGCATTGGGAGGAAGCAGATGACACAGTCTCGTAGAACAGTCGCCGTCGGCCTCGCCGCTTTCGCGGCGCTCGCCCTCGCAGGTCCCGCCCATGCCTGGCAGCCGACCGAGGCGGTCAAGATCATCGTCCACACCCCGCCCGGCAGCGGCTCGGACATCGTCGCCCGGCAGATCGCCGACATCATCGAGAAGAACAAGCTCCTCTCCGTGCCGATCGAGGTGATCAACAAGACCGGCGGCGGCGGCCTGAACTCGATGACCTTCGCCGACCAGCAGAAGGGCAATCCGCACTACATCCTCGCGGTGACGAACGCCTTCCTGTCGACGCCGCTCCGGCAGAAGACGGCGCTCAACTACGAATCCTTCGTGCCGATCGCCATTCTCGCCGAGGATTCCAACGCCATCCAGGTCAATGCCGCCTCGCCCTACAAGACGATGGCCGACCTCGTCGCCGCGGCGAAGGCCAAGCCGAAGGCGATCGCCTCCGGCGTCGGCGCCATCGGCGCCACCGATCACATGCTGACGCACGCCATCGGCAAGGCGGCCGGCGTCGAGTTCAACGTCGTCTCCTTCGACGGCGGCGGCGATGCCAACACGGCGCTGCTCGGCAATCACGTCGCCTTCACCACCGGCGGCCCGAGCGAGAGCCGCGGCCAGATCGAGGCCGGCCGCATCAAGGTGCTGGCCGTCGTCGGCGACAAGCGGCTCGGCAGCATGCCGGACGTGCCGACGCTGGCCGAGCTCGGCATCAAGCCGGAATCGACCTTTGCCGTCATCCGCGGCTTCGTCGCCCCGAACGGCACGCCCAAGGAGGTGGTCGACTTCTACGGCGAACTGCTCGGCAAGGTCGCCGACACGCAGCAGTGGAAGGACTTCTCCAAAAAGAGCGACTTCGTCGACACCCGCGTCGGGCCGGTCGAGATGAAGGCCTATCTCGACACGCGGAACGCCGATATCGCCAAGGCGCTGACCGAGATGGGCGTGCTGAAGAAGTAGGCCCTGCTCCGGGAGAACGGTCCGGTGGCTCTTCGCGCGCGCCTCGGCGAGACCTGCATGGCGGGTTTCGTGCTCGCCGTCGGGGCGGCGACGCTCGTCGGATCGTTCGCCTTCCCCTACGAGACCGAGTTCGGTCCGGATGCCGGCTTCTTCCCTTTCTGGATCGGCGCTGCCGGCACGCTGGTCGGCGCGGCGCTCGTCTTTCAGGCGCTGACGCAGCCGGTCGACGACGAAGAGCGCAAGCCGATCGGCGGCCGGCGGCAGTTGGGCGCGGCCGCCCTGTTCCTCGCCTATGTCGCCGCGCTCGGCTTCTTCGGCTTTTCGGCGAGCACCTTCGCCTTCCTGTTCGCTCTCCTGATCGTCGTCGAGCGACGCACGGTGCTGCAGTCCGGCCTTTATGCCGCCGGCGTCACCGCGGGCTTCTCCATCCTGTTCGAGTGGGCCTTCCGGCTGCCGCTGCCGACAGCTCACTTCTGACGCGGAGCGGCCGGTGGAGCAGCTGTCCTACCTGATGCACGGCTTCGCCATCGCGGCGACGCCGGCCAACCTGTTCTACTGCTTCCTCGGCGCATTCTTCGGCACCGTCGTCGGCGTGCTGCCCGGCCTCGGCCCGGCCGCGGCGATCACCATCCTCTTGCCGATCACCTTCGGCATGGATCCGATCGCCGCCTTCATCATGCTGGGCGGCATCTATTACGGCTCCTCCTATGGCGGCTCGACCACCGCCATCCTATTGCGGATGCCGGGCGAGTCGGCCTCGATCGTCACCACCTTCGACGGCTATGAGATGGCCCGCCAAGGTCGCGCCGGGCCGGCGCTCGCCATCGCCGCCATCGGCTCCTTCATCGCCGGCACGATCGCCGTCGTCGGACTGATGCTCACCGGCCCGGCGCTGGCCGAGGTGGCGCTCGCCTTCGGGCCGCCGGAATATTTTGCCGTCGCGCTGCTCGGCATCTCGGCGCTGGTCTTCATCGAGGGCGGCTCCAAGCTGAAGGCGCTCGCCAGCGCGGCCGGCGGCTTCACGCTCGCCATGATCGGCCTCGACCCGGTCGGCGGCCAGAATCGCTTCACGTTCGGCCAGATCGAGCTGCTCGAGGGTGTCGACTTCGTGGTCGTCGCCATGGGCCTGTTCGCCTTTGCCGAAGTCTTGGTCAGCCTCGAGGATGCGGTCGACCTGAAGCCCATGTCGGTGCGGCTCAGGAACCTCTGGCTCAGCTGGGCAGACTGGCTCGCCTCCTGGAAGGCGATCCTCCGCGGCTCGTTCCTCGGCTTCGTGCTCGGCTGCCTGCCGGGGCCGGGAACGATCGTCACCTTCGCGTCCTACGCGCTCGAGCGCCGTCTCTCGCCGGAGCCGGAGAAGTTCGGCCACGGCGCCATCGCCGGCGTCGCGGGGCCCGAATCGGCCAACAATGCCGACACGGTCGCCCGCTTCGTGCCGCTGCTCGCGCTCGGAATTCCGGGCAGCAACGTCACCGCGATCCTCTTGTCGGCGATGATCCTGCACGGGCTGACGCCCGGCCCGCTGCTGTTCACCCAGCAGCCCGACTTCGTCTGGGGCCTGATCGCCTCGATGTACATCGGCAACGTGATGCTGCTAGTGCTCAACCTGCCGCTCGTGCCGGCGTTCGCGATGCTGACGCGGATCCCCTACACCTTCCTCTACCCGGCGGTGCTGGTCGTCACGGTGATCGGCGTCTACAGCATCGACAACAGCCTGTTCGACGTCTGGCTGCTGATCCTGTTCGGCCTCCTCGGCTATCTCATGCGCCGCTTCGGCTATCCGGCGGCGCCGCTGGTGCTGGCGCTCGTGCTGGGACCGCTGATCGAGCGCTCGCTCTACCGGACGATGACGCTGAACCAGGGCGATTTCAGCGTGATCTTCACCCGGCCGATCTCCGGCACCATCATGGCCTGCATCTTCCTGATCCTGGTCGGGCCGTATGTCTGGCGGTTCATCGCCGCCCGCCGCGGCGCGACCGCTCTCTGAGCCCCGACGAGGAGCCCGCCTTGGAAAAATTCGGCCTCTACATCGACGGCGAACGGGTGCCCGCACAGAGCGGCAAGTGGTTCGAGACGCATTATCCGTACACCGGCGAGACATGGGCGCTCGTCGCCGAGGGCGGCCCTGAGGACGTGGAGCTCGCGGTGCAGGCCGCGCATCGCGCCTTCACGAGCGGGCCCTGGCCGAAGACGTCCGCGACGCAGCGCGGGCATCTCCTGTGCCGTCTCGCAGACCTCATCGAGCAGAATGCCGAGGAGCTCGCCCGGGCCGAGATGCAGGACAACGGCAAGACCATCACCGAGGTCCGCGCCCAAGTGAAGACCCTGCCGCCCATGTACGACTATTACGGCGGCCTCGCCGACAAGGTCGAGGGCGCCGTAATTCCGGCCGACCAGGAGCAGTTCCTGAACTACACGACCTGGGAGCCGCTCGGCGTCGTCGCCGCGATCACGCCCTGGAACTCGCCGCTGCGGCTCATGAGCCTCAAGCTCGCGCCGGCGTTGGCCGCCGGCAACACGGTGGTGGTGAAGCCGTCCGAGTTCACCTCGACCTCAACGCTGAAGCTGATGCGGCTCGTCGAGGAGGCCGGCTTCCCTAAGGGCGTCGTCAACGTCGTCACCGGCTTCGGGCAAACCGTCGGGCAGCCGCTCGCCGCCCATCCGCTGGTGCGAAAAGTCTCGTTCACGGGCGGCGTCGAGGGCGGCATCAAGGCCTATACGACAGCCGCGCAGGGGCTGAAGTCCGTGATCCTCGAGCTCGGCGGAAAATCGCCGAACATCGCCTTCCCGGACTGCGATCTCGACCGCGCGGCGCAGGAGATCGCCGCCGGCGTGTTCGGCTCGACCGGGCAGACCTGCGTCGCCGGCTCGCGACTCCTCGTCCACCGCGACATCCACGATGCGCTGGTCGAGCGGGTGGCGGCGGCGGGGAGGGCGAGGCGCATGGGCGATCCGATGGACGAATCCACCGAGATGGCTCCGGTGGCGACGCCGCCGCAATACGAGAAGATCATGGGCTACATCGCGCTGGCGAAGGAGCAGGGCGCGACGCTCTACTCGGGGGGCAAGCGGGCGACCGGCCCGGGCCTCGACAAGGGCTTCTTCGTCGAGCCGACGATCTTCACCGGCGTCACGCCTCGCATGCGCATCGCGCAGGAGGAGGTGTTCGGCCCGGTACTGGCGGTGATCCCCTTCGAGACCGAGGAGGAGGCGGTGGCGATCGCCAACGACGTCGCCTTCGGGCTCGGCTCGGGCATCTGGACGCGCGACGTCGCCCGCGCGCACCGCGTGGCGCGGAAGATCCAGGCCGGCACGGTGTGGATCAACACCTATCGCCGCACCAATGTGCAGGTGCCGGTCGGCGGCTTCAAGAATTCCGGCCTCGGAAGGGAGGCCGGCGCGGAAATGATCAAGGAGTACCTGCAGCAGAAGAGCGTCTGGGTCAGCCTCGCCTGAGACCTGCCCAGGGTCCCCCGGCATCTGCTAGGGATCGCACGACCGCGACGGAGGCCAAGAAGATCAAACCGCTCAGTGTCAGGGAACAGGCCGCAGACCAGGTGACGACCGAGATGCGCAAGCTCGGCTTCACCGAGTACGAGACGCGCATCTATATCCGCCTCCTGCAGGAGAGCCCGGCGACCGCCTACGAGATCTCGAAGGCGACCGGCGTGCCGCGGCCGAACACCTACACCGCGCTCGACACGCTCGCCCAGCGCGATGTCGTCCATCCGGTCAGCGCCGATCCGGTGCGCTACGTGCCCGTGCCGCCGGATCTGGTGTTCGGCCGCATCGCCTCCTCGACGCGCTCGATCTGCGACGACCTCGCACAACGCCTTAAGTCGCTCTCCGAGCCCGACGACGACAGCCGCTTCGTCTGGACCACCCACGGCGACACCGCCGTGCACGACCATGTGCGGCAGATGATCGAGGCGGCCGAAAACCACATCTGGATCAAGGCCGGCGAGGTCGTCGTCCGCCGCCATGCGGCGGCGCTCCGCGACGCTGCGGCCCGCGGCGTCTCGATGGTGATCGTGCTGTTCGGCGAGGATGCGCAAGAATTCCGCTTCAGCGAGCGCGTGCGCGTCGTCCTGCACGAGGGCAATGGCCGTCGCATGGGCATGGCCGACAACCTCTTCACCGTCATCGTCGACCATGAAGAGGTGATGACCGCCAACATCGACGGCTCGGTCAGCGGCGCGCACACGCGCAACCGCTCGATCGTCATCATGGCGCTCGGCCTCTTGCGGCACGAATACTATCTCGCCGAGATCTTCCGGCGCGTCGGCGACGTCATGACGGCGGAGTTCGGGCCGCATCTCACCGACCTCAGGTCCGAGATCTTCACCCCCGAGCAGTTCGCCGCCTTCCGTGCGCAGGTCGGGCGGGCGCCGGCGGACGAGGGGGCGCAATGATCTCGAGAATCCGGCGGTCGCAACGCCGCGCCGGCGCGCTCAGGTGCCTCGCCAGCTTGCTGGGACGACCTCGAGGGCGTGCTCCGAGAATGCTCTTCTCTCAACTGCCACCGGCGGGATCGGGCGGCGGACGGAGCCGGGGTCGATGCCGGCCTTCAGCGCCGTCATGAGCCCGGCGGCCTCCCAGTAGTTCTCGGCGCGGTGGAACTGACCGGGCGCCCAGGGCAGCTCGGCGAGGTCGTTCTGCATCAGATTCTTGTTCTCGCGCACGGCGATGACGGCGATCCCCTGCTCGAGCGCGGCGAGCGTCGGCAGGCCGAGGCATCCGTCCGGAATGACGAGGCACGACACGTCCTCGACCATCAGGACATCACCCGCCAGACGGCCGGAGGTTGGTCGAACGGGCCGCGGCGCGCGCTGAAGACCCTTCAGGACGCTCTGCATGAAGGTCAGCGAGACGGCCTCGGCCGCCATGCGCGGATCGACGATGCCGGGATAGGAGTGGGCGATCGCCTCGGATGCGAACATCGGCGCATGTGCGGTCGGCAGGTCGAGAATGCCGGAGATGGCATGCGTCAGCAGCGCCTCGACGCCGCCCCAGGGATTCACCATCGCTCCGGCGAGATCGAAATAGTCCCGATGGAAGCTCTCGGGCACTTGGATGACGGATACCAGGGCGACGGCATCGTACCAGCCCCGCTCCGCCCGCAGGACTGAGAGAAGTCTCTCGGCGCCGGTCACGACCCCGGAGGATCGTCCGGACGGGTTGAACTCGGCACGCATGCCGATCGGCGGGTCGACGAGGACGATTTTCGGGCAGATCAATCCGTAGGTGGCCCGCGCGGCGTTCACGGCGTTGATCGCGGCGTTGGTGAACGTCGGCGACTCCTGTGCGTCGAGCAGCACCAGCACCCGGTTCGAGCGCACCGGCTGCAGGCCGGCCGTGCCCATGAGGAAACGGCTGAGAATGCTTCCCTCGACGTAGAGGGCGTTCTCCGGCAGTTCGTTGATGTCGGACCCGTTCACGACGTTCGGGTGCGTGACGAGACGGTCGCAGGCGGAGGCGAGGAGCTTGGCGACCGGGCCGGCATCGCCTGCATGGCCGCCGATCTCGGCTCCGGCCCCGGTTGGGACGATGAGCACGGCCGTGAACCTGTCGCAGCGTTGCGAGCCGCGGCGCACGAAGTCGAATATGTCGGCGATCGCGTCCGACGGCCCCGATCCGTCGACGATACCCAGCTCGCATTCGTAGCTGTTGGTGTCGCACCTCGTCACCACGAGCCGGCTCGGCGAGCCGCCGCCCAGACGCGGGGAGTCGGCGATGGCGTGCCGAAGATGCGAGAGGATGGATGTGCCCTCGGGCGCCTTCGGTATCGACAGCAGGATCTCGGACAGGCGCATGGGTGTCTCTCGGAGTTCCCTACCGACCGCAGGCGGAGATGCAGGATGCACGACTTGGGCGGCGAGCGCCTTCGGGCATTCCTCGACGAGCGTGCAGCTGCGCTCGTCGTGCACGTCGAGGCCGGCCCGGCTGTCGACCGCGTCCCGACGCAACAACGGCGCCCCGCTCGCGCGGCGGCGGCCTAGGCTCAGCGCTGATGCGGGCCGTAGGGGCCGTTGCCCATGACCCGGACGTCCATCGATTCGTTGACGCCGATGCCGACCGTCCTGCCCGTCGTCTCGTCCACGAGGTGGCTCGGCCCCTCGTAGAACACTTTCCCGCCCGGCCCCTTGACCATGTCGAGCTTGCTGAAGGGCTCCAGCCGGTAGCGGCGGCTGCCCTCGACGTCCATCGGGAAGTCGTAGCTCCAGCCGTACGAGACCCACGTCCCGAGAGAGGTTCTCGCATAGCCGTTCTGCTTGACGACGAAATCATCGAACCACTGCGAGGAGCCATCGGGCTTCTGATAGGTGGCGACCCGGTGGCCATTGTAGAAATTATAGAGATTGACGCGAGCCCCGCTGGTGAAGCGGAACGAGGCCCATTCCCAGGCGCTGGTCAGGAAGTCGCCCCATTGGCGATCGACCCAGCCGAAGCCGCCGACATCCGAGGTGGTGGGCCTGCCGTCCTCGACCTGGCTGATCGAGCCCGAGACCTCGAGCCGCGGCAGCGAATAGTAGAAGCTGTAATCCCCCTCCGGCCCCTCCTGGATGAGCCCCTCCTTGCCGAGCTTGTCCTTCGCCCACATCACCTGCGAGCCACCGCGCATGGCCAGGTTGCACGCAAGTCCGCGTGACCTGACGCGCAGCGCCGTCCGCTCGCCGTCGAACGACCAGGTGCATCCGTGCCGGCGCTGCGCGTCCTGCAGGCGAAGCGTCGAGGTGGCGGCGTCCCACACCTCGTCGTCCCGCATGACGAAGATCATGGGCGATTCGATGTGTGAATTGGTGTGGTAGTTGGTGAGTGTACACAGGCATACGTAAGCCGACTTCTCGGGTCCTATCCTGGCGACGGCTGCGGGTGGAAGACGCTCCATGTATCTGATTCCAGTGTAACGGAATATACACCAGAATAAGAAATATGGCGTTCCTGCGACGTCATGGAGTAGGGACGTCAGATACCACCACTCGACGGACTTGTCCGTCTGCGTCCGGTGCGGCTGCCATTCCTCGGCGGCGGAGCGATGCGTTCCCGTGCGGATATCGTAGCTGAGAAAGGGTGACGTTCCGGCCAAGTCGATCGAACTCACGGGCGAACTCTCTTTCGTTCCGGCCGAGCCGGGATCAGTGTCGGAACTAGCGGACATGCTGCGATCCGCAAGCTGTCGCGGCCGGGAGCGGGCGGGGTGTGGTGCGCGACGCGCGGGCACTCGTGAGCGTCAAGACCCCTGGCGGGGGTTCCTGATGGTCGTCACGTCGACGCCCCGCGGCTTCCGGGCCTTTCCAGAGGCTGGCGCGCGGTGCCGGCGAATAGGCGATCGGCACCGCCCGGGGCGGCCGGGCGCGAGAATGGCTCTCCGATACCGGTCATCTCTTCAATCCCAGCCTGATCTGCTTTTCGATCTCGATCAGGGCGAAGAACGCGGCACCCACAGCGACGATCAGAAGGCCGTCGGTGAACGGCACGGGCTGGGTTCCGAGCACGGCCTGCAGCGGCGGCAGATAGGTGACGGCGAACTGGGCGACCGTGACGGCGATGACGACGGCCCACACCACGCGCGTGCCTTTCACCGCGTCCCAAGTCAACGACGTGCCGTGAATGTTGCGAACGAAGAACAGGTGGAAGATCTCCAGCACCACCAGGGTGTTCATCGCCATGGTCTGCGCCAGCGCCAGCGGATAGCCCTTGTCCAGCGCATAGGTGAAGACGCCGAAGACACCGGCGAGGAAGAGCGCCGCCACCAGCACCACGTGCCAGACGAGTGCTCCCGAAAGGATCGGCGCATCCCGCCGCCGTGGCGGGCGGGCCATGGTGCCGGGCTCCGTCGGCTCGAAGGCGAGCGCGAGTCCGAGGGTTATCGCCGTGATCAGGTTGACCCACAGAATTTGCACCGGCGTCACCGGCAGGGCGAATCCTAGGAGCAAGGCGAGGACGATGGTGGCCGACTCGCCGGCACTCGTAGGCAGCGTCCAGCTGATGACCTTCGTCAGGTTGTCGTAGACCGTCCTTCCCTCGCGCACGGCGGCGGCGATGGTGGCGAAGTTGTCGTCGGCCAGAACCAGATCGGCCGCCTCCTTGGCGGCTTCCGAGCCCTTGAGCCCCATCGCGATGCCGGCATCGGCCCGCTTCAGCGCCGGGGCGTCGTTGACCCCGTCGCCGGTCATGGCGACCGACAGGCCGTTCGCCTGCAGGGCAGTCACGAGGCGCAGCTTGTGTTCCGGGCTCGTGCGGGCGAACACGTCGACGGAGGCCGCCTCCAGCGCCAGCTGCGCATCATCGAGTCTGTCGAGATCGTGGCCGGTCAGCACACGCTGCGGATTTTCCAGCCCGATCTGCGCGGCGATCGCGGCGGCGGTTCCTGCATGGTCGCCGGTGATCATCTTCACGCGGATCCCCGCACCGTGGCATTCGGCGACGGCCGCGATCGCCTCGGGCCGCGGCGGATCGATCAGGCCGACGAGGCCGAGAAAGGTCAGCCCGCCCTCCAGCGCGGCGGCGTCGATCCGGTCGCTCGTCTCGGCCCGTTCGCCCAGCGCCAGGACCCGCAGGCCGCGCCGCGCGAGCGCTTCCGCCCGGTCGTGCCAAAGCGCGTAATCCACCCCAGCGCACATGCGCAGCACGCGTTCCGGCGCGCCCTTGACATAGGTCGTGCGGCCCCCGGGACCATCGCCGAGCACCGCCATGAAGCGGTGGCGGCTGTCGAACGGAATGGCATCCAGCCGCCGCGCCTCCTGGTTTCCCCCCACCTTTCCGGCAAAGGCCAGGAGCGCGCCCTCCATCGGATCGCCTTCCACGATCCATTGCCCGGCGCGGTCGTGCAGCGCGGCGTCGTTGCATTGCGCTGCCGCCCGTGCGAGGCGCGACAGGTCTCCCGCAGGCGTGATCGCGCCCGAAGGCGCATAGCCCTCGCCGGCCACCGTGAAGGCGCCGTCGGGCGTCTCGGCCGCCGCGACCACCATCTCGTTGCGCGTCAGGGTTCCGGTCTTGTCGGTGCAGATCACCGAGACGGAGCCGATCGCCTCGATGGTCGGCAGGCGGCGAACGATCGCGTTGCGCCGGGCCATGGCCTGCACGCCGATGGCCAGGGTGATCGTCATCACCGCCGGCAGGCCCTCGGGAATCGCCGCGACGGCGACGCCTACCACCGCCATGAACATCTCGTCGAAGGCGTGATGCCCGACGAAGTAGCCGTAGACGAGCAGCAGCGCGGCGGCGAGCAGGATCAGGAACGAGAGCCAGCGCGCGAAATGGTCCATCTGCGCGACGAGCGGCGTGGTCAGTTGCTCGACCCCGGCCAGAAGCCCGCCGATTCGGCCGATCTCGGTTCCCGCCCCGGTCGCCACCGCCAGCCCGCGCGCGGTGCCTTGTGTGACCAGCGTTCCCGACCAGAGCATCGAGCGCCGATCGCCGAGGGCGGCGTCGGGGCTGACCGGATCGACGCTCTTCTCCACCGGCACCGACTCGCCGGTCAGGATCGCCTCCTGCGCGGCGAGCCCCCGGGCCTCGATCACCCGAAGGTCCGCCGGCACCTTGTCGCCGGCCTCGAGCAGGACGATGTCGCCCGGCACGATGTCTGCCGCGTCCACCGTCAGCCGCTTGCCGTCGCGCAGCACCGCCGCGTGCGGGGCCAGCATATGGCGGATCGCCGCCATCGCCGCCTCGGCCTTGCCCTCCTGGATGAAGCCGATCACCGCATTGGCCAGCACGACGGCCAGGATCACCCCGGTATCGACCCAGTGCTGCAGGGCAGCCGTCACCACGGCCGCGCCGACCAGCACATAGATCAGCACATTGTGGAACTGCATCAGGAACCGCAGCGCAGGCCCGCGCCCCCGCGCCTCGGGAAGACGGTTCGGCCCGTGCTCGTCCAGCCGCCGTGCCGCCTCGTCCGCGGTCAGGCCGTCGAGCCCGGCGTGCAGCGCCAGAAGGCAGTCTTCGGCGGAGCGGGCGTGGGGAGTCGTCGGTGCCGATGTCATGCGGACGCGCGCCTGCCGGCGATCACGACCGCCGCTCGGTGATGCCGGCCACAGGATGGTCCGGCTCCCGTGGCGCCGTCTCGTGGGCCTTCAGGAAGCGCTCCAGGTCGATATCGGCGATGCGCCAGCCCTTGCCGATGTCGATGGCGCGGAGCTTTCCGTTCTTGATCCACTGCCGCACCGTCGCCTCGGCGACCTCGAGCCGGTCGGCGAGCTCCTGCACGGTCTGATACCGATCCTGTGGCATCACGCGAGTCCGATTGTCTCATATGCTTCAGAATAGTCGCGTCTCGTCGCTCCGCGCTGATTCAGATCAATCTCGGTCCAGGATCGCATCGCTAGGGTATGGCTGCTCTCGGAGGCTGTGAACGAAACGGTTCTGCCCACTCCACCTTCGATGAGCCACGCAGGTCAGTTGGAGCAGCCGAGATGACGCGGACTCGTATCGCCTACATGCCGTTGGCGACCTATCCCCAAGCGGTCGCGGACCCATCGATAGAAGCTGCCGCCGCATTCGTGGCCTCGCTCGACTGCACGCTTCACGTCACGACATTCGCGGTCCACATCCCGCAGGTCTCCTCGGCCTTGGGCAATCTGCTTGTCGATGTCCCTCGCATCGCCCGCGAGGCCGAGGAGAAGAGTCGGGCCGAATGCCGTCGCCTCGAGGGCCTCGTGCAAGGGGTGACGGGCTCGCACCGAGACGTGCAGTGCAGCGCTCGAGAGGTGGTGCTGAGCGCCGTGCTGGATGCCGCCGCGGCCGAGGCACGGTACTATGACTTTGCAGTGCTTCCCTGGTCCGGCGAGACGGTGGCGGCGCGGGAGATGACGCAGTCTGTCGTCTTCGGGTCGGGTCGCCCGGCTATTCTGGTGCCACCCTCGGCTCGTCCTGTTCCTCTCGACCGCATCGCCATCGCCTGGGACGGAGGACGGGTCGCCGCGCGCGCACTCGGCGATGCCCTGCCGTTCTTGGCCGACGGCGGCTCGATCTCGGTATTGACGGTTCGAGGCGAAAAGCCCTTGCGTGAGCCCGATCTCGCAGGGGCTCTCGTATCAGCACTGGTGAAACGAGGATTGAACGCCACTCCGCTCGAGACCACGCTCGGCAAGAGGAGCATCGCCGACGCATTGCAGGAGACCGCCCTGTCGAACGGGGCGCAGCTCCTGGCAATGGGAGGATTCGGTCACTCCCGCATCCGCGACTTTGTTCTTGGCGGAGCGACCAAGGGGATTCTGACGCAGCTTCGGCTTCCGGTCCTGCTGTCGCATTGATCGACGCTCGCGGGCGACGGACATCGTTCCGCGATCGAGGCTCGGCCCGGACAGGGCCCGGGCCTCACACTGCGCGGCTGAAGGTCCGGCCGGCGAGCGCCAGCTGCGCGTCGAAGGCGGCAGCGGCGAGGCGCACCAGGAGCCGCGATTCCTCCGGTACGCGGACCCGGCTGCCGTCGATGGCGACGATCCCGTCCGCGGCGAGCTGCGTCAGGCGCGGCAGCGCCGGCTCGAGAACCGGCGCGATGTCGGCGCCGTGGCGCCCGCATACTGCGGCGAGGTCGACATCGAGATCGCACATGAGGCGCTCGATGATCTCGGCCCGCAGCCGGTCGTCCTCGCCGAGCCGATAGCCCTTCACCGTCGCGAGGCCGTCGCGCTGGACGCGCTCGCAATAGGTGCCGACGGGAACCTCGTTCTGGATGTAGCCCTGGGGCAGGCGGCCGATCGCCGACGCGCCGAAGCCGATCAGCGTGTCGCAGGTGTCGGTCGTGTAGCCCTGGAAATTGCGCCGGAGGGTGCCCTCGGCGGCGGCGCGCGCCAGGCGATCGGTCGGCAGGGCGAAGTGGTCGAAGCCGACGCGCACATAGCCGGCCGCCTGCAGCGCCTCGCCGATCGCCTCGGCCTGCTCCTGGCGCGCGCGAACGTCGGGCAGCTGCGCCGCGTCGATCAGGCGCTGATGCTTCTTGAAGGCGACGACGTGCGCATAGCCGAAGACCGCGAAGCGATCGGGGCGTAGGTCGAGGCACCGCTCGATGGTCTCGCGGCAGGAGCGCACCGTCTGTCCGGGAAGGCCGTAGAGGACGTCGAGGTTGATCGCGCCGACGCCCGCGCCTCGCAGCGCCTGCGTCGCCGCTTCGGTCTCGGCGAAGCTCTGGACGCGGTTGATCGCCGCCTGCACGGCCGGATCGAAGGTCTGCACGCCGATGCTCGCCCGGGTGACGCCGGCCTTGCCGAGGGCGTCGGCCATCTCGGTGGTCAGCTCGCGCGGATCGGTCTCGACGGCGATCTCGGCACCGGGCTCTATGCGGAATCGTTCGGCGAGCGCCTGAACGAGCGCGCCGAAGGCCTTAGGGCCGACGATCGTCGGCGTGCCGCCGCCGAAATGGATGTGGCCGACGGGAAGTGGCCCAGGCGCTTCGTCCGCCACGGCGCCGATCTCCCGATGCAGCGCGCGCAGATAGCGCTCGACCGGCTCCTGCCGCCGGGTCACCGTGGTGTGGCAGCCGCAATACCAGCACAGCGACGCGCAGAAGGGGATGTGCAGATAGAGCGAGACCCGCGCCTGCGGCTCGAGCGCCCCGATCCACGCGCGATAATCGTCGGCGCAGATGCCGGGATGGAATTGGGCCGCCGTCGGGTAGCTCGTGTAGCGCGGCAGGCGCTCGCCTGCATAGCGCGTCCAGGCGTCCTCCCTCTCCGGACCGGGACGATGCATTGCCGCCGGCTCGATGCCGACGGTGGCTCCCAGGGATGGTGCAGGCATGTGCGCTCCGTGCGATCGGAAGGGTAGGGCGGGCCGGCCTCAGGAACGGCTGCCGAGGCGGGGGGCGACGAGGATCGGGCCATAGGCGCCGGCGAAGCCGAGGAAGGCGGCCGTCCAGGCCGCTCCCGAGAGGATCAGCAGCGACAGGTACAGCTCGCCGCCGAAGGGCGCGGCGACACGGATGATCGCCGCCGCGAGAATCGCCGCATAGATCGCCAGCGTCGCCGGGTCCGCGGTCAGCTGCCGGCCCGTATGGCCGAGGCTCGCGCGCGTCATCACCGCGAGCGTCATGATGCCGACCGCGCCCACGGTCCATGCATGCATGACGGCGCCGACCGGAACGAGGTCCGGCCATTCGGCGCCCGCGGCCAGCAGCCCGAGGCCGAGCGGCACGAAGGCGTAGCCGACATGCAGGATGACGAGCAGCGGCTCGCGCCAAGTGGCCCATCCCCGCCAGCGCGCGAGGCGGACGACGAGCAGCGCCGACGCGACCGCGGCGAGGAGCGCGGTGAGGCGGCCGGTCGGCTCGATCACCCACGCGGCGACGGCGAGGACGGCGGCGCCGATCGCCACGGCGTCGAAGGGCCCAAACCCGGACGGCAGCTCCTCCCCGGGGCGCTTGGCGAGCCAGTTGCGGGTGAAGCTCGGCACGATCCGCCCGCCGACGAGGACGATGAGCACGATCAGCGCGCCGACGGCCGCGCGCATGGCGGGCTCAGTGGGCGCTCCCGTCGAGGTCGCGATGTGGAACCAGGCATTGGCGAGAGCGAGCCAGAGCACGAGCCCGAGGACGCGCAGGTTGCGCCAGTTCTGCCCGGCGATGATCTCGCGCGCCGCGGTGACGAGAACGGCGGCGAGGAAGGACAGATCGATCGCTGCCGTCACGCCGAGGCCCAGCACGTCGGCGAACAGCATCGCCACCCGTCCCGCCGCCCATAGCAGAACGAGGCCGAGCAACGGCCAGCCGCGCACCGGCAGCCGGCCGGTCCAGTTCGGAATCGCTGTGAACAGGAAGCCGCAGACGACCAGTGCGGCATAGCCGTAGATCATCTCGTGCGCATGCCAGATCAGATCGCCGTAGGCGGCGGAGACGACGAACGTTCCCGTGTAGGCGAGAAGCCAGAGCGGCAGGGCCGCCGCAGCCCAGACGGACGCGCAGAGGAAGCAGATGCGGAACGCATGCTGCAGGATCGGCGGCTCGGGCATGCCTTTCAGTCCTGGAAATCGATGTCGACAGGGGCCGGCATAGCAGCCCCCGGGCGGCGCGGAATTGCGATGGCGCAAAGTCCCGCGCGCGGCTCAGGGCGTAGCCGGCAGCGCCTTCGCCAGAATTGCCCGCAACCCCGCAAGGCCCGGATCGGACGCGCGGTTCATGATGCCGACGAGCTGCAGCCAGTGATCGTCGGACGCGGTCTCGAGGAACGATCGCACGGCCGAAGCCATCACCTCCGACTGCGCCCGGCCGCTGGCATCGGCAGCCGCCGCAAGGCGCGCCGCGAGCTCCGGATCGTCGAGCGCGCCGATCAGGTTCGAGGCGACCCGAGGATCGTCGAGAGAAGCCAGGAGGGCGGCGAACACGGTGGCCCCTACTGCACGAGCGGCGACGTGGCGCCATTCATGACGATGCCGCCAATGTCCGCCCGGCCGATCAGCAGCGACAGGTACTGTGCCGTGGCCGTGTGCCGGACGCGGTCGGCGAGATAGTCGGCGATCCGCTGCCGCGCGGCCTCGTACGGCACCTCGCGGCCGGCAATGCGGCGGTTCAGCCGGATCAGGTGCACGCCGTAGCGGCTCTCGACGGGGCCCGAGATCGTGCCCGGCGTCAGATCGGCGAGCGCCGCCTCGAACTCCGGCGTCGTCTCGCCCGGCGAGACCTGGCCGAGGCTGCCGCCGAGCGCGGCGGACGGACAGTCGGAATTCTCGCGGGCGAGCTCGGCGAACCGTTCCGGCGAGATCGCGAGCAAGCCTGCCAGCGCCCCGATTCTTTCGCGCGCGACGGCGAAAGAGGGTGCCTCGTCGCGACGGGCCGCGACGAGGATGTGGTCCGCCTCCCAGAGCGGCGGCGTCGTGAAGCGGTGGCGGTTGTTGTCGTAGAAGCGGCGCAACGTCGGCTCGTCCGCCTCCGGCACGCGGACTTCGCGCTCGACGAGCGCGCGCACGGCGGCGTCCTCGTCCGTCTCGAGGCGTCCGTCGGTGTCCCTCCGTGGCTCGATCGGAACCGCGAGCCGGCGGGCCTCCTGCAGCAGCAGCTCGCGGATGACCAGCGCGCGCACCGCCGCCCGCCAGCCTTCGCCGGGATTGCGCGCCGGCTGGTTCTGCACTTCCGCGGCGATCGCCTTGCGGGAGATGACGACGCCATTGACGGTGACCTCGGGCATCGGCACGGGCTCTTTGGAGGGCGGCGTACCGGCCTGCGTGTGGCCGCATTCGTGACCGCGCTCGGACGCGGCGGCGTGATCGACGATCAGCGTGACCATGGCGCTCACTCCGCCGGCCGCCGGGCGGGAAATGCCGGCGCGGGCCGCATCGCCGCGGCATCGCGCGCCGCCGCGGCCCGCGCATCCGGCGCCGAGCGGGTGCGGACCACCTGATAGCCGGTGCGACCGAGATACCAGACGGGCGCGCTCCAGACGTGCACCAGCCGGGTGAAGGGGAAGACGAGGAAGATCGTCATCCCGAGGAACAGATGCGCCTTGAAGAGCGGGTTGACGTCGGCGACGTAGGCCGCCGCATCCGGCTGCAGCGTGAGAATGCCCTGCGCCCAGTTCATGAACTTCACCATCTCGTGGCCGTCCATATGGCCGAGCGAGACGAAGATGGTGGCGAGGCCGAGCGCGAGCTGCACCCAGAGCAGGAGCAGGATGGCGATGTCGCCGAAGCTCGAGGTGGCGCGGATGCGCGGATCGAACAGCCGGCGATGCGCGAGCAGCGCGATGCCGACGAAGCAGACGATGCCGGCGATGCCGCCGATGGCGATCGCCATGCCCTGCTTGAACGAATGGCTGATGCCGACCGCGTCGAAGATCCAGATCGGCGTCAGCAGGCCGACGACGTGGCCGAAGAAGATCACGAGAATGCCGACATGGAACAGATTCGAGCCGAGGCGCAGCTGTTTGCGCCGCAGAAGCTGCGAGGAGCCCGTCTTCCACGTGTACTGCTCGCGGTCGAAGCGGATCAGGCTGCCGAGCAGGAACACGGTCAGGCACAGATAGGGATACCAGCCGAACAGGGCGGAATTGATGGTGGCGGACATGGCTCCTCCTCAGGCGGCAGCGGTACGGGCGTCGCGAGCGCCGGCGCGGATCTGCGTCCGCAGCCGGTCGACCGAGCAGCCGCCTAAAGCCTCGCCGGGGCCGAAGACGACGGCGCTCTCCTCCCAGGCCGCATCGAGGGCGGCGAGGTCGTCCCGTTCGGCCGCGGCCGTCTCCTGTGCGCCTACCGTGACGGGGCTCGCGCCCGCTACGGCGCGCAGTGCGGCGAAGACCGCGGCGTAAGGCGTTCCGCGCCGCTCGAGCGCCTCCTGCAGGCTGGCGAGGATGTGGTCGACCTCCCCGAGCAGCGCCCGCGCCTCGCCGAGCGGCCGGGTCGCCAGATATTCCAGGAACAGCGGCAGGTAGTCGGGCAGCTCGTTCTCCGCGAGAGCCAGACCGCCGGCGCGATAAAGCGCGGCGAGATCGACCATGGCCTGGCCGCGGTCGCGGCTTTCGCCGTGCACGTGCTCGAACAGGTGCAGCGACAGTTTCCGGCTCCTGTCGAACAGGTCGACATAGCGAGCCTGCAGCTCGTACATGTCGAGCGCGCGGAGATCCTCGAGCAGCGGGCCGAGCGCCGCCGCCTCGCCGGCGCCGACGAGGCCCTCGGCGGCGATCGCAGCGCCGATCTCTGGCACTGCGGCGGCGAGCTCCGGCGTCGGGTAGACGAGCAGCGCCGACAGCGCCTTGAACGTGCGGGTGTCGGCGCCCATCACACGAGCTCCATCGGGTTCGAGGCCTTCTTGGCCGCCTTGCCGCCGAACAGGCTGGTGCCGGAGGTGCCGTCCGAGCAGCCGTTTCCGAACGAGAAGCCGCAGGAGCCGCTGAGGCTCTGGGCGTCCTCGCTCCACTCGCGATGCGCGGTCGGGATGACGAAGCGGTCCTCGTAATTGGCGATCGCCATCACCCGGTACATTTCTTCGATGGCGTGGCCGGTGAGACCGACCTTCTCGGCGATACGCTCGTCGAGGCGGCCGTCGACCGTCTTCGCCCGCATGTAGCCGCGCATGGCGAGCATGCGCTCGAGCGCCAGCGCGACCGGCTCCTCGTCGCCGGCGGTGAGCAGATTGGCGAGGTATTGCAGCGGGATGCGCAGCGAGCGCACGTCCGGCATGTCGCCGTTCACGCCCATCTTGCCGGCGGCCGCGGCGGACTGGATCGGCGACAGCGGCGGCACGTACCAGACCATCGGCAGCGTCCGGTATTCGGGGTGCAGCGGGAAGGCGATCCGCCACTCCATGGCCATCTTCCAGACGGGCGAGTGCTTCGCCGCCTCGAGCCAGGCGTCCGGGACGCCGTCCGCCCGCGCCTGCGCGATCACCGCCGGGTCCTTCGGATCGAGGAACAGATCGAGCTGCGCGGCGTAGAGATCCTTCTCGTCCGGCATGCTCGCCGCCGCCTCGATGCGGTCGGCGTCGTAGAGCACGACGCCGAGATAGCGGATGCGGCCGACGCAGGTCTCCGAGCAGACGGTCGGCTGCCCGGCCTCGATGCGCGGATAGCAGAAGATGCACTTCTCGGACTTCCCCGAAGACCAGTTGTAGTAGATCTTCTTGTACGGGCACCCCGAGACGCACATGCGCCAGCCGCGGCACTTGTCCTGGTCGATGAGGACAATGCCGTCCTCCTCGCGCTTATAGATGGCGCCGGACGGGCAGACCGCGGCACAGGCCGGGTTGAGGCAGTGCTCGCACAGCCTCGGCAGGTACATCATGAAGGTGTTCTCGAACTGGCCGTAGATCTCCTTCTGCACGCCCTCGAAGTTGACGTCTTTCGAGCGCGAAGCGAACTCGCCGCCGAGAATCTCCTCCCAGTTCGGCCCCCACTCGATCTTCTCCATGCGCTCGCCGGTGATGGCCGAGCGCGGGCGAGCGGTGGGGAAGGCTTTCGATTCCCGCGCCGTCTGCAGGTGGCCGTGGTCGATGGTGAAGGGCTCGTAGTAGTCGTCGATCTCCGGCAGGTCCGGATTGGCGAAGATGTTGGCGAGGATGCGCCATTTGGCGCCCATCTTCGGCTCGATGCGGCCGTTCGCCTTGCGGCGCCAGCCGCCGTTCCACTTCTTCTGGTTCTCCCACTCGCGCGGATAGCCGACACCGGGCTTGGTCTCGACATTGTTGAACCAGGCGTATTCGAGCCCTTCGCGATTGGTCCACACGTTCTTGCAGGTGACCGAGCAGGTGTGGCAGCCGATGCACTTGTCGAGGTTCAGCACCATGGCGATCTGTGCGCGGATCTTCATTCTGCGGCCTCCGTCACGGTGGCGGGCATCAAGGGTTCCTCCATCCAGTCGATGTTCGCCATCTTGCGGACGACGATGAACTCGTCGCGGTTCGCGCCCACCGTTCCGTAGTAGTTGAAACCGTAGGACTGCTGGACATAGCCGCCGATCATGTGCGTCGGCTTCAGCACTGCGCGCGTGACCGAGTTGTGAATGCCGCCGCGATTGCCGGTCATCTCCGACCCGGGCGTGTTCACGATCTTCTCCTGCGCGTGATACATCAGCATCATGCCGGGCTTGATACGCTGCGAGACGACGGCGCGGGCGGTGAGCGCGCCGTTGATGTTGAAGACCTCGACCCAGTCGTTGTCGACGATGCCGCCGGCGCGGGCGTCGGTCTCGGAGAGCCAGACCACCGGCCCGCCGCGATTAAGCGTCAGCATCAGGAGATTGTCGGAATAGGTCGAGTGGATGCCCCACTTCTGGTGCGGGGTGATGAAGTTGAGGACGATCTCCTTGTGCCCGTTCGGATGGAGATCCTTGATGCCGGGGATGGTCTTCAGGTCGACCGGCGGCTTCCAGGTGACGAAGCCCTCGCCGAAGGCCCGCATCCACAGATGGTCCTGGTAGAGCTGCTGGCGGCCGGTGAGCGTCCGCCAGGGGATCAGCTCGTGCACGTTGGTCCAGCCGGCGTTGTAGCAGACCTTCTCGCTCTCGATCCCCGACCAGGTCGGCGAGGAGATGATCTTGCGCGGCTGGGCCTGGATATCGCGGAAGCGGATCTTCTCGTCTTCCTTCGGCAAGGCGAGATGGCTGTGCTCGCGGCCGGTGATCTTCGACAGCGCCTCCCAGGCCTTGACCGCGACCTCGCCATTGGTCTCGGGCGCCAGCATGAGGATGACCTCGGCGGCGTCGATGTCGGTCTCGATCTTCGGCTGCCCTGCGGCGTGGCCGTGCGCATGCACGCCGTTCAGCGCGCCGAGCGCCTCGATCTCGTGCGCCGTCTTCCAGGCGATGCCCTTGCCGCCATTGCCGAGCTCGCTCATCAGCGGCCCGACGGCGGTGAAGCGCGCGAAGAGGTTCGGGTAGTCGCGCGTCACGACCGTGACGGCCGGCATGGTCTTGCCGGGCAGGGGATCGGTCTCGCCGCGCTTCCAGTCCCGGACGTCGAAGGCCTGGGCGATCTCGGCCGGCGTGTCGTGGAAGATCGGCGTCAGGACGACGTCCCTCTCCACGCCGAGAACCTCGGGCGCGACCTCGGAGAACGCCTTGGCGATGCCCTTGTAGATCTCCCAGTCCGAGCGCGCTTCCCACACCGGATCCACCGCCGCCGAGAGCGGATGGATGAAGGGGTGCATGTCGGAGGTGTTGAGGTCGTTCTTCTCGTACCAGGTGGCGGTCGGCAGCACGATGTCGGAGTAGACGCAGGTGGTCGACATGCGGAAGTCGAGCGTGACGAGCAGGTCGAGCTTTCCCTGCGGCGCCGTCTCGTCCCAGGCGACCTCGCGGTTGCGCACGGCGCCCTCGGTGCCGAGGTCCTTGCCCATGACGCCATGCGTCGTTCCGAGCAGGTGCTTCAAAAAGTATTCGTGGCCCTTGCCGGACGAGCCGAGAAGATTGGAGCGCCAGACGAACAGGTTGCGCGGCCAGTTGGCCGGATCGTCGGGGTCGTGGCAGGACATCTCGAGCTCGCCCGACTTCAGCGCCCCGGCGACATAGTCCGCCGCCGGCAGTCCCGCCGCGTCGGCCCGCTCGGCGATCGTCAGCGGGTTCTCTTTGAGCTGCGGCGCCGAAGGCAGCCAGCCCATGCGCTCGGCGCGGGCGTTGTAGTCGATGAAGCTCTGGTTCCAATCGCCGTCGGGCGCCGTCGGCGACAGGATCTCGGCCGCAGTCAGCGTCTCGTAGCGCCACTGATCGGTGTGCGCATAGAAGAACGAGGTCGAGTTCATCTGCCGCGGCGGCCGGTTCCAGTCGAGCGCGAAGGCGAGCGGCACCCAGCCGGTCTGCGGACGCAGTTTTTCCTGGCCGACATAGTGCGACCAGCCGCCGCCCGACTGGCCGATGGCACCGCAGAAGACCAGGAGATTGATGATCCCCCGGTAGGCCATGTCCATGTGGTACCAGTGGTTGAGCCCGGCCCCGAGGATCACCATCGAGCGGCCCTTGGTCACTTCGGCATTGGCGGCGAATTCGCGGGCGACCTGGATGATGCGGTCGCGCGGCACGCCGGTCACCTTCTCGGCCCAGGCGGGCGTGAAGGGCACGTCGTCGTCATAGCTGTTGGCGACATTGGCCCCGCCAAAGCCGCGGTCGACGCCGTAATTGGCGCAGAACAGGTCGAACACCGTCGCGACATAACCTCTGGTGCCATCGGCGAAATCCAGCTGCTTCAGCGGCACGTTGCGCATGAGGATATCCTCATGCTCGGTCGCGACGAAATCGTGGGGGGCGATGCTTCCGAAATAGGGGAAGGCGACCGGCTCGATCGCGTCATGGTGCTGCGCCAGCGTGGAGCGAAGCCGGACGTCCTTCCCCTGCCCATCCTTCTCCTCCAGGTTCCACTTGCCCTTGTCGCCCCAGCGATGGCCGGCTGAGCCGAGCGGCGCCACGAGATCGCCGCTGAGCTCGTCATAGGCGACGGCCTTCCAGTCCGGGTTGGCGGCCTCCCCCAGCGCGCCGGGCAAATCGGCGGTGCGCAGCATCCGGTCCGGCACCAGCCGCCCGTCGCGCTCGACGACCTTCACGAGCAACGGGAAGTCCGAATATTTGCGCGTATACTCCGCGAAATAATCGACCTGCCGATCGACGTGGAACTCCTTGAGCACGACATGGCCGAACGCTAGAGCGAGCGCCGCGTCCGTCCCCTGCTTGGGATGCAGCCAGACGTCCGAGAATTTCGCCGCCTCATTATAGTCCGGCGAGATGACGACGCTCTTGGCCCCGCGGTAGCGAACTTCAGAATAGAAATGCGCGTCGGGCGCGCGCGTCATCGGGATGTTCGATCCCCAGACGAGCAG
>JAEZCD010000078.1 GCA_023430145.1 Pseudomonadota bacterium
TCCCTCATTGCCGGGCTTGTCCCGGCAATCCAGCCTTCTCTTCGGCCGCACAGACTGGATTGCCGGGACAAGCCCGGCACTGAGGAACAGAAACCTGTGTCCATGCATAGATGAGTCGAGATATCCCGAATGGATGACCTGGCATGAGTACCGTCATCGCGCGGCCAGGCTGGGCGCTCGCAGCCGCGATCGTCGCCGTCGTCTTCGGCGTCTTGACCATTATCTCCGGCGGCGTAGCGCTTTTCGGCGGCGACGCGGCCCGCGCCGCGGTTGGTGACGCCGTTCCGTTCGTGTTGTGGTTCAACTTTCTTTCCGGCTTCGCCTATGTCGTGGCCGGGGCCGGCCTGTTCTTCTGGGCTCGATGGGCGGCACCGCTGGCGATGCTGATCGCGGCTGCGATCCTGATCGTCTTCGCCGCCTTCGGCTGGCACGTGGCGACGGGCGGCGCGTTCGAGATGCGCACCGTCTACGCGATGACCCTCAGAGCCGCGGTGTGGATCGCCATCGCCCTGCCGGCGTGCCGGGCGCTCGGTTGCTTTGGATCAACGCCGGCCGGTCGAAGACCGTCTTAAATCGGACGATCGAAAGCCCCGCCGGCAAGGAGGCTGCACGATCCAACTGAGGGCACCCGATCCGCCGCGCAGAGGAGCGGCCGGCGCGTCGGTCGATCGGCTGCTCGCCGACGCCGACACCGAAGCCGAGTACACGATCGGCTGGGTTCGGATCGTCGTCGGCGCGATCCTGTTCGCCGGCGGCCTTTCAGCCTCGTGGGGGATGAGCGCGCTCGACCCGGAGCATCTCGTCCGAAGGTCTTCGGTGGTCGCGCTGCTCAGCGTCCTCGCCTTCCTGGTGCTCGGGACGACGTCCCTGGTCCTCGTCGCTCGCCGCCTGTTCAGGCCCTGGATGGCCTTCGCGCTCGTCACCGGTGACGCCGCGATTCTCGTCGCGAGCCTGCTGACCGAGATGGAACGGCGCGGCCTCGACGGGAACTGGCTCGCGGCGATGCCGATCGTCTGGGCGGCGCCGCTCGTGCTCGCCGTCGGCGCCCTCCGCTACCGCCCCGGCGTTCAGCTCTATGCCACAGCCCTCCTGACGATCGGCTTCGTCGCGGTCGCCACCGGCCTCGGCTTCAGCCCCGCGCTTACCTCGGCAGACGCGCCTGCCCAGGGCGACGCCGTTCCGAGGCTGTTCTCGCTCCCGCCCTATCTGATGCGCCTCGTCATGCTGATCCTGATCGGCGTCACCACCACGCTCGTGATTCTTCGGGCGCGGCGCCTGCTGGTCCGCGCCGTCGGCGAGACGATGCACGGCCTCTATCTCGCGCGCTTCCTGCCGCAGGAGATCGCCCCGCTTCTCGGGGACGGGCAGGGTAGCGCTGCGATCGCCGGGCGTCGGCAGCCGGCGACGATCATGTTCGCCGACATACGCGGCTTCACGGCGCTCGCCGAGGAGATGGATCCGAGGCTCGTGTCCACCTTCGTCTCCTCGTTCCGGAAGCGCGTCATGGATGCGGCGGAAGCGCATGGCGGAGTGATCGACAAGTTCATCGGCGACGGCGCGCTGCTCGTCTTCGGCGTGCCGGAGCCCCGGCCCGACGATGCCGCTCGCGCGATCGCCTGCGCCCGCCATCTCCTCGGCTCGGTCCGCGACTGGAATGCGGACCGCGAGTTCGACTTCACGATCCGGATCGGCATCGGCCTGCACGCCGGCGTGATCTATTGCGGCGTCATCGGCGACGAGAGGCGCCTCGAATTCACCGTGCTCGGGGATGTCGTCAACGTCGCCGCGAGGCTCGAGCAGGCGACCAAGCAGTTCGGCGTGCCGCTTCTGGCCTCGGCCGCCGTGGTGGCAGAGGCGGGCGAGGCGCAGGACTGGCGCGAGATCAGCTCCGAACCGCTGAGAGGGCGCGACCGCTCGCTCTCGGTGCTGGCGCCCCGTTGGGAGCTCGCAGCCTCCACGCCGGGAGTGTGACGACCGGTCGGCCGGCGCGCCGCGCGGCCGAGCGCTGCGACGGCCTCCTTCCCGGTCCCGACGGCCCGAGGGTACGGAGCGGTCGCCGAGCGAGGGCTCGCCTGTCGTTGCCTCGATGCCTAAAATGCGTGCACTATGTATACGAAGTGTGGGCGCGGGTGGGGAGCAGGGAATGCCGGCTTCGGAGGCGATCGATCGCGGCGCGGACGTCGGTGCCGAGGGTCGTACGGATCACCGTATCACGGGCATCGATATAGGCGGCCGAACGCTGCGGCCGGGGGCGGGAACGGCGCCGAGGCCGGAAGGATGAGCGCGATCGACATGACTGGAGCAGCAGAGGGCGGCCGGCCGCCGACCGTGAACCTGTCCGGCCAAGCCTATAATGCCGTGTCGGAGCTGATTCGCGGCCGCCGCCTGCGCGGCGGCGAGGTGATCGTCGAGACGCGGCTCGCGGAGATCCTGCATATCTCGCGCACGCCGCTGCGCGAGGCGCTGCAGCGCCTCGAGGGCGAGGGCCTCGTCATCAAGGGCGCCGGCCGTTCCTTCGTCGTACGGCGGGTCGATCTCGGCGAGTATCTGCAGAGCCTGAAGGCTCGCGAGCTGATCGAGGGCGAGGTCGCCGCGCTCGCCGTCGGCCGCATCCCTCGTGAGAGGCTCGCAGCCGTGCGGGCGGAGATCATCGCGCTGCGCACCGCGCCCTACGACAAGGACGCGCACTGGCGCTCGGACGACAATCTGCACGGCATGTTCATCGACACCTGCGGCAACGAGGTGCTGGCGCGCATCGTCCGCGAGCTGCGGGTGACGACGCGGCTGTTCGAGATCGAGCGGCTCAAGGATCGGCTGGAACCGGACTCGGCCGAGCACCTCGCCATCCTCGAGGCGTTCGAGGCCGAGGACGCCAAGGCGGCCCGCCGTGCGGTGCAGGCGCACGCCCGCAGCCTCGCCCGCTTCGCGCTCGACACGGTACGTTAGCGAGGCTGCGCCGAGACGCGGACGAGGGCGATGCCGCTCACCGCCACGATGCCGCCGCCGAGGAGCGAGGCGGCCGAGGGCGTCTCGCCGAAGGCGAGGTAGCCGACCAGCGCCGCCCAGATGATCTGCGTATAGAGGATCGGCGACACGGTCGCCGTCGGCGCGCGCCTGAAGGCGGCGGCGATGAACAGATGCGCGAGCGTGCCGAGCGTGCCGGCGCCGACGAGAAGGCCGATCGCGCCCGCCGGCAGGCTCTCGTAATAGAGCGGCAGCCCGAGCAGGCACCAGAGCAGCGCCGCCGCGCTGCCCCAGAAGACGAGCGTCATCGCCGCTTCGTCGCGGCCCCCATAGCGGGTGAGGACGTGGAACACCGCGTTGGCGGCCGCCATGCCGAGCGGCAGGAGGAGCACCGGGCCGAAGCTCGGCGCGCCGGGATCGAGCGCCACCAGCACGCCCGCGAAGCCGGCGACGATCAGTACCCATTGCGCCGGGCGCGGCCGCTCGTGCAGCGCGATCGCGGCGAGCAGCGTCGCCATCAGCGGCGCCGAGAAGGTTATGGCGTAGGTCTGCGCCATGGGAAGCCGCGCGAGGGCGAGCACGATCAGGAACGTGCTCGCCGCGATGCAGGCGCCGCGCAGGAGATGGAAGCCGAAGCGCCGCGTCCGCAGCGTGCCGACGCCGAACAGCGGGGCGAGCGCGGCGAGCAGCAGGACCTGTACGAGGTTGCGCACGGTCACCAGCATGCCAAGCCCGTGCGTGGCGACGAGCGATTTCAGGATCGCATCGAGGCAGGTGAAGCACAGCATCGCCGCGGCCATGAATAGGGCCGCGCGCCAGGGCTGCGCCGGCAGCGCGGCCTCGGATGCAGGCTCAGACAAGGGTCGCGCGCGCCCGCCTCGCCGCCGTCACCCCGCGCCGACCCGGAATAGAGCGCGCGGATTGTCGGCCACCATCCTCCGCAGGGCGTCGCGCGGCACCCCGCATGTCTCGAGCAGCAGCAGGAACTCGCGCAGGCCCTCGACCGGCGGCGGCAGCAGGAAGACGCCGCAGTCGCCGGACAGGACGACGCGCTCGTCGACCGCGGCGCCGATCAGCTCGACCATGCGCGGCGCCGGGACCGGGGGGACGGTGTGCGCCTCGGCATCGACATGGGTGAGCCCGGCCTGCGTCGCGTGCGTGACGAAGAAGAACGAGAACTCGGCAAAGGCGCCGAGCGCGGTCACGGCGGCCACGACCTCGGGGTCGAAGTGTGAGCAGGGCACGAGGATGCGCCCGACGCCGGCGCCGCGGGCCGCCTCGACCAGGCGCACCGCCTCTGGGCCTGAGACGTGGCCTGTGTTGAGCACCACGTCGTGCGCGGCGACGAGGTCGAGGATCTCGCCGAGCGGATCCGGAAGGGTGCCCTCCGGCACCGCGAAGCAGGCCTCGACATAGGCTGGGCTGCGGCGCTCGATCGCGGCGATGTGGCGCGTGTGGTGGGTCGGCATCGAGACGAAGCGGGCGCCGCCGCCGCCATAGCCGTAGCCGAGCGCGATCCGTACAGCCTCGGCCGAGATGCCGCCGGCCGGCGGCTCCATGATGAGGCCGCCCCAGACGTCCACGCCGAGCTCGCCGAGCCGGCGCATGGCGAGCGCGGCGAGACCGGAGGAATTGCCGAAATTGTCCATCAGCCCGAGGCCGACGAGGCCGGCCGCTGCCGCCTGCTCGACGGCGTCGAAGACGTCGAGCGAGCGGGCATTGATGTGCGGGCAGGCGTGGACGTGGCAGTCCACCGCGCCGGCGAGGAGATCGGCGCCGGGCATGAGCGCCGCCCCATCTCGGCGAATCGCGGGAGTGTCGCTCGTCGGGTGCATCGGCGGCCTCAGTGCCGGAGGATCTTCGAGACGAAGTCGCGCGTGCGCGGCTCGCGCGGCGCGTCGAATATCTCGGCCGGCGCGCCGATCTCGACGATCCGGCCACCGTCGAGGAAGGCGACGCGGGACGACACCTCGCGGATGAAGCCCATCTCGTGCGAAACGATCAGCATCGTCATGCCCTCGCGGGCGAGCACGCGGATGCTGTCGAGAACCTCCGACACGAGCTCGGGATCGAGCGCCGCCGTCACCTCGTCGAGCAGCAGGATTTCTGGCCGCAGCGCGAGTGCCCGGGCGATGGCGACGCGCTGCTGCTGGCCGCCGGACAGCTCGTCCGGATAGCGGTCGAGCTTGTCGCCGAGCCCGACCTTGGACAGGAGCGCGCGCGCCTCCGCCTCCACCTCCGCCCGCGGCCGCTTCTTGATCTTGATCGGCGCGATGGTGACGTTCTCGAGCGCCGTCATGTTCTGGAACAGATTGTACTGCTGGAAGACGATGGCGACACGGTCGCGCAGGCGGCGGACAGCGCGCGGATCGCGGTAGTTCACGAGTTCGCCGTCGAGGCGGACGCTGCCGGCGGTCGGCGGCGTGAGGCCGGTGAGAACGCGCAGGATGGTGCTCTTGCCAGACCCGGACGGGCCGATGAGGCCGATCACGTCGCCGCGCGCGATCGACAGATCGATGCCCGACAGGACGGGCTGCGCGCCGTAGGACGCCTCAAGGCCGGCGATGTCGAGATGGGGCAAGCCGAACCTCCAGCCGCGCGCCGAAGCGCGCCAGCGGATAGGATATGACGAAATAGACGATAAGGATCGTGCCGAACACGAGCGCGGCCGAGAAGCCCTTGTTGTTGAGAACCTTCGCCGCGTAGGTCAGCTCGACGACGCCGATCTGCGAGGCGAGCGCGCTGTCCTTGATGAACATGACGAAGAAGCCGAACGCCGGCGGCAGGATGACGCGCCAGGCCTGCGGCAGGACGACGTGGCGGACGGTGTCGAGGAGGCCGAAATTCATCGCCGCGGCCGCGTCCCACTGGTTGCGGTGCACGGATTCGAGCCCGGCGCGGATGATCTCCGACAGGAAGGCGGCGGCGATCAGGCAGACGCTGACGGCGGCGACGGCGAAGATCGGCAGGTCGGCGCCCGACAGCTGGAAGGCGAAGAAGACCAGCATCAGCGTGACGAGGAACGGGATGCGGCGGAAGCACTCGATGAAGAGCACCGCGAGCCAGCGCAGCGGCATCAGCGGCAGCGCCCGCGTGCGGCGCACGAGGGCGAGGCCGAAGCCCACGGCCGCGCCGACGAGGCAGCCGATCGCCGACAGGGCGATGGTCGTGAGCGCCGCCTCGGCGAGGAAGACCACGTTGTAATAGCCGAAGAAGCCAGGCAGCTCCTGAACGATGCGCTCGAGCATCAGGCGAGCCTCATCTTGGCGCGGAACGCGAAGGTGCCGATGAGGCCGAGCAGCACCGAGGCGACCAGCGTCAGCGCGACATAGATGGCCGCCGTCACGGAGAAGATCTCGAGGGAGCGGAAGGTCTGGGCGTTGATGTTGAACGCCTCGCCGGTCAGCTCCTCGACGCCGAAGATCGCCGCCATCGACGTGCCGAGCGTGATGATGATGAACTGGTTCGAGAGCGGCGGGAACAGGATGCGGGCGATGTGCGGCAGGATCACGTAGCGGATCTGCTGCATACGGCTGAAGCCCAGAACCTCGGCCGCGTCCATCTCCGACTGCCGGCGCGACTGGAAGCCGGCGCGCTGGATCTCGGTGAGATAGGCGCCGGCGTTCAGCGTCATGCCGATGAGGACGGCGGCGTAGGACGAGAGCAGGATGCCGAGATCGGGCAGGGCGAAATAGAGGAAGTAGATCTGCACGAGCTGCGGCGTGTTGGTGAAGAAGGTCACGTAGCCGCCGACGCCGGCCCTCGCCCAGCCGGGGCCGAACGTCTTGATCGCAGCGCCCGCGGTGCCGATGAGGAGCCCGCCGCAGAACGCCAGCACGGCGATCTGCAGCGTCAGCACCGCGCCGCCGAGGAGGCGCGGCAGGTAGGGCCAGATCTGCCCGAACTGGAGCGTGTAATCCATCGCGCGGCGGCTCGCAGGCGGCGGACGCGAGCCGGCGGCCGCCGCGCATCGGCTCAGAAGTAGGGCGTCACCTGCACCGGCTTGATCATGTCGATGCCGAACCACTTCTTCCACAGCTCGTCGGTCTTGCCGCGGCGATGCATCTCGAAGATCGCCACGTTCAGCCAGTCCTTGAGGCCGGTGGAGTTCTTGGCGACGCCGAGGCCGCAATAGTAGATGTCGACCGGCGCCTCGAGCACCTTCCATTTCACCTGGTGCTTGTTCATGTGCTCGCCGACGAAGTCGACGACGTCGAGCATGGCGTCGCCGCGTCCCTGGGCGAGTGCGCGCACCGCGTCCGGATAGTTGTCGAGCAGGGTGACCTTCGCCTGCTTGATGTTGTCCTCGATGAACTTGACCGGCGTCGTGCCGCGCACCTGCACGAGCGTGACGTCCGGCTTGTCGAGGTCCTTCCAGGACTGGAAGGGCTTGCCCTCGGTGGTCAGCACGCCGAACACCTCGGTGTGCACCGGCACGGTGAAGTCGATGACCTTCGCCCGCTCGGGGTTGCGCGTCATGGCGCCCATCACGAAGTCGATCTTGCCGGACGCCACGAAGGGGATGCGGTCCGGCGAGCCGACCTGCACGACCTCGAGCTTCACGCCCAGCATCTTGGCCAGCTCGGCGGCGAAATCGACGTCGAAGCCGGCGATCTCGTTCTTCTCGTCGAACTTGCCGAGCGGCGGCAGGGTGGGATTGACGCCCACTTTGATGGTGCCCGACTTGATGATCTCGTCGAGCGTGCGCGCCGACGCCGGCGCGGCAACGGCCAACACCGCCGCGCCGATCAGCGCGGCGCTCAAGAATGCGATCCTCTTCAGCATCTCGGCCCTCCAGCTCCGCCCCGGTGCGGGTCTTTCCCATGCCGGGATTGCACCAACGGTCGATACTTTGTATACGAATTGCAGACATGTAAAGCGTCAACAGCGACAGATCGCGACGACCGGCCGGCGGAGGGGGAGGCGTCTTTCCGGGAATCCTGGCACCGGCGGCCGAGCCGCCCGCGATGCCGCCGCTGAAGCCGCGCCGACCCGCTCCCGAGGCCCTGCGCAAGCCCTTGCCATTCCCTTCACTCGACGAGGTGCGGGACCGCGTCCCGCCCGACGATGCGGCCGGCGGGCCGGCGGCCGCCGCCGAGCAGACGAGCGCGTCGTTCCGCCGCGCCCTCACGGGCATCCACGCCGCGACGCTCGTGCCGATGCGCCAGGACTTCGGCGTCGACGAGGAGGGGCTGGCGGCACACATCGCCTGGGTCTCGCACCGGCCCGGCATACGCGGGCTCCTCGTCAACGGCCATGCCGGCGAGAATTTCGTGCTCGACCGGGCGGAGAAGCGGCGCGTGGTGGAGATCGCCCGCGCCGTCAGCCCGGGGACGTGCCTGATCGTCTCCGGCGTCAATGCCGAATCCAGTCTCGAGGCGGCACGCGAGGCGGCCACGCTCGAGGAGGCGGGCGCCGACGGCCTGCTCGTCTTCCCGCCCAACAGCTGGGCGCTCGACCATTGCGACGAGGCCGTGCTCGCCCACCACCGCCATGTCCGGGACGCGACCTCGGTGCCGCTTCTCCTCTACGGCGCCCCGGTCGGCGCCGGCGCCATGGCGTATTCCGCCCGCGTGCTCGATGCGCTCGCGGCCGAGCCGCGGATCGTCGGCATCAAGGAGGGCAGCTGGGAGGTCGCGGCCTACGAGGCGAATCTGCGGCGCCTGCGCGCGCTGCGGCCGGATTTCGTCGTGCTCGGCTCCGGCGACGAGCACCTCCTGACGAGCTACATCATCGGCACCGCCGGCAGCCAGGTGAGCCTCGCCGCGGTGATCCCCGATCTCGTCGCCGAGCTCTGGGAGACGGCCGCGCGCGGCGACTGGACCGCGGCGCGAGCCGCGCACGAGCGGCTCTATCCGCTCGCGGTCGCGGTCTACCGCAATCCGCCGGGCGGCCGCGCGACGGCGCGTCTGAAAGCCGCCCTCAAGCTTCTCGGCCGGCTCGACTGCGACGCGGTACGGCCGCCGCAGCCGAGCGCCACCGAGGCGGAATACCGCGCCGTCGGCGCCGCGCTGGAGATCGCCGCCCGATAGCCGCGCGGCTCAGGCGAGCGTCAGCAGGCGACGGGGCGTGTCGACCAGCAGGGTCTCGATCTCCGCCGTCGAGAAGCCGCGGTCGCGCATCAGCGGCACGACGTTGCGCGGCAGATGCGCGTAGCCGTGGCCGCCATAGGTCCTGAGGCGCGAGCGCGTGCAGATATCGTGCGAGATGGCGACGCGCTCGCCGAGCCCGGCCTCGAACAGGCGGCGGATCGCGCGCAGGCGCATCCAGTCGGTCGGCAGGTCGGCGACGCCCATCCAGTAGTTCGACGTCTCGATGCCGAAGAAGTCGAACTCGACGACGCAGCCGCGACGCGCCAGCGCCACCACCTCGCCGTCGTCGAAATAGGTGCGGTCCATGTGGTCGATGATCACGCGCGAGATGTCGGCGCCCGCCCGGCCCAGCACGTCGAGGATCTCGTGCGGGGCCTGCGGGTCGCGGCCCGGATGGACGGTGATCGCCGCGCCCGTGCGTGCCTGCGCCGCGGCGGCGGCTTCGAGCGACCGGCGCTCGAAGGGCGTCAGCGGCCAGGAGCAGCCGATCTCGCCGATCAGCCCGCAACGCACCGCCGTCCCCCAGGCGCCCTCCGTCAGCTGCGCGATCATGGTCTCCGCCATCTCGTCGGCGGTCAGGCGCCGCGTCGCCTCGTCTATGTAGTCGCCGGTGTAGAAGCCGGCGCCGAGGACGACATTGACGCCGCTCTCCCGGGCGATCTCCGCGAGCCCTTGGGGATCCGGCGCGAGGCCGCCGGTCGTCACCTCGACGATGGTGCCGCCGCCGGCCTCCCTGAAGAGGCGCGCCTCACGCGTCGCGACGGCGACGTCCTGGAGGCGATGATTGCCCAGAAACTCACCCGGCCGGTAGGTGACCTCGAAGGCGTTGTCGAGCGTGATCTCCACCTCCGGCCCGCCTGTGGCACGCAGCGCCGGCGAGGTGAGGTCGCAGAGAAGGTGCTCGTGCATCAGGACGAGGCCGAGCGCTTCCGGCGCGATGGGTCCGGTGACGGTCTGAACGAGGCCGGAATTCGGCATCGGCATCCTCTCTGGGTGTTGCGCTCCCGGCCCGGGCGCCCGATGCGGCGCGCCGATCGGTAACAAGGTGGAGGATGCAACGAATCCCTGTGTGAAAGGCAGGGCCTCCGTCTTGCCGCGGGCGGCATGTGGCCCGATAAGCACGGATCGAGGTATGACGAGGGCGAGGCCTCCCGCCAGCGCGGTGCCGATGGCGCATAGCGGACGGGCACCTTATCTAAGCCGCGAAGCGGGCGCTCGGCCCGCGCTCCCGGAAAGGACCTTTCGCGTGATGCATGCGCGGCTTCTGATCCTCGGCTCCGGCCCGGCGGGGTGGACGGCGGCGCTCTATGCCGCCCGGGCCAATCTCGATCCCGTGGTCGTCACCGGCGTGCAGCCGGGCGGCCAGCTCACCATCACCACCGACGTCGAGAACTATCCGGGCTTTTCCGAGACCATCCAGGGCCCCTGGCTGATGGAGGAGATGCGCAAGCAGGCGGAGCGTTTCCGCACGCGCGTGATCGAGGACACGATCGTCGAGGCCGACCTCTCGGGCCGCCCGTTCCGGCTGAAGTCCGATCTCGGCCAGACCTATCTCGCCGACGCGCTCGTCATCGCCACCGGCGCGCAGGCCAAATGGCTCGGCATTCCGGGCGAGGAGCGCTTCAAGGGCTATGGCGTCTCCGCCTGCGCCACCTGCGACGGCTTCTTCTTCAAGAACCGCGAGGTGGTGGTGATCGGCGGCGGTAACACCGCCGTCGAGGAGGCGCTGTACCTCTCCAAGATTGCCAAAAAGGTCACCGTCATCCACCGCCGGGACGCCTTCCGCGCCGAGCGCATCCTGCAGGACCGCCTGTTCGCCACCCCGAACATCGAGGTGATGTGGAACATGGTCGTCGAGGACATTCTGGGCGCCGCCATGCCGCCGAAGGTGGAGACGCTCGTGCTGCGCAACACCCGCACCGACGCCGTCACGGAGTGGAAGACCGAAGGCGTATTCGTCGCCATCGGCCATGCGCCGGCGACCGAGCTTTTCCGCGGCCAGCTCGACCTCGATCCGGCCGGCTACATCAAGGTGGTCCCCGGCACCGTGTCGACGGCCGTCCCGGGCGTCTTCGCGGCCGGCGACGTCGCCGATCCGATCTACCGGCAGGCGGTCACCGCCGCCGGCATGGGCTGCATGGCGGCCCTCGATGCAGAGCGCTTCCTGGCGATGGGCGAGGTTCGTCGCGACGCGGCCGAATAGGGACACGCCACGATGGACTGGGACAGGCTGCGCATCTTCCACGCCGCTGCGTCGGCGGGAAGCTTCACCCATGCCGGGCAGGCGCTCGGGCTATCGCAATCGGCGGTCAGCCGGCAGGTATCGGCGCTCGAGCAGGAGCTGCAGGTGCCGCTGTTCCACCGGCACGCGCGCGGCCTGATGCTGACCGAGCATGGCGAGGCGCTGTTCCAGGCGACGCGCGAGATGACCGACCATCTCGACCAGGCGCGCATCGCGCTGGCCGAGAACCGCGAGCGCCCCTACGGCAATCTGCGCGTGACGACCACGGTCGGCCTCGGCACGGGGTGGCTGGCGCCGCGGCTCGGCGAGTTCCTGGACCTCTATCCGGAAATCACCGTGCAGCTGATCCTCACCGACGACGAGCTCGACCTCGCCATGCGGCAGGCCGATGTCGCCATCCGGCTGCGCCAACCCTCGCAGCAGGACATCATCCAGCGGCGCCTGTTCAGCGTGAACTTCCACGCCTACGCCTCGCCCTCCTACCTCGACCGCTTCGGGCGCCCGAAGGTGCCGGCCGATCTCGACCAGCACCGGCTCGTCAGCTTCGGCGGCCCGATCCCGCCCTTCCTGCAGAACCTCAACTGGCTCGCGACGGTGGACACCGAGGGCCGCAGTCCGCGCACCTCGGCGCTCGTCGTCAACAATCTGCAGGGCCTGAAGAACGCCATCCAGCGCGGCGCCGGCATCGGCGTGCTGCCCGACTATCTCGCCGGCGCGGAGTCGCTCGAGCGGGTGCTGATCGACATGGAGATGCCGGTCCTCGAGGCCTATTTCGCCTATGCCGAGGAGCTGCGAGCCGTGGCCCGCGTCCGCGCGTTCCGCGATTTCCTGCTCGCCCAGGCGGCCCGCTGGGGGCACGAGTAGCAGGACGGCGCTTTCATCGCGCTGTGGTCCGGGCGAGGACTGTCACGGCGCTTCCTAGTCGCAGATACCGCGCCATGTCGTCGACGAAGATCGGCATGGTCGGCGTGCCGGCCTCCGCCGCCTTGCCAGAGCTTTCAACAAGGGCGCCAAGCTTTTCTGTCTCTAGTACGAAGAGTATGTATAAGTCCGACTGCTTCGTTGGCACAGGCTGCCCAAGACCCGTAAACACTCTTGCGACGAACTGACGTTCGGGAGGCTTGAGATTGTCGATGCTCAGCTGTCTTTCATTCTCCGACAGCTGCGGCAGGATGAGTTTCATGTCCTTAGCCGCCTGAAGAAGGCCGTCGGCAGCGTTGTCCAAGGCCGGACCGCCCGCCTTCAATCCCTCGAGCTCACGGAGTCTGAGGGCGTTAAGCACGCGCTCGAGACTTTCCAGGGCTCTGGCGCTCGCTTTGGCAGAGGCCTGCTCGACCGAGGAAGTGCCGAGCAGGTTGCCAAACTCTGGCGCCGGGGCGGGCGTAGCGATGAGCACCAGCGCGAGAGTGAGCGTGACGCGGATCATGTGCACCACTCCTTGCGCATGGCGATCTGGCTTTCCGAAAGCCCATGGTCCGCTTCGAGCTTCTTCCAGAAAGCATCGATCGCAGGCAATCCCACGAACTTGCAGAAGTCCAACTTGAAGGATCGAACAAATTCCGGAGACAGTCCGTTCGCTATCGCCTGCCTGTACACGGCCTGATAGAAGTTCAGCATCAACCAGATTTTGTCTGAGACGGCGGGGTCGGATAAGCCCTGACCAGATGCTACGGCCGTTCGAAATGCTTTGTCTGCTGTCAGCTTATCGAGGATTTCCCGAGCATCCTTCTGAACTTGATACGTATTTGCGGCACGCAGTGTTTGCTCGGTTCGCGAGAGTTGCCACCAGGCCGCATAGAACCCACCTCCGGCGATGACCGCCGACAGAAGTGCGAGAATGATACCGATCTGCGCCTCGTTATTCTTGAGACACAACCACATGGCCCATCCCCCGGTTGGGATAAGGTATAGCCTTATGGTTGTATGAATGCAACTCTAGAGTTATGGCTGGATCGGCCTTGTCGCCGCGTCTACTCCGCTCGCCATCCACTGCCGCCAAATCACCGGCACCAGCAGCAACAGCCCGACCGCCGTCGTCTTCCAGTCCGGCGCGACGAGCAGCAGGGCGGCGATGAATGTCAGTCCGCGCTCCCATTTCGCCATCGGCCCCAGCAGCCAGCCGGTGAAGGCGGCGGCGAGGGCGACGATGCCGGTCACGCAGCCGAACAGGGCGAGGGCGAAATTCGCCCAGGTGAAGCCGCTCGCGACGAGCAGCAGCGAGGGCGAGAAGACGAACACGAACGGCACCAGGGCCTTGGCGAGCCCGAGCCGGAAGGCGGTGTTGCCGGTCTTGAACGGGTCGGAGCCGGCAAGGCCCGCGGCGGCATAGGCGGCGAGCGCGACGGGCGGGGTGATGTCGGCGAGCACGCCGTAATAGAAGACGAAGAAGTGGGCGACGATCGGCTCCACCCCGAGCAGGCCGAGGATCGGCGCCGCCACCGTCACCATGATGATGTAGTTGGCCGTCGTCGGGATGCCGCAGCCCATGAGGATGCAGACGACCCCGGTCATCATCAGCGTCAGCAGCAGAGTGAGCGCCTCGCGCGTCATCAGCCAGGCCGGCAGGAAGGCGCCGATCACCTCGGCCACGTCGCGTGCCGTGCCCGTGACGACGTAGGAGATCTTGAAGCCGACGCCGGTGAGCGTGACGACGCCGATGACGATGCCGACGGTGCCGGCCGCGGCGCCGACGGCGATGGCGTATTTCGCCCCGTCCTGGAAGGCGACCAGAAGATCCTTCAAGCCGATCCGCTGCCGCGGGTTGACGAGGCCGACGAGGATGCAGAGCGTGATGCCCCAGAAGGCGGCGAGGTAAGGCGTGTAGCCCGAGAACAGGAAATAGAGCAGGCCGACGAGCGGGATGATGGTCGGCCAGCCGCGCCTGTAGACGGCGACGATGTCCGGCAGCTCTTCGCGCGTCAGGCCGCGCAGGCCCCGCTTCTTGGCCTCGAAATGCACCTGCATCAGGACGCCGAAGAAGTGCATCGCCGCCGGCACCGCCGCCGCGGCGATGATCGTCGTGTAGGGCAGGGCCAAAAACTCGATCATCAGGAAGGCGGCGGCGCCCATGATCGGCGGCGTGATCTGGCCGCCGGTCGAGGCGGTCGCCTCCACGGCGGCCGCGAAATGCCGCGGATAGCCGAGCCGCACCATGCTCGGGATGGTCAATGAGCCGACGGTGACGGTGTTGGCGATCGAGGAGCCGGAGATGGTGCCAAACAGGGCCGAGCCGAAGATCGCCACTTTCGCCGGGCCGCCCGCGAATCTGCCGGCGACGAAGCTCGCCGTGTCGAGGAACAGCTGACCGAGGCCGATGCGCGTCGCCAAGACGCCGAACAGCACGAAGTGGAAGACATAAGTCGCCACGACGCCGAGCGGCACGCCGTAGATGCCCTGGCTCGTGAGGTAGAGGTGGTTGATCAGCTGGTCCCAGCTGGCGCCGGGATGGACCAGGATGCCCGGCATCGAGCGGCCGAAGAGTGCGTAGGCGATGAAGACGAGCGCCACCACCGGCAGCGGCCAGCCCATCGCCCGGCGTGTCGCCTCGAGCAAAGCGAGGACGAGGATGGTGCCCATCGCGACGTCGAGCGTCGACGGGTTGCCGACCCGGAAGGCCAGATCCTGGAAGGTGAAGGGGATGTAGAGCGCAGCCGCCGCGGCCGCGAGGGCGATCGCCCAGTCCCACAGCGGCAGGCCGCCCGGCCGCCACCAGGCCGACGGGGCAGGGGCCCTGTCGGCCGAGCGGGTGAAGCCGAAGACGAGGAAGATGAGGCCGAGCACGAAGGCGAGATGGATGCCGCGGTGCGTCGTCTCCTGCAGGAGGCCGAAGCCGGCCGTGTAGTAGTGGAACAGTGAGAGCGCGATGAGGAGGCCGCCGACGATGAGGCTCACCACCGGCCCGAGCGGCCGGAAGCGCACCTCCGAGTCAAACCGCTCCTCGAGCGCCCGGATCTCGTCGTCCGAGAGCGGAGCCGGCGCGAGGTCGGCCGCCGGCGTCCCGGGAGCGGCCTGCGGCGGTGGCCTACGCGCTTCGTCCATCAACGGACGTCATTCCGGGGCGGCGCGCAGCGC
>JAEZCD010000200.1 GCA_023430145.1 Pseudomonadota bacterium
GGCCGGCGGCCGGGAGCGCGCCGGCGAGGGCGAGCGCGAGAAGAGAGCCGAGCCGGGCGCGCATCAGCCGAGCAGCCGCTGCAGCACGGGCAGGATGCGGTCGGTGCCGTCGGCATAGCGGCGCTCGGCGATCCGCCGCGCCTGCGCCTGCGCGCGCATCGTGAACTGGGTGTCGCGGCGCAGCTTGACGAGGCCCCCGGCGACGTCGTCCGCGGTGAAGTCCGGGCGCGCCCGCGTGCTGAGCGAGACGCCGAGGCGGGCGGCCGCCGTGGCGTTGCTCTTCTGCTCGAGGTGGCGCGGGAACAGCATCTGCGGGCGGCCCATGGCGAGCCCGATCTCGAGGGTGCCGAGCCCGCAATGGTGGACGAGGACGGCCGCGTTCGCCAGCTCCGCCTCCATGTCGCGGGGTGATTCGTGGATCACGAGGCCCTTCTCCCGGTACTCCGCCACCTGCTTGGGCGAAGCCTCTCGCAGGTAGATGCTGCCCTTCATGCGGCTCTTGATGAGCCCTTCGAGAATGGTCGCCGTCTTTGGCCAATCGAGGGCGACATAGGCGAAATAGTCGACCTTCGGGCGTGCATTGGTGCGCGGCGGCAGCGGCTTCAGCGGGCCGCTGCGCGACTCCTCCGTGCGCAGCTCGTCGTGCCGGTCGAGCTCCGGCAGCGTGGTGATGAAGCGCGCCTGCGCGGTGAAGATCTGCGGCAGATGGGTCAGCGGCTCCCTGCCGCGCCGCGCCTGCACCTCGTTGACGACTGCGAGCAGCGGCCCGGAGGGGGTGCGCTCGGCGCCTTCGATCAGCAGCGGGAACTCCTCGCTCTCGGGCGGCACCGTGAAGCCGCTGCCGACGATCGCCACCGGCACCGTGCCGCCGCGCATGGCGAGGCAGAGGCCCGGGCTGTAGTCGCCGACGATGAGGTCCGGCTTCACCTGGCCGACGATCGCCTCCCAGGCGCTCAGAAGCGGCCACAGCCGGTCGACGCGGGCGAAGCCGGCGAGCGCCAGAATGTCGGCGAGGGTCGGCGTCGTGCCTTCGCTGCGCTGCACCTGGACCGGGGGGCCGGGCAAGGCCGCGAAGCCGTGCCGTCCGAGCACCCCGTGGGCATTATAGATGTTGCGGACCGCGAACACGCAGTCGTGCCCGAGCGACCGCATGCGCAGCGCGATCGGCAGCAGGCGCTGGACATGCCCCAGCCCCTCCCCGAGCTCCCAAGCGAAAAGAATGCGCGCCATCGCGTCCAACCGACAGGAACGGCCCGCCGGCCGGAAGCATCGTCGACAAGTCCCGGCCGGATCTCGCCGCTCCGGCGGCGAGGCGGACGAGGAGAGCCCCGGCGGCACGCAACGGCCGCGGGCCCGCAGATTGCCCGATGCGACCCGCCGGCCGCAAGTCGGCGCTGAAAAGTTGCGGCCCCGGCTCGTGTTCCGCTACAAGCGCGCGCCCGCACTTCGCCCGGCTGCCGCCTCGGCATCGCTCGGCGCATTGCCCCGGCCCACCGACGCCGCGAGCCCCGCCATGCCCGAGCCGAACTTCGCCCTGTTCTACACCGAGGACGCGTTCACGGCCGACGTGCCCCAGCTGATGGGCATGCATGCGGCCAGCAGCGGCTTCTTCCGCGCCTATGCCGGCGGCCTCGGCGACAGCCTCCGCGTCGCCTACTGCAACAAGGTGGCGCAGGCCGAGCACTTCGCCGCCGCGGTGAAGGCGGTCGATCCTTCCGCGCGAACGGCCTGGGTGCGAACGGCCGCCTTCGATCAGCTGGCACGGGTCGGCGCCATCTACCGCCCGGACCCGCTGCTGCGCGACCTCGCCTACATGCGGCTCAGGGCGAACCCGCGCGCCTGGTCGATCTTCGGCGTGACGCATACGACGGCGTCGGTGCGCGCCATGCAGGGCCTGTGCGATCTCGTCACCGCGCCGCTGTTTCCCTGGGATGCGCTCATCTGCACCTCGCGGGCGGTGCGCGAGACGGTGACCGACAGCCTCGAGAAGCAGGTCGACTATCTGCGCTGGCGGCTCGGCAGCGTCGCCGTGACGCTGCCGCAGCTGCCGGTGATCCCGCTCGGCGTTCACTGCGACGACTTCGAGTTCACCGAGGAGCAGCGCCGCGCCGCGCGTGCCGAGCTCGGCTTCGGCGCCGGCGACGTCGTCTTCCTGTTCCTCGGCCGGCTCAGTCCGCACAGCAAGGCGCATCCGCACGCGATGTACACCGCGCTGCAGCGCTTCGCCGCCTTGGGGCGGGTGTCGATCGGGTTCGTGCAGTGCGGCTGGTTCGGCGCCCCGGAGACCGAGGCGGCCTACCGCGAGGGCGCCGCCCGCCATTGCCCCGACGTCGCCACGCGCTTTCTCGACGGACGGCAGGCCGCGCAGCGCGCGACCGCCTGGGCGGCGGCGGACGTGTTCATCTCGCTGCCGGACAACATCCAGGAGACCTTCGGCCTGACGCCGATTGAGGCGATGGCCGCCGGCCTGCCGTCGATCGTCTCCGACTGGGACGGCTATCGCGACACCGTGCGCCAGGGCGTCGACGGCTACCGCATCCCGACCTGGATGCCGACCGCGCCGGCCGGCGTCGATCTCGCGCTCCTCTACGAGGCCGACGCCTACAGCTACGAGGCCTACATCGCCCAGGTCAGCCAGGCGGTCAGCATCGATCAGGAGACGCTGTTCAACGCCATCGGCCGGCTCGCCAGCGACCCGCCGCTGCGCGTGCGGATGGGGACGGCGGCGCGCGGGCGGGCGCGCGAGGCCTTCGACTGGTCGCAGATCTTCGCGCGCTACCTCACCCTCGTCGAGGAGCTCAACGATCTCCGCCGCTGCTATCCCAACCTCTCGCCGGGCGAGGCGCCGCGCGAAGGCCCGGCCCGCCCCGACCCGTTCGCCCGCTTCGCCCGCTACGCCACGCGGCGGATCGAGGACACGACGCTCGTCGAGCTCGTCGCGCCAGCCCCGGCGACCATCGAGGCGCTGCGCAAGGATCCCCTGTTCGCGCCGCTCGCCGGCGGCCTGCCGAGCGCCGAGCGGTCGCAGCGCCTGCTCGATGTGCTGGCCGAGGAATCGCCGCTCGCGCTCGAGGCGCTCGCGGCGCGCACCGAGACCCCGATCATCGAGGCACGGCGCGCCATCGGCTGGCTCGCCAAGGTCGGGCTGGTGCGCCTGAAGCCGCCGCCGCGAACGCCCGCTGCAGCGGACGCGGCCGCGGCGGACAAGGCCGCGCCCCAGGCCGTCACCGGGCCGGTGTTCTGACGCAACCACCGCGCGGGCTGTACCGGTCGGCCGGCGGGTGTAGGCTCGGCCGCCTTCACGGCGGCGCCGCCGGTCGGCCGGCGCTGCCATCCAACCCTCGACGGGCGGCGCCATGTCCGAGCTCAGCTTCCGCCAGCAGCAGATCGTCGACCTCGCCCGGGTGCAGGGGCGGGTGACGGTGGACGGCCTCGCGATGCGCTTCGAGGTGACGCCGCAGACCATCCGCAAGGATCTCAACGAGCTCTGCGACCTGCGCCTGTTGTCGCGCGTGCACGGCGGGGCGATGGTCGCCTCCGGCGTCGAGAACCTCGGCTACGAGGCGCGCCGGCAGATCGCCGCCCGCGAGAAGCGGGCGATCGGCGAGGCGACGGCGCGGCTGATTCCCAACAACTCGTCGCTGTTCCTCAACATCGGCACGACGACCGAGGAGGTGGCGCGGGCGCTCGGCGAGCACGAGGGCCTGCTCGTGATCACCAACAACCTCAACGTCGCCACCCTGCTCTACCGGCATCCGCGGATCGAGGTGATCGTCGCCGGCGGGCCGGTGCGACGCTCGGACGGCGGCGTCATCGGCGGCGCCGCGGTCGACTTCATCCGCCAGTTCAAGGTCGACCACGCGGTGATCGGCGCCTCGGCGATCGACGCCGACGGCGTGCTGCTCGACTACGACTACCGCGAGGTGCGGGTCAGCCGGGCGATCATGGAGAACGCGCGCAAGGTCGTCCTGGTCGCCGACCGGCTGAAGTTCGAGCGCTCGGCGCCGATCCGCATCGGCCACATCTCGCAGGTCGGCGTGTTCGTCACCGACTGGCTGTCCTCGCCGCCGATCGCCGCCATCTGCCGCCAGCACGACGTCGAGGTGGTCGAGGCGACCGGCCGGCCGAGGGATGCCGAATAGCGGATAGAACTTTCGTTTGAGTTTCGTTTTGCCCCGATTGCGTTTCGTTTGAGGTTCGCTTAGCATCCTCGCGAAAGGCCCGCACGAGACGGGCTGAGAGGAAGCGTGGCCGAGGCAATCTACGATCTGGCCGTCATCGGCGGCGGCGTGAACGGCTGCGGCATCGCCCGCGATGCGGCCGGCCGCGGTCTCTCCGTCTACCTCTGCGAGCGGGACGACCTCGCCTCCGGCACGTCCTCGGCGTCGACCAAGCTCGTGCATGGCGGCCTGCGCTATCTCGAGCATTACGAGTTCCGGCTGGTCCGCGAGGCGCTGATCGAGCGCGAGGTGCTCTTGCGCGCCGCGCCGCACATCATCTGGCCGCTCCGCTTCGTGCTGCCGCACCGGCCCGGCATGCGGCCGACCTGGCTGCTGCGCCTCGGCCTGTTCCTCTACGACAGCATAGGCGGGCGAAAGATCCTGCCGCCGACGAGCACGCTCGACCTGCGCCACTCGCCCTACGGCGCGCCGTTGCAGCCGGGCTTCTCGCGCGCCTTCGAATACTCCGACTGCTGGGTCGACGACGCCCGGCTCGTGGCGCTGAACGCGGTCGATGCCGCCGCCCGCGGCGCGGTCATAGAGACGCGCACCCGCTGCGTCCGTGCCGAGCGCGGCGCCGGCGGCTGGCGGCTCGCGCTCGAGCGCCACGGCAAGCCCGGCGAGGTCCGCGCGCGGACCCTCGTCAATGCCGCCGGGCCGTGGGTCGCCGACGTTCTGCACGGCGTCGCCGGAAGCAATGCGCCGACGCGCGTGCGCCTCGTCAAGGGCAGCCACATCGTCGTGCGAAAGCTGTTCGACCACGACCGCGCCTACATCTTCCAGAGCGACGACGAGCGGGTCGTGTTCGCGATCCCCTACGAGCGCGACTTCACGCTGATCGGCACCACCGACCTCGACTATCGCGGCGACCCGGCCGCGGTGGCGATCGAGGAGGACGAGATCGCCTATCTCTGCGGCGTCGCCGGCGGCTATTTCCGTACGCCGGTCACGCCGGCCTCGATCGTGTGGACCTATGCGGGCGTGCGGCCGCTCTACGACGACGGCGCCTCCAAGGCCCAGGAGGCGACGCGCGACTACGTGCTCGACCTCGACGCGCCCGAAGGCGCCGCCCCGATGCTGTCGGTGTTCGGCGGCAAGATCACCACCTACCGCAAGCTCGCCGAGGCGGCCCTCGAGCGGCTCGCCCCGTTCCTGCCGGCGGCGGCGCCGTGGACGGCCCGAGCCTCGCTGCCCGGCGGCGACTTCTCCTGGAACGGCGCCGCCGCCCTGACACAGGGCCTTGTCCGCGACTATCCGTTCCTCGAGGCGACGCAGGCGCTCCGCCTCGTCCGCGCCTATGGGACGAGGGCGCGAAAGATCCTCGGGGCGGCGAAGCGGGCCGAGGACCTCGGCCGCCCTTTCGGCGCCGGGCTGACCGAGGCCGAGATCGACTATCTGAAGCGCGAGGAATGGGCCGAGACGGGCGAGGACGTGCTCTGGCGCCGCTCCAAGCTCGGCCTGCACATGAGCGCGGACGAGCGCGCCGCCGTCGAGGCGCACATGCTGAACGGGCGCGGCATGCAGGCCGCCTCGGGAGGCACGCGATGACGCTCGTTCTCGACGATGTCTCCAAGGTCGTCGGCGGCGCGCCCCACATCGCCGACGTCTCGCTGACCCTGGAGCCCGGTACGCTCAACGTGCTGCTCGGGCCGACGCTGTCCGGCAAGACGAGCCTCATGCGGCTGATGGCCGGGCTCGACAAGCCGACCGCCGGCAAGGTGCTCGCCGACGGCCAGGACGTCACCGGCTGGCCCGCCAAGCGGCGCGACGTCGCCATGGTCTACCAGCAGTTCATCAACTACCCGACGCTGACCGTCTACGAGAACATCGCCTCGCCGCTGCGCGTCGCCCGCCGGCCGAAGGCCGAGATCGAGCAGAGAGTCGCCGAGGCGGCGCGCCTGTTGAAGCTCGAGCCGCTGCTCGGGCGCACCCCGCTCGAGCTCTCTGGCGGCCAGCAGCAGCGCACCGCGATCGCCCGCGCGCTCGTCAAGCAGGCGCGCCTCGTCCTGCTCGACGAGCCGCTCGCCAATCTCGACTACAAGCTGCGCGAGGAGCTGCGCGAGGAGCTGCCGCGAATCTTCGCCGCTTCCGGGGCGATCTTCGTCTATGCCACCACCGAGCCGACAGAGGCTTTGCTGCTCGGCGGCAACACCGCCACCCTGCGCGAGGGCCGCGTCACACAGTTCGGGCCGACGCTCGAGGTCTATCGCCGCCCGGTCGACCGCACCACGGCGGAAGTCTTCTCCGACCCGCCGATGAACTTCGTCGCCGCCCGCATCGCCGGCGGGCTCGCCCACCTGCCGGGCGACATCCACCTGCCGGCGCGCGGCACGCTCGCCGGCCTCGCCGACGGCGAGGTCGTGCTAGGCTTCCGGCCGAACCACCTCTATCTGCGCTCGCCCGCCGAGCACGCCGCCAGGCTCACCGCACGCGTCGAGGTGGTGGAGATCACCGGCTCGGAGAGCTTCGTGCACGTGGAGCACGAGGGTGCCAACTGGGTGGCGCTGGCGCATGGCGTGCACGAGCTGGCGCCCGGCGCGCCGGTCGAGATCTGGCTCGACCCGACGCGCATGTTCGTGTTCGGCCCGGCCGGGCGGCTCGTCGCCGCGCCGCAGCCCGCCGAAGCCGCGGCGGCCTGAGGGGGCGGCGATGGCGACCATCGAGCTGCAGAACCTCGCGCACTCCTACAAGGGCGATCCGAAGGAGCCGCGCGACTGGGCGCTCAGGCCGCTCGACCTCGTCTGGCGCAACGGCGGCGCCTACGCCCTGCTCGGCCCCTCGGGCTGCGGCAAGACCACGCTGCTCAACATCATCTCCGGCCTCGTCGCCCCGAGCCGCGGCAAAGTGCTGTTCGACGGAACCGACGTGACGCATCTGCCGACCGAGCAGCGGGACATCGCGCAAGTGTTCCAGTTCCCGGTCGTCTACGACACGATGACGGTGTACGAGAATCTGGCTTTCCCGCTGCGCAACCGGCGCGTCGCCGAGGCCGAGCTCGACGCCCGGGTGCGCGAGATCGGCGGCATGCTCGAGCTGACGCCGGTGCTGCAGCGCAAGGCGCGCGGGCTCACGGCGGACGCCAAGCAGAAAATCTCGCTCGGCCGTGGCCTCGTCCGCCGCAGCGTCGCCGCCATCCTGTTCGACGAGCCGCTGACCGTCATCGACCCGCACCTCAAGTGGGAGCTGCGCTCGCAGCTGAAGCAGCTGCACGGCCGCATCGGCACGACGATGATCTACGTCACGCACGACCAGACCGAGGCGCTGACCTTCGCCGACACCGTCGTCGTCATGCACGAGGGCGCCGTCGTCCAGATCGGCTCGCCCGAGGAGCTGTTCGACCGGCCGGCGCATACCTTCGTCGGCTATTTCATCGGCTCGCCGGGCATGAACGTGCTGCCGGCCGAGGTTTCGGGCGACGAGGCGCGGACGGAAGGGCACGTCGTGCGCCTCGGCCGCCGCTATCCCGAGCTGCCGAAGGGCGCCCGGATCGAGATCGGCATCCGGCCCGAGCATGTCGGCCTGTCCCGCGGCGGCGAGGGCGTGCCGGTGCAGGTGCGACGCGTCGACGACATCGGCCGGCTCAAGATAGCCCGCACCCGGCTCGGCGAGCGGCCACTCGACATCGTCGTTCCCGAGGAGGCCTCGGTCGCGACCGAGGACGCGCGGGCGCATCTGTTGCCGCACCGCGTGCACGTCTACGCCGACGGCCAGCTCGTGCCCGGGGAGCCGCGCTGATGGAGAAGCCCGTCAACGAGCGCGCCTGGCTCCTGGTCGTCCCCGTGCTGACGATCGTCGCCTTCTCGGCGCTCCTGCCGCTGATGACGGTCGTCAACTACTCTTTCCAGGACACGTTCGGCAACAACCAGTTCTTCTGGAACGGGCTCGGCTGGTACCAGGAGCTGCTCGACCCCTCGACCGACCTCGGCGGCCGCTTCTTCGCTGCGCTGTGGCGCAACCTGTTGTTCTCGGCGATCGTGCTCGCCATCGAGATCCCGCTCGGCATCGTCGTCGCGCTATCGATGCCGCGGCAGGGCTGGGGCGTCGCCGCGACGCTCGTCGTGATGGCGCTGCCGCTGCTCATCCCGTGGAACGTCGTCGGCACCATCTGGCAGATCTTCGGCCGCGGCGACATCGGCCTGATGGGCTCGTTTCTCAACAACGTCCTCGGCCTCGACTTCAACTACACCAACGACACGCTCGACGCCTGGATCATCATCGTCGTCATGGACGTCTGGCACTGGACGTCGCTGGTCGCCCTGCTCTGCTATGCGGGCCTGAAGTCGATCCCGGACGCCTACTACCAGGCGGCGCGCATCGACGGCGCCTCGCGCTGGGCGATCTTCCGCACCATCCAGCTGCCGAAGATGCGCCGCGTGCTGCTGATCGCCGTGCTGCTGCGCTTCATGGACAGCTTCATGATCTACACCGAGCCCTTCGTCGTCACCGGCGGCGGCCCCGGCAACGAGACCACCTTCCTGTCGATCGACCTCGTGAAGTTCGCGCTCGGCCAGTTCGACCTCGGCAAGGCCGCGGCGATGTCGCTCGTCTACAACCTCATCATCATCGCCGTCTGCTGGGTCTTCTACACGGTGATGACCACGGTCGACGCCGACGAGCGGAGGCCCGCGTCATGAGAGGCTCGCGCATCGTCCTCGCGCTCTACCTGCTGTTCCTGATCGTGCCGATCTACTGGCTCGGCAACATGAGCTTCAAGACCAACTTCGAGATCACCGGCAGCCTGACGCTCCTGCCGGAGAAGCCGACGCTCGACAACTACATCCGCATCTTCACAGACGAGTCCTGGTACTCCGGCTACATCAACTCGCTGACCTACGTCATCATCAACACGGTGCTGTCGGTCGGGCTCGCCCTGCCGGCCGCCTACGCCTTCTCGCGTTACCGCTTCACCGGCGACAAGCACGTCTTCTTCTGGCTCCTGACGAACCGTATGGCGCCGGCGGCGGTGTTCGCGCTGCCGTTCTTCAATCTCTACTCGGCGATCGGCCTGTTCGACACGCCCTGGGCCGTCGCGCTCGCGCACGCCTTGTTCAACGTGCCGCTGGCGGTCTGGATCCTCGAGGGCTTCATGTCCGGCGTGCCGCGCGAGATCGACGAGACGGCGGAGATCGACGGCTACTCGTTCCCGGTGTTCTTCGTGAAGATCTTCATGCCGCTGATCGCGAGCGGCATCGGCGTCGCCGCCTTCTTCTGCTTCATGTTCTCCTGGGTCGAGCTGCTGCTCGCCCGGACGCTCACCGCGACGGCGGCCAAGCCGATCGCCGCCACCATGACCCGCACCATCTCGGCCGCCGGCATGGACTGGGGGACGCTCGCCGCCGCCGGCGTGCTGACGCTGATCCCGGGTGCGCTCGTGATCTGGTTCGTCCGCAACTACATCGCCAAGGGCTTCGCCCTCGGGAGGGTGTGATGCAGGGTTCCGCCATCACCGCCCGACCCGGCGCCGTCTTCCCTCTCCCCTCGTGGGGGGCGGACTCGGGGCGCAGCCCCGAGC
>JAEZCD010000212.1 GCA_023430145.1 Pseudomonadota bacterium
GCCCTCCCCCACGAGGGGGAGGGAAGAAGGCGCCTTCAGATCACGTGCGTGGCGAGGGGCTCGAAGCCGTTGAACGCCACCGAGGCGTAGGTGCTCGTATAGGCGCCGGTCGCCTCGATCAGCACGCGATCGCCGATCTCGAGGCTGACGGGCAGGAAATACGGCTCCTTCTCGTACATGACGTCGGCCGAATCGCAGGTCGGGCCGGCGAGCACGCACGGCACCATCGCGTCGCCGTCCCGCGGGGTGCGGATCGGGTAGCGGATCGACTCGTCCATGGTCTCGGCGAGGCCGCCGAACTTGCCGATGTCCAAGAACACCCAGCGCAGCGGATCGTCCTCGGCCTTCCTGGCGATAAGCACCACCTCGGCCTCGATCATCCCCGCATTGCCGACCATGCCGCGGCCCGGCTCGATGATCGTCTCCGGGATGCGGTTGCCGAAGTGCCGGCGCAGCGCGCCGAAGATTGCCGCGGCATAGGTGTCGACGGCCGGGATGTCCTTCAGGTACCGGGTCGGGAAGCCGCCGCCGAGATTGACCATCGCGAGTTGCATGCCGCGCTCGGCGCACTCGCGGAAGATTCCCGCGGTCGCCGCCAGCGCCGCGTCCCACGTCTCCGGGTCGCGCTGCTGCGAGCCGACATGGAACGACACGCCGTGCGCGACGAGGCCGAGCCGGTGCGCGTGCTCCAGCACGTCGGCCGCCATCTCCGGCACGCAGCCGAATTTTCTGGACAGCGGCCATTCGGCGCCCTTGCCGTCCGACAGGATGCGGCAGAACACGCGCGCACCCGGTGCGGCGCGGGCGATCTTCTCCACCTCGGCCGTGCAGTCGACGGCGAACAGATCGACGCCGAGCGCATGCGCGCGGGCGATGTCGCGCTCCTTCTTGATCGTGTTGCCGAACGAGATGCGCTCCGCGCCCGCGCCGGTCGCCAGCACCATCTCGATCTCGGCCACCGACGCGGTGTCGAAGCACGAGCCGAGCTCCGCCAGCGCGGCGAGGATCTCGGGCGCCGGATTGGCCTTGACGGCGTAGAAGACGCGCGTATCCGGCAGCGCGCGGGCGAAGCCGCGATAGTTGTCGCGGACGACGTCGAGATCGACGACGAGAACGGGGCCCTCGGTGCGTCGTCGGGCGAGGAAGTCGCGGATGCGGTCGGTCATGGCGGGATCCCATCACGTCCAAGTGTTTACGCCGTGGATGAGCGGCCGCTGCGTCCGGGGGCGCGATGGAGACGCCCGGCCGGAGGTGGCCGCCTTCCGATGGCGACCTTTCGGCCGCCGCTCTGTTCAGCGCCGATGGCACGTCTCCCGCCGGCGGACAGCTCCGCCGTGGGAAGATCACGCCACGCTTGGATCGGGGAACCCGCTCCGCACGCCCGGCAAGGATGTAGTCGCCTCTTCAGTAACGCCGGCCTTTGGAGAGCCGGCAGAGACCAGAAAGGCCCGCTACGTCGTTGCTTTAAGTCGCGTCCGCCGGCAGAGCGCCGACTTAGACCCGGTTTGATCCGGTCACCGGTCTGCCCGGACGGGGGTTCCGTCCGACCGGCACGCGACCACAGGCACGTGCGAAATTGGGCAGTCGCGAAATAAGCCGTTCGGGCCGGCGATGCAAGGCCTTATCTCCACCCTGGCGGCCTCTTTTCGCGACCGAAAGGGAAGGTGCGTTCGCCGGGTCAGCGGACCGTCACGGCGAGGCGGTAGGAAGCGTTGCCGCGGGTTCCACCGACGACGATGAGATAGGCGCCGGTCGCCGGAAGGCGACCGCTCCAAGTGGTCGCGTCGTCCGTCTCGCCGGCGCCGGGGAGCGCGGTCCCGTCCACCTCGTGAACCCCGTCGCGGAGGTTGTGGACGGCGCCGGGTGCGTAGATCTGGAAGACCGCGTTCCGCTCGGCCGACGAGATGCGGAACTGCGCCGCCTGCCCGGCCCGGGCGTCCAGGGTGTAGAGGTCGCGATCGCCGCGGACGACGGCGCCCTCGATCGTGGCGCTCGTCGCGCCGCGCGCGAAGCGAATCGCCTTCGGCCCTTCCTGGGCGGCCGCGACCGAGGCGAAGGCTGCGACGGAGGCGGCGAGCAACAGGCGCCGCATCGCCGTGGATGCTCCGCATGGCATTGGTCGAGACACGGATTTCCTCATAGCAACCTCTATGCCGGGATTGGCAACTTTGGCGTGCAACGCTACGCTGATGCGGGGGGATGGAGAGGCAATCATGGTCGAGATCACCGAGAATCACGTCCGCGAGATGTCGAAGACCGCGGCGAAGCGAATCGTCGACGGCATTGTCGCCAACCAGCATCTCATCGCCGCGGGCGGCATCGATACGCCGCTTCGCCTGTGCCATTTCATGGCGCAGCTGGCGCATGAGAGCGCCCACTTCCGCGTGACGCGCGAGTTCGCTTCTGGCGCCGCCTACGAGGGCCGCAAGGACCTCGGCAACACCAAAAAGGGCGATGGGAAGCGCTATCGGGGCCGGGGCCTCATTCAAACCACCGGCCGTGCGAACTATGCGGAAGCCACCCGCGATATCCAGAAGATGGATCCGAAGGCGCCCGACTTCGAGAAGACCCCGGATGCGCTCGAGGAATTTCCCTGGGCGCTGCTCGCCGGCATCTCCTACTGGCGCCGCCGGAACATCAACCGTCACGCCGACCGCGACGACGTGCAGGCGGTGACGCGGGCCATCAATGGCGGCCTCAACGGGCTCGCCGATCGCACGCGGTACCTGAGGAAGGCCGTGGCCATCTGGATGGCCGAGACGACACCGACCGGAAAGGTCGGCCTCATTCGCCCCGGCGACCAGGGCGATGCCGTCGAGGACCTCCAACGCGAGTTGGTCGAGGCGGGCTATAAGCTCTGGGTGGACGGCGACTATGGCGCGCACACGAAAGAGGCAGTGCTCGATTTCCAGGCGCGGCACGATCTCGAGCCGGACGGCATCATCGGCCCGGCGACATGGGCAGTGCTGAGGGCGAGCAGCGCCTGAGGCGGTCCCGCAGCTCAGCCCGCCAGCGCCATCGGCTCGCCGTCGCCCGGCAGCTCCCACGGCCGCTCGGACTTGGGCGGCGGCGATTCGATGAAGTCCTCGCCGGCGAGCGCGGCCAGCATGGTCGTGCACCAGCGGTCGACGTCGTTGTATTCGAGCATGTCCATCATCGCCCGCCAGCGCGCCCGGCGCTCGCCGAGCGGCATCGTCACGGCGCGCAAGATCGCCCCGGCGATGTCCTCGACGTCGTAGGGATTGACGAGAACAGCGGCGTCGAGCTCGCGCGCGGCGCCGGCGAAGCGGGAGAGGATCAGCACGCCGGGGTCGCCCGGGTCCTGGGCGGCGACGTATTCCTTGGCGACGAGGTTCATACCGTCGCGCAGCGGCGTCACGAGGCCGACCCGGGCGCCGCGGTAGAGGCCGGCGAGCGCGCTCCGGCGGATGGTGCGGTTGACGTAGCGGATCGGCGTCCAGTCGACGTCGCCGAGGCTGCCGTTCACCCGCCCGGCGATCTCGGCGACCACCCTCTCCATGGCGACGTATTCGGGCACATCCTCGCGCGACTTCGGCGTGATCTGCATGTAGGTGACGCGGCCGCGGAACTGCGGATTGACGGTCATGAAGCGCTCGAACGCCTCGATCCGCTGCGCGATGCCCTTGGAGTAGTCGAGCCGGTCGACGCCGATCAAGAGCTCGCGGCCGCCGACGCTCTGCCGGGCGCGGCGGACCAGGGTCGCGTTCTCGGCCTGGCGCGCCTCGGCGGCGAAAGCCTCGGTCTCGATGCCGACCGGGAAGGCGCGCACGTGAATCCTGCGGCCGAACGCCTCGACCCAATGCTCGCCCGACCGCCGGCCGATGCGCTCGCGGACGAGATAGCTGACGAAGTTCTCGGCATCGTAGTCGGTCTGGAAGCCGACCACGTCGTAGGTGCAGAGGCTGCGCACGAGTTCGGCATGCGCCGGCAGGGTGGTTAGCACGTCCGGCGGCGGAAACGGGATGTGCAGGAAGAACGCCATCCGGTTCTCGACGCCCTGCGCCCGCAGCTCGGCGGCGAGCGGGATGAGGTGATAGTCGTGGATCCAGACGAGATCGTCGCGCTTCAGGCGCGGCGCGAGCAGGCGGGCGAATCCCTTGTTGACACGGAAATAGCCCGCCATGTCGTTGCGGGCGAACTCGGTCAGATCCATGCGGTAGTGGAACAGCGGCCACAGGGCGCGGTTGGCGTAGCCGTTGTAATACTCGTCGAGATCGCGGGTCGTGAGGTCGACCACCACGTAGCAGACATTGCCGCTCTCGATGATCTCCGGCCCCTCCGGCTCCGCGGCGCCACAGGTTTTCCCGGACCAGCCGAACCACAGGCCGCCGCGCTGTCGGAGCGCGCCCTCGAGCGCCACGGCGAGACCACCCGACGACGGCTGGCCCTCCCTCGGAACCGGTACCCGATTGGAGACCACCACCAGCCGGCCCATACGCCCACTCCCACCTCTGTCCTCGAGCGCGGTCATGAACGCAGCACCCGACCCGCCGAGGCAACGCTCAAAGCATAGGCAACGTTCCGAAACAGAGGCGTGGCCGCAAGGCCGGCAGAGGTGCATAGCACGGCATCGTGAAGACCCGCCGACAGCCCCGCATCGAAGCGGTGACGGTCCTCGTCGAGATGCCCGCCCAGCGCCTTGTCGATCATCTGCAAGCCACCCCCGCTGCAGCGTTCGAATCTCATCCTGCAACTTCTGCGCCGAGTCCGCGAGCCTTCAGGCGGACTTCTTCGCCGCATCCGCTTGTCCCGCCTCCCCGGCGAAGGCACGGCCGAGCCAGTCCCGCATCGCGGCCGGGCCCGGCAGCCGGAAATCGGCGGCCGTCGGTCGCGGCGGCTCGCCGACGATCGTCGCCACGCCGCCTTTGCCCCTGGCGAGAAGGAAGCCAGCCTCGTCGGTGAGGTCGTCGCCGAACACCGCCGGCCGGCGGCCGCGGAAACGCGGCGTCTCCAGCAGCTTGCCGATGGCGAGCCCCTTGTTCACGCCGCGGGGCTTGATCTCGAACACCATCTTGCCGGGCTGGACGTCGTGGCCGGGCGCGAACAGGCCGACGAGCCGAAACACCTCCGCCTCCACCTCGGCGGCGCGCTCGGGCGCGTTGCGATAGTGGACGGCGGTGCTGGCGCCCTTCGGCTCGAGCAGCAGCCCGGGACGGGCGTGGACGAAGCCGAGCAGCGCCTCGGTCAGCGGCGCCGGAATGTCCTGCGCCCCTTCGGCGGCGAGCAGCTCGCCGTCGATGCGAATCGCCGCCCCGTGCAGGCCGGCGACCGGCAGCGGCAGCGGCCCGAGCAGGTTGTCGATGTCGGCGAGCCGGCGCCCGGTGACGACCGCTATGGCGCCGTCGAGAAGGTTCGTCAGCCGGGCGAGCGCGGGCAGGAGATCGTCCGTCACCTGCACCGCCTCGGGCCGCGCGGCGATGTCGATCAGCGTGCCGTCGAGATCGAGGAACAGCGCCCAGTCGGCGGGTGCGCCGGGCAGGTCCTCGAACAGCGGCAGCTCGGCCGGCAGCGCGCGCGGTTCCAGCGCCTCAGCCCCGGCTCTGCATCTGCGCCATGAAGGCATCGAGCGGCAGCTCGGCGACGCGGAACCACAGCGTCTCCTCGTTGCGGAAGCCCGTCTGCGAATCGTAGAGCTTCTTGAAGGCCGGGTTCTTCGCCGAGATGTCCGCGGCGACCTCTTGCCAGGCCTTGTAGCCGGCCTCGAGGATCTCGCGCGAATAGGGCTTCAGCACCGCGCCCTGGGCGACCAGCTCGCGCAGCGCCTTCGGATTCTCGGCGTCGTATTTGGCCAGCATGACGGTGTTGGCCATGTCGGCGGCGAGCTCCAGGGCCTTCTTGTAGGAGGCCGGCAGCTCCTCGAACTTGGTCTTGTTGACGTAGAGGTGCAGCGTCGGCCCGAACTCCCACCAGCCCGGGTAGTAGTAGTATTTCGCCACCTTGGCGAAGCCGAGCTTCAGATCGTCGTAGGGGCCGACCCACTCGGCTGCATCGAGGACGCCGCGCTCGAGCGCCGGGTAGACTTCCGGGCCGGCGAGCTGCTGCGGCACGACGCCGAGCTTGGCCATGACCTGGCCGGCGAGGCCGGCGATGCGCATCTTCAGGCCCTGCAGGTCGGCGACGGTGTTGATCTCCTTGCGGAACCAGCCGCCCATCTGGGCGCCCGTGTTGCCGCACGGGAAGGCGACGAAGTTCAGGGGCGCGTAGAACTCGTTCAGGAGCTGGTTGCCACCGCCGGCATAGAGCCAGGCGTTCATCTGGCGCGAGTTCGGCCCGAACGGCACCGCCGTGCCGAGCGCGAAGGCCGGGTCCTTGCCGACGTAGTAGTAGGAGCAGGTGTGGGCGATCTCGACGGTGCCGTTCGACACCGCGTCCATCGCCTGCAGGCCGCCGACGATCTCGTTCGGCGCGTGCACGTTGATTCGGAATTTTCCGTCCGTCGCCTCGGCGAGCGCCTTCGAAAATAGCTCGCAGGTGCCGAAGATGGTGTCGAGCGAGCGCGGGAAGCTCGAGGTGAGCCGCCAGCGGATCTCCGGCGCGCTCTGGGCGATCGCCGGAGCGGCGACGGCGGCGGAGGCGGCGATCCCGGCCCCGGCGGTCTTCAGGAAGTTGCGGCGCTGCATGTCGTGCTCCTCGCGCGTTTCCCTGCCGCTTCGCGCGGCTTTGCAGACTGGATAGCCCTTCGCGGCGCGCGGCGGAAGAGCGTGCCTCGGCTCCCGCGCTTCTCGCCCCTTCGGGCGGTGGGGCGCGGGGCAATGAGAACGCCCTTTGCCGTCCGACCGGGCCCGACTAGCATCGGCCACAACCGGCCGTAGAGCCGCGTCGGCTGTAGGGAGGCCACCGTGACATCGTTCCTGTTCCGCAATGTGCAGATCTTCGACGGCGAGGGCGACGACCGCTATCCCGGGGAAGTCGTCGTCGCCGGCAACCGCATCGCGGCGGTGGCGCGCGGCCACGGCCAGATCGGCACCGATGCCGCGGCCGAGACCATCGACGGCCGCGGCATGACGCTGATGCCCGGCATGGTCGAGGGGCACTGCCACCTCTCCTTCGTCGGCCCGGCGCGCAACCAGGATCTCGGCGAGATCCCGCCGGAAGAGCACCTCCTGCGTACCTGCCGCAACGCGACGAAAATCCTCGATCACGGCTTCACCAGCTGCTACTCGGCGGCCTCCGCGAAGCTCCGCATCGACGTCGTCGTCCGCCAGGAGATCGAGGACGGCTATCTGGCCGGCCCGCGGTACCGGGCGGCGGGGCCGGAGATCACCGTCACCGGCGGCCTCGGCGACGAGCGCAAGCAGCATATGCATGCGGAAAGCTTCGGCATGATCGCCGACGGCCCGGACGAGGTGCGCCGTGCCGTGCGGCTCTGCTGCCGCGAGGGCGTCGACAATGTGAAGTTCAACGTGTCCGGCGACGAGTTCGTCAGCCACGCCCGGGCCGAGGTCGTCTCGATGAGCGAGGAGGAGCTGACCGTCGGCGTCCGCACCGCGCACGAATGGGGCAAGCGCGCCGCCTGCCATTCGCGCGCCGCCGAATCGGTGAAGCGCTCGGTGCGCGCCGGCGTCGACTGCATCTATCACTGCGATTTTGCCGACGAGGAAGCGCTCGACATGCTCGAGGCGGTGAAGGACCGGGTGATCGTCGGCCCGGCCTTCGGCCTCGTGCACAACTGCGTCTTCGAGGGCGACGTCGTCGGCCTGACGAAGGATGTGGTCGAGCACATGGGGCTACCGCGCAAGCTCGAGCACACGATCCGCACCTATCAGGAGATGCGCCGCCGCGGCATGCGCGTCGTCATCGGCGGCGACTACGGTTTTACCATCACGCCGATGGGCCAGAACGCGCGCGACATCGGCCATTTCGTGAAATTCTTCGGCTATACGCCGGCCGAGGCGCTGCGCTGCGCCACCGCCGTCGGCGGCGACCTGATGGGCCACAAGGGCGAGCTCGGCGTGGTGAAGGAGGGGGCGCTCGCCGACCTGCTGCTGGTCGACGGCAATCCGCTCGAGGACCAGTCGATCCTCGTCGGCCCGGGCCATTTCGCCATGATCATGAAGGACGGCCGCATGCACCGCGATCCCCGGACGCGGATGTTCGAGAGCGCGCGCATCGCGGCGGAGTAGGGTTTTTCAGCCGTCGCGTAGGCGGGAGGGCGCCACCGCGTAGACGCGCGTCTCGCCCAGCACATGCGCGGCGAATCGGGCTCCATCGAACAGGCCCGCCAGCGCCGGCGCGCGGACGTTGAGGCCGCCGGCGAAGGCGCCGAAGGCGGGCAGCACGGCCCGAAAACCATCGCCGGCGAAGCAGCGGCGGCGCACCGAGCCGCCGCGACCGATCACCCGCGCCGCCGGATGCAGATGGCCGGCGATCTCGCCTGGCGCCGCGCCCGCCGACGGCTCGTGCCGGAAGACCAGCGGGCCGAGCCGGAATTCCGCCACCGGCCGCTCGACGAGGCCCGGGAAGGGCGCCGGGTCGTGATTACCGGCGACGGCGACGAAGTTTCTTCCGCGCACGACCGCGAGGAAGGCCGCCCGGTCGGCGGGCGCGATGCGCTCGTGCGCCTGGCGGTCGTGGAACGTGTCGCCGAGCGCGACGATCGTCCTCGGGGCGAGCCGGGCGACCAGCGCCGCGAGCCGCGCCAGCGTCGCCGCCGTGTCGTAGGGCGGCAGGTGCACGCGCCGCGCGGCATAGCTCGAGCCCTTCTCGAGGTGCAGGTCGGCGACGACGAGCAGGCGCTCGTCCGGCTGGAACAGCGCGCCTTCGGGAAGCGCGAGGAAGGCGATGCCGGCGATTTGGAGGTGGGGGGCGCCGGTGCTTCGGCCGGGCGCGGCAAAGTCTGGGTCCCCGCCTTCGCGGGGACGAGCGGAGCGGGCGGTCTCGCCCGGCGCGTCAGACAATCCCCGCTCATCCCCGCGAAAGCGGGGATCCAGCCTGCTTACTTCCTCACTCACCCGACCGATCCCGCTCTCATTGCGAAACATCCCCCATCGCCTCGGCGATCAGCGCCGCTTCGGCCTCGGCCAGGATCGCCTCGCGGGCCTCGCCGAACACGCTCTCGCGGCCGATCTCCAGCATGGCCGGCACCGCCAGCGGCGACACGCGCGGCAGGCTCCTGTGCACGATTCGCCCCTTCACGCGCGCCAGCATTTCCGCGAGGCGGCCGATGTCGAGAAGGCCGGTCGCCGCATCGGCGCGGGCGGCGCGCAAGAGCACGTGATCCGGCTCGTGCCGGCGCAGCACGTCGTAGACGAGGTCGGTCGACATGGTCACCTGGCGGCCCGTCTTCTCCTTGCCCGGAAAGCGCCGCTCGATCAGCCCGGCGATGATGGCGCAGTTGCGAAAAGTGCGCTTCATCAGCGCCGACTCGTCGAGCCAGGCTTCCAGATCGTCGCCCAGCATGTCCTCGTCGAACAGCTCCGCCAGCGGCAGCCGGCCGGTGCGGATGGCCGCGTCGATGTCGCCGAGGCACCAGGCGGCGAGCGCGTAATCGTTGCAGACGAAGCCGAGCGGCTTTTGCCGCGCCCGCTCGAGCCTTCTCGTCAGCAGCATGCCCAGCGTCTGGTGCGCGAGCCTGCCCTCGAACGGGTAGCAGACGAGATATGTCCGGCCGCCGCGTGGAAAAGTCTCGACCAGGAGGTCGTCGCGGCCGGGCAGCACGGAGCGCTCCTCCTGCAAAGTCAGCCACTCGCAGACCTCGGTCGGCAGCGCGCGCCAGCTCGCGGGGTCCGCCAGCATGCCGCGGACGCGGTCGGCGAGGTGCGTCGAGAGCGGGAATTTGCCGCCGGCGTAAGAGGGGACGCGCGGCTCCGGATCGGTGGAGCGCGAGACCAGCACCTCGTTCTCGGCGATCGTCTCGTAGCGCAGCACCTCGCCGGCGAAGACGAAGGTGTCGCCCGGCGCCATCGTCTCGACGAAACCCTCCTCGATCTGGCCGAGCACGCGGCCGCCGCGGATCGGCCCGGTGCGGCCGGTGCCGCCGCGCGACAGGCGGACGCGCAGCATGTCGGCCTCGACGATAGTGCCGACATTCATCCGATAGCGCTGCGCGACATTGGTGTTGGCGACGCGCCAGAGCCCGTCGCGGTTCTGGCGGATTTTTGCGAAGCGGTCGTAGCTCGCGAGCGCATAGCCGCCGGTGGCGACGAAGCGGACGACATCGGCGAAGGTTTTGCGATCGAGCGCGGCATAGGGCGCGGCGGTGCGAACCTCGGCGAAAAGGGCCTCCTCGTCGAACGGGCCGGCGCAGGCCCTGCCGAGCACGTGCTGGGCGAGCACGTCGAGCGCGCCGCTGCGCTGGACGATGGCGTCCTGCGCGCCGGCATGGGCGGCATCGATCGCCGCCCGGCATTCCAGCACCTCGAAGCGGTTGGAGGGGACCAGAATCGCCTTCGACGGCTCGTCGAGCCGGTGGTTGGCGCGGCCGATGCGCTGCGCGAGCCGCGACGCCCCCTTCGGGGCGCCGACATGGATGACGAGGTCGATGTCGCCCCAGTCGATGCCGAGGTCGAGCGTCGAGGTGCAGACGACGGCCTTCAGCCGCCCCTCGGCCATTGCGGCCTCAACCCGGCGGCGCTGCGAGGCATCGAGCGAGCCGTGGTGGAGGGCGATGGGCAGCCCGCCCTCGTTCAGCCGCCACAGCTCCTGAAACGTCAGCTCGGCCTGCATGCGCGTGTTGACGAAGACGAGGCTGAGCCGGTGCGCGGCGATGGCGGCATAGATGTCCGGCATCGCCTGCAAGGTGAGGTGGCCGGCCCAGGGCAGGAAGCCGGTCTCGTCCATGATCGAGATGTCGGGCTTTGCGCCGCCCGCGGCGACGACGAGCTCGGCCATGTCGCCCGGCGGGTTCTGCGGCACGAGATAGCGGCGGAGGCTGTCGGGATCGGCGACGGTGGCGGAAAGGCCTGTCGCCGTGAGCCCGGGCGCTAGTTTTCTGAGGCGCGCGAGGCCGAGCGAAAGAAGGTCGCCGCGCTTGCCGGGGGCGATGGCGTGCAACTCGTCGAGCACGACGCGCTCGAGGCCGCCGAACAGCTTTGGCGCATCGCCATTGGCGAGCAGCAGCGCCAGCTGCTCGGGGGTGGTGAGCAGGATGTCCGGCGGATCGAGCTTCTGGCGTCGCCGCTTGCCGACGGGCGTGTCGCCGGTGCGCGTCTCGATGCGGACCAGCAGCCCCATCTCGGCCGCCGGCAGCTCGAGATTGCGGGCGACGTCGACGGCGAGCGCCTTCAGCGGCGAGATGTAGAGGGTGTGGAGGCCTCTTCCTTCCCTCTCCCCTCGTGGGAGAGGGTGGCC
>JAEZCD010000226.1 GCA_023430145.1 Pseudomonadota bacterium
GTCCCGTCGATCGGGTCGATGACCCAGCGCCGCGCAGCCGACGATCTCGGCGCCCGTCGCCGCGGCGAGGGCGGCGAGATTGCCGACATGGTCGTGGTGGGTGTGGGTGAGGACGATGTGCGTCGGCGTCTCGCCCGCCACCGCCGCGAGCACCGCCTCGAGATGGGCGGCATCCGCCGGCCCGGGATCGATGATCGCCACCCGGCCGCGGCCGACGACGTAAGTGTTGGTGCCGAGGAAGGTGAAGGGGCCCGCATTGTTCGCCGTCACCCGGCGGATGCCGGGCGCGACGGAGACCGGCTCGCCGTAGCGCGGATCGAACTCTCGGTCGAAGGCGGGCTGTTCGGCCATGGCCGACATTTGCGCGGACGCGCGCCGGGCCGCAAGGGCGCGCGCAGTTCGGGCGCCGCCTCCGAGCACGCTCCGTCGTCGTAGCGCCCTCGGTCGTCATCCTGCGCGAAAGCGCAGGATCCATCTTCTCCGCCAACCCGGATCGACGGATCCTTCCACCCTCGCGCAAGGGCGACGCGGAAAAGCCGGCCTTCCTTGCCCCCCGACCCTGTCGCGTCTATCTGTCGGGCGCGCTTGGGGCGTAGCCAAGCGGTAAGGCAGTGGATTTTGATTCCACCATTCCCAGGTTCGAATCCTGGCGCCCCAGCCAGATCCTCGCGCGCAGTCGCGGCTCGTCAACCGCCCCGCGGCCGGCCGTAGACCGCCCGGAAGGCCAGCTCGACCGCGACCGACAGGGCGACGATGGCGACGATGGCGATCGCCGAGGCGACGGTGGCCGCCGACGACAGGAACTGCACCACCATCAGCGCGAGGGCGGCGAGGCAGAGCGATAGCGCGATCGCCGGCAGGACGGGATTCGTCGCCGTCTCCGCCCGGAGCCGGATCGCGGCCAGATTCACGGCCGCGAAGACGAGCAGGAAGCCGCCGCTCGTCGCCGCCGACAGCGCATGGATGTCGAGGAAGTTGACCGCGACGAGCGCGAAGGCGCCGATAACCAGGAGGCTGTCGATCGACTGGCCGCGCACCTGGCGCTGGAACCGCGAGGGCAGGTCGTCGTCGCGCGAGAGCAGCGCCGGCAGCTTGGCGGCACCGAAATAGTCGGCATTGATCGCCGAGGCCGAGGCCAGCACCGCGCCGAGCGTCATGATGCCGAAGCCGACCGGCCCGAGGATGGCGCTCGCCGCCTCCGATGCGGCAAAATCGCGGGAGGCTTCGACCTCGGCGAAGCTCATGTGACCGATGGCGACGACGAAGGCGAGGACGTAGATGGCGATGGCGATGGCGACGCTGCCGAGGAAGGCGATCGGCAGCGTCCGGCGCGGCTCGGCGATGCCGCCCGAGGCGTTGGCGATCAGCTCGAAGCCCTCGTAGGCGAGGAAGCCGAGCATGCCCGTGGCGATCAGCGTCTGGGCGGGCGCCCAGGCGGCCGGCTCGAGGCGACTCCAGTCGAGCGGTCCGACCAGGAGGCCGGCGACGACGAACAGGCCGAGCACGCCGAGCTTGCCGGCATTGAAGACGCCTTCGGTCCGCTCCATCAGCCGCGCGCCGGCGAAGTTGACGAGGCCGAGAAGAAGGATCGCCGCCGAGGCGATCGCATGCTGGGCGACCGACCGCATCGCCTCCGGCAGGTAGGCGGTCGTATAGGAGGCCAGCGCCGAGGCGTAGACGGACATCACGGCGACGTAGCTGAGCACCAAGAGGACGCTCAGCGAGGCCGGCAGGAGGCCGCGTCCGTAGGCGGTCGTCAGGAAGGCGACGGTGCCGCCGGGGCCGGGATAGCGCAGCGTCAGCCCGACATAGGACCAGGCGGTCGCCAGCGCCACCGCGCCACCGATCAGGAAGGCGATCGGCGTGCCGCCGCGGGCGCCCTCGATGGCGAGGCCGAACGTGGCGAAGAAGCCGCCGCCGACGATGCCGCCGACACCGATCGAGAGCGCGCCGAGTACGCCGATCGTCTTTTGTCCGTTCGCGGCCGTGGTCATGTCTGGAGGTCCGAGAGGTGCGCGATCCGAATCGCCGATGGCTCGGCAAGACTATGCGAGCAGAGCCGCCTCGTCCGGCGGCCGCACACTTCGCCGTGTACCCCTTGTCGGCGTCGTTTCGATCCCGGAAGATGTGCTGCAGCGATACGGGATGGAGACGGGGAATGCAGCTTTGGAAGCAACTCGAACGATGCGCGGTGGTCGCCGCCATCTCGGCTCCCCTTTCATTCGGGGGTGTAGCGAGCGCCCAAGACAAGCCGGTTACCGATATCCTGGTTGCGATGCGGGCGGAGCTCAAGTCGGACTGCAGCGGCAAGCTCGAATTCTTTCCAGGTACCATCGAGATGACGGATCTGAATGATGATAGGAGAGATGACGCCATCATCGACTACGACTACGTGATGTGCGACGGCGCTCCCATCGGTTTCTGTGGTACCGGCGGCTGCCGCATGGATCTTTGGATCGACATCGGCAAGCAGCGCTACGTCCGCAGCGTGAACATGCTCTCCCAGGGTTTGAAGATTCGAAAGCAGAACGGACGCACGGTACTTGCGATATCCGTCCATGGCTCGGAGTGCGGCAAGTCGGGCGCTGCTGCCTGCACCGTGACCGGCCAGTTCCGCGGCCGGAAGTTCGACGTCCTGTCCCGCCGCTGACTCGCTCGCTCCCCCACATCTGCCCTGTCGAGGTACGCGATGAACGCCGTCGCCCGCCTTTGCCTGCTTCTCCTGTCTCTTGTCCCCGCCGTCACAGCGGGGCCTGCGGCAGCATCCGATGCCGCCCGGCCGGAGGCCTGCCAGCACTTGCCGCCGCTGCGCGAGGCGGGCGCCCGCGCGGCCCTCGTGATCGGCAATGGCGGGTACTCGGCGGCGATTGGCCGACTGCCCAACCCGACGAACGATGCGCGGGCGGTGACGCAGGTGCTTCGCGATCTCGGGTTCCGGGTATTTCTCGCCGCCGATGCCACGGCGGGCACGATTGCCAAGTGTGCTACCTCTATGCTCGGTGGCGGCGCCCCGCTCGATGTCGCGCTGCTCTACTATTCGGGCCACGGCATCCAGGTCGACGACGTCAACTATCTCGTCGGGGTCGATGCGAGCAGCGCCGCAGACCTCGCAGGCTTCGTGCCCGTCCAGCATCTCGTCGAGTCCATGCAGAAGCAGGCGGCGGCCACCCTGGTCTTCCTGGACGCATGCCGCGACAACCCCCTGCAGGCCGGAGGCCGGGAAGGGCTGTCCGTCTCGACCGGGCGGAGCCTCCCGCGCGGCCTCGCCCCTTCGCCGAAACCGGATGCGGCGCCGGCTCAGGCACGCGGGCTGCTCGTGGCCTATGCGACCTCGCCCAACAGCGTGGCCGCCGATGGAACGGGAAACCTCAGTCCGTTCACGCAGGCCTTCGTCGAGTTCGTCGGAAAGCCGGGTTTCTCCGTCCAGCGGGTCATGAGCGCGGTGACCAACAGTGTCGGCGAGGCCACCGCGTGGGCGCAGACGCCGTGGACCCGTTCGTCACTGACGACCGATCTCGAGCTCAATGGCGACCTCACCCACGAAGAGGCCGTCGCCTTGTCCGAGAACTGGGCGAGGCGCTCCTCGGAGCTGCTGGAGCGCGGACGCAGGAGCGAGGCGATCGTCGCCGCGATGAAGGGACTGCCGGCGGCCCATTCCGGAGACAAGGCCTTCGAGCCCGCCTTGCGGGCGCTCGCGCGTGCCTTCCACGCGCGGGACGTCGTTCTCCCTGTCGAGGGCAACGTCTTTCCGGTGGTCATCTCGCCGGACCGGCGTCGCACGGTGGTGAGGTACAATGACGGCACGGGAAAGCACCCGGTCGAGCTCTGGGATTCCGCCAGAGGGGTGAAGATCGCCACGCTGACGCCGGACGCAGGCTATCCGGGGCATTCCCCGAGCCTGCGCATGAGCCGCAGCGGCCGGATCGTCGCCGCGCCGCTGCGGGGCGGCCGCATCCTGCTATGGGAGACCGAGACGGGCAGCCAGCGCGCGGCCATCGACCCGGTGAAGAACGCGCAGTTCCCGGATTCGGTGCAGGTCACCGCACTCGATATCAGCGAGGACGACCGGCATGTACTCGTCGGCGATTCGACGTCGAAGGTTCTCACGATCTGGACGACCAACGGCGCCCAGCTATCCACGATCCGAGATACCGGCTCGGCGAGCTACGCCCGCAACCGCCGCTTCTTCGAGAAGTTCGACACGGTAAGCATCAAGGCCGCCTTCGCCGGGAATGACGTGTGTTTCGGGTTCTCCCGCGTGTCGAACAGGAACTGGGACGCATCCTATCTGCTGTTCGGCCGCACGGTATCCAGCTTCGATCGCATCGTCATAGATCATGAAAGGACCGGGATGGCGCATCTCGACAATCTCTCGTGCAGTCGCGATGCTCGCATCTATGGGGCCGTGTATCGCAATCGGGCCGATCAATACGTCTTTCTGTCATGGAATGCCGAGACACGGGCCAGTGCCGTATCTCAGGCGGTGAAGAAGGACTACGGCACGACTTCCGTCGAGCCGCAAGGGATCCGCATCGCAATCGGCTTCGGCAACAACGCGCCGCTGCTCTTCCCGGTCGAGGGCCGTCGGCCGGGGACGGAGCTGCCCGAGCCCGGCGCGAGGTTCGCCCGCCTCTTCTCCGCGAGCGGCGACGTGATCGCAACCCAGGACCTCCTCGCCACCGGGGAGGTATGGAACGGAGAGGCGATGTCGGCCGGCGCTCTCGTCGAAGCGGCGGCGGCGTCTCTGGCCCCGTCCGACCGCGCCGAGATCGACGGCGGACGGGTGCGTATCGGCCTGTCGGGAAACTGAGCCGAAGCACCGCCGCCACAGGCCGAGTCTCGGCGTGACGCTGCCCTTCACTTCACGAGATCAGGGTTCCGACCCGCCTCGGCGCGGACGCCGTCCACACGAACAAAAGCGGCGCCCGAGGGCGCCGCTGCGAAGTTGGTCCGGGGAGAGAAGTGTTTCAGCGCGCGGCGACGTCGACGACCGGCATGCGGATCAGGGTCGAGACGCCGGCCTGCTCGCGCACCTCGATGGTGACCGAGCGAGCGCGGGGCGCCGCGACCTCGAGGCGGTCGCCGCGCTTGCCGGCGAGGGCGGCGCGCAGCTCGCCGGAGGCGGCCGGCATGGAAGCGGCGGCATCGAAGGCGCGGGAGATGGTCAGCGCCGGCGAAGCCTCGGAAGCGGTGCTCGGGGAATAGGCCAGGGCGGCGAGGCCGACGCTGCCGACGACGATCGCGACTGCGAGAGCGGCGGCGCGAAGGGCGAGAGTGCGGATCGTGACCATGGCTTGTTCCCCCGGTTCGGTTCGGCGGTGGCCGTTCCGTGAGACGAGGTTTTAGGGGGCGACTGTTTCGGCCGTTTTTCCTGGCGCGGGCCGAAAGCCGCTATCGTGTTTCGGCAATGTTTCCGGAGGGGCGACCTCATGCCCTTCTGCTGGGTGGGAGCCGAGGCGAGGGGCGCCGGCGGGTTCTTCTGGTCATTGCGCGCTCGACGCCGGCCTCGGGTCGGATCCGAGGGGATGAAGCCGCGCTGCGACCGCCCGCTCGGCCGTCATTCTGGGCTCGCTCGCTTTGCTCGGGCCCCGGAACGACGCCCCGGCCGCGATCTCCTCACGCCGCCGCGGCGAGACCGCCCGCCTGCTCGATGAAGCGCGCCACCGCCTCGACCCCGACCCCGCCGCGGATGTTGGTGAAGACGTAGGGCCGCTGCCCGCGCATACGCTTCGTATCGGCCTCCATGACCGACAGGTCGGCGCCGACGAAGGGAGCGAGATCGATCTTGTTGACGACCAGAAGGTCCGAGCGGGTGATGCCCGGCCCGCCCTTGCGCGGGATTTTTTCGCCGCCGGCGACATCGATGACGTAGATCGTCAGATCCGCGAGCTCCGGCGAGAAGGTGGCGGCGAGGTTGTCACCGCCCGACTCGATCAGCACGAGGTCGAGCTTCGGGAACCTTTTTCGCATCTCGGCTATGGCGGCGAGGTTCATCGAGGCGTCCTCGCGGATCGCCGTGTGCGGGCAGCCGCCGGTCTCGACCCCCATGATCCGCTCGACCGGCAGCGCATCGGCGACGGTGAGCAGCCGCGCATCCTCCTTGGTGTAGATGTCGTTGGTGATCGCGCAGAGATCGTAGGTGGCGCGGAAGCGCTTGCAGAGCGCCTCCATCAGCGCGGTCTTGCCGGAGCCGACCGGGCCGCCGATGCCGACGCGCAAGGGGCCATGTGCGGAGATCATGAGCGGAACAGCCTCGTATACTGGGTTTCGTGCCTGAAGGAGCCGAGGTCGGCGCGGAAGGTGCAGCCGCCGACATCGTCGGGCCCGAGGCCCGCGCAGTCGCGCGCCAGCTCTTCGGCGAGCGGGGCCAGCGCCGCGACGATGCGCGTGCCGGAAGTCTGGCCGATGGGGGCGAGGCGCAGCGCCGCCGAGACGAGATTCTGGGCGAAGGCGAGCACGAAGGCGCCGAGCGTCGGCGTCAGCGGCAGGCCGTGCGCGGCGGCGGCGGCGCCGAGGGCGACGGGATAGGCG
>JAEZCD010000243.1 GCA_023430145.1 Pseudomonadota bacterium
CGTCCCCGCGAAGGCGGGGACCCAGATCTTCCCCGGATGAACAAGCTGGGTCCCCGCCTTCGCTGGGACGAGCGGAGCTTAAGGCCTCCGCTCTGCCGGTTCCGATGGCACGTGGGCCGTCGACTAGGCAGTGCACGCGCTCGGCGATCACCTCAGATGCGGACCAGCGGCACCTTCGGCACGAGGCTGCTGCCGCCGGACGGCGTGCCGCCGCCCTTCGGGCCGGAGCCCTGCGGCTTCTTCGTCCGCACCGGCGGACGGCGCTTGGCGCGCTTGGCCGCCGGCCGCTCGATCTTCTCCGGCTTCGGCGTGACGCGCCCTTCCGGATACTCGAAGTCGAGCACGGCAGCCCCGTCCTCGCCGTCCTTGGTGACGACGCGAACCGCGCCTCCGCCTTTCAGCCTGCCGAAGAGAACTTCCTCGGCGAGCGGCGTCTTGATCGTCTCCTGAATCAGCCGGGCGAGCGGCCGGGCACCCATCGTCGGGTCGTAGCCCTTCTCGGCCAGCCACTCGGAGGCCTCGTCGGAAAGCTCGATGGTGACGTTGCGGTCGGCGAGCTGCGCCTCGAGCTGCAGGACGAATTTCTGGACGATCTGCTTGACCACTTCCGGTGGCAGGTTGCCGAAGGTGATGATCGCGTCGAGGCGGTTGCGGAACTCGGGCGCGAACAGGCGGTTGATCGCCTCCTGGTCCTCGCCCTCGCGCTTGGCGCGGCCGAAGCCGATCGGCGGCTTGGCGAGGTCGGAGGCGCCCGCATTCGTCGTCATGATCATGATGACGTTGCGGAAATCGACCTGCTTGCCGTTGTGGTCGGTCAGCTTGCCGTGATCCATCACCTGCAACAGGATGTTGAACAGGTCCGGATGCGCCTTCTCGATCTCGTCGAGCAGCAGCACGCAATGCGGATGCTGGTCGACGCCGTCGGTCAGAAGGCCGCCCTGGTCGAAGCCGACATAGCCGGGCGGCGCGCCGATGAGGCGGCTCACCGTGTGCCGCTCCATGTATTCCGACATGTCGAAGCGGATCAGCTTGATGCCCAAGAGCTCGGCGAGCTGCCGCGCCACCTCGGTCTTGCCGACGCCGGTCGGGCCCGAGAACAGGTAGTTGCCGATCGGCTTCTCGGCGTCGCGCAGGCCCGCCCGGGCGAGCTTGATCGTCGCCGTCAGCGCGTCGATCGCCTTCTCCTGGCCGTAGACGACGCGCTTCAGGTTGCCCTCGAGGTGCTTCAGCACCTCGGCGTCGTCCTTGGACACCGACTTCGGCGGGATGCGCGCCATCGTCGCGATGGTGGTCTCGATCTCCTTCAGGCCGATGGTCCGCTTGCGGCGGTTCTCCGGCAGCAGCATCTGCGAGGCGCCGGTCTCGTCGATTACGTCGATCGCCTTGTCCGGCAGCTTGCGGTCGTGGATGTAGCGCGCCGACAGCTCGACCGCCGCCTTGATGGCGTCGGCCGTATAGCGGACGTGGTGGAAGTCCTCGTAATAGGGCTTCAGGCCGCGCAGGATCTCGATCGCGTCCGGGATGGTCGGCTCGGCGACGTCGATCTTCTGGAACCGGCGGACGAGCGCGCGGTCCTTCTCGAAGTACTGGCGGTACTCCTTGTAGGTGGTCGAGCCGATGCAGCGCAGCGTGCCGGAGGCGAGCGCGGGCTTGAGCAGGTTCGAGGCGTCCATCGCCCCGCCGCTCGTCGCGCCGGCACCGATCACGGTGTGGATCTCGTCGATGAACAGGATGGCGCCGGGGTGCGCCTCGAGCTCTTTCACGACCTGCTTCAGCCGCTCCTCGAAGTCGCCGCGATAGCGGGTGCCGGCGAGCAGCGCGCCCATGTCGAGGGCGAACACGGTCGCCTTGCGCAGCACGTCGGGCACGTCGGCATGGACGATCCGCCGCGCGAGGCCTTCGGCGATCGCCGTCTTGCCGACGCCGGGATCGCCGACGAACAGCGGATTGTTCTTCTGCCGGCGGCAGAGGATCTGGATGGTCCGCTGGATCTCCTGGTCGCGACCGATCAAAGGATCGATCTTGCCCTCGCGCGCCTTCCTATTGAGGTTGACGCAATAGGCGTCGAGCGCATCCGCCTTCTTCTTGCCGCTCTGCTCTTCGCTGCCCGTGCCCGTATCCTCGTCGACGCCGCGGGCCGCACGCGTCTCGGAGGCTCCGGGACGCTTGGCGATGCCGTGGCTGATGTAGTTGACCGCGTCGTAGCGGGTCATGTCCTGCTCTTGCAGGAAATAGGCCGCATGGCTCTCGCGCTCGGCGAAGATGGCGACGAGCACGTTGGCGCCGGTCACCTCCTCGCGTCCCGAGGACTGGACGTGGATGACGGCCCGCTGGATGACGCGCTGGAAGCCGGCCGTCGGCTTGGAATCGTCACCGGCCTCGCTGAGCAGATTGTCGAGCTCGCTGTCGACGTATTCGACGAGATTGCGCCGCAAGAGCTCGAGATCGACGTTACAGGCCCGCATCACCGCCGCCGCATCCTGATCGTCGATCAGGCTGAGCAGGAGGTGCTCGAGCGTCGCATATTCGTGCCGGCGCTCGTTGGCGAAGGCCAGAGCCCGGTGAAGCGACTGTTCGAGATGGCGCGAGAATGAAGGCAAAACGGGCCTCACTTCTTTTCCATGACGCACTGCAGAGGGTGCTGGTGTTTGCGGGCAAAGTCCATCACCTGGGTCACTTTCGTCTCGGCGACCTCGTAGGTGAAGATCCCGCACTCGCCGACGCCGTGATGATGGACGTGCAGCATGATCCTGGTCGCGTCCTCACGGCTCTTGTTGAAGAACCGCTCGATGACGTGCACCACGAACTCCATCGGCGTGTAGTCGTCGTTCAGCAGCAGCACGCGGTACATGCTCGGCCGCTTCGTCTGCGGCTTCGCCTTGGTGACCACGGCTGTTCCGGGCGCCCCGTCGGGGCCGCGCGTCTGCGCCCCCCGTGGGGCCGATGCCCGGTGCATGATGCTCGATTCCGCGTGTTCTCCCATTGATCGCCAAACTCGGCGCGATCGCCGCTCTCTCCGACTCCCTCGGCGGTACGTCCCGCCCGGCTAATCTATGCCTCGCATCGGCGGTGCGCCAGACCGTGGCTCGCATCGCCGGAACCGGCCGACGCCTTCGTGATCCGCCGGCTGCCGAGCTTCCGCCACGTTCTGCCGCTTGGCTGTGGGCTCGGGGGATAGCCGGGGCCGGGGGGCGCCGGCCGCCTGCCCGCCGAGACTCGAGCCGTGCTGGTGTGCCGTGCGTAAGATTTTCCTCAAATGCGCTTTACCCTTCCGTAACTCCGAATTCCTAGCGTCGACAGCTGTGCCGTCCTGGTGACGGCATGGCGGAACGGGCGGCGGCCGCGCCGACACGGGCGATGCGCGGAGGTTGCTCCGCGATCGCCTTCGGCCTCTCGGGCGGGAACGTCCCGGGCGGCGGGTGGCAGGGACCGGGGTTGATGATGCTTATGAGTTGCGTTGCAAAGCACGCGGCCGTTGCGGCCCGTGTCGGGATCGTCGGCATGATCGCGGGGGCGGTGGTGCTCGCCGCTGCCGATCCCGCCGAGGCCGCGCGCAAGCGCCGGCCGGCGGCGAAGCGGGCGCCCGTCCAGGCCTATTCGCCGCCCTATGCCGCCATCGTCGTCGACGCCAAGACCGGGCGCGTCCTCTACGAGGCCGATGCCGACGGCCTGCGCTATCCCGCCTCGATCACCAAGGTGATGACGCTCTACCTCTTGTTCGAGGAGCTCGAGGCCGGGCGCCTCACGGTCGACAGCCGGCTGTCGGTCTCCTCCTATGCCGCGCTGCAGGCGCCGACCAAGCTCGGCCTCAAGCCCGGCTCGACGATCCGCGTCGAGGACGCCATCAAGGCGCTGGTGACGAAATCGGCCAACGATGCCGCCGTCGTGATCGCCGAGAACATCGCCGGCACGGAGGAGGACTTCGCCGAGCGAATGACGCGCAAGGCGCGCGCGCTCGGCATGTCGCGCACCGTCTTCCGCAACGCGAACGGCCTGCCGAACAACGCCCAGGTCACCACCGCCCGCGACCTCGCGACGCTGTCGCGCGCCATCCAGGAGCGCTTCCCGCGCTACTACGGCTATTTCTCCACCCGCTCGTTCAGCTTCGCGGGCCGCTCGCACGCCAACCACAACAAGCTGCTCGGCAGAGTCGAAGGCGTCGACGGCATCAAGACCGGCTATACCCGGGCCTCCGGCTTCAATCTCGCCACCTCGGTGAAGGCGAACGGCCGGCACATCGTCGGCGTCGTCCTCGGCGGCCGCAGCGGCGCCAGCCGCGACGCCAAGATGCGCGAGCTGATTGCGCTGAACCTGCCGAAGGCCTCGCCCGGCGGCCGCACGGCGCCGCTGATCGCCGAGCGCACCCCCGAGCCGGCGCCGCGGGCACGGCCGGCCGTGGTGGCC
>JAEZCD010000265.1 GCA_023430145.1 Pseudomonadota bacterium
GGTCCTCCGCCTTCGCGGAGGACGACGAGCGGAGAGGCGGAGGACGACGAGGGCCGCACAGATGAGCAGGGGCCACGGCGCGCATTTCCGCCCTCGCCGACACCTTTCCGACACACCCGATTCAGCCCCCTTTAAGCCCCTCCCGGCTATCCCTCTCGGCAGGAGATTCTCGTGACCCGGCTCGTGCTCGTCGCCGCCTGCGCGCTCGTCGACGGCGACGGCAGAGTGCTCGTCGCCCGGCGTCCGGCCGGCAAGGCGATGGCCGGGCTGTGGGAGTTTCCGGGCGGCAAGATCGAGGCCGGCGAGCGGCCCGAGGAGAGTCTGGTGCGCGAATTGCGGGAAGAGCTCGGCATCGAGGTTGAGACGGCGGCGCTCGAGCCGCTGACCTTCGCGAGCCACGCCTATCCGGACTTCCACCTGTTGATGCCGCTGTTCCTCTGCCGCCGATGGGCCGGCGAGCCGACAGCGCTCGAGCATGCAGGCCTGCGCTGGGTCGACGCCGAAGCCCTCGGCCGGCTGCCGATGCCGGAAGCCGACCTGCCGCTGATCGCGCCGCTCGCGGCCAAGCTCGCGAAGACGTGAAGGGCACGCCATGTCGATCATCGCCCTGATGGCGGCCGTCCGGCGCCTCTTGCCCGACGATCGCGGCTCCGCGGCCGTGGAATACGCGATCATCGCCGGCGGCATCGCGCTCGCCATCATCGTCACCGTGGCGAGCGTGGGAGAGGCGCTGAACAGCAATTTCGAGCAGACCAACGCGGCGATCGAATCGGTTCAGTGACGGCGCCTCGGGCGCTGGAGACCGGGCGACTTTTCGCCAAGACGTCGCGAGTTCGCTGGTCCATCGTCAATCCCGCTCGCCGAAGGTGGTCGCCGCGCGAGCGTCCGTTGCGCGTGCCAACGTCCGCCGAATTTCCCGGGGCGAAGAGAGGCCGCACATGAAACCGTCCCTACTGGCATCGATCGTCGCGGCTGCCCTGATCGCTCCGGTTTTGGCGCTCGCACATGGCGAGATCGCGCGCCAGCCGATGGGCATCGACACCGTGGCGCCGGCGAGCGCGCCGGCCCCGGCGGCAGCGCCGACGCGCAAGATCACGATCTTCCCGGCCAAGGAGATCGTGACGCTCGACCCCGGCACACCGACCGCGCCGGCGGTGGCGGTGATGGACGGCAGGATCCTCGGCGTCGGCACGCTCGAGGAGGTGCGTGGCTGGGTGACGAACGAGGAGGTCGAGGTCGATCGGCGGTTCGAGAACGCGGTGATCGTGCCCGGCTTCATCGAGGCGCACATGCATCCGCAGCTGACCGGCGTCCTCTGGCAGGGAGTCTATGTCGGCCGCTTCGATCGCATCGCCCCCGACGGCACGCCCGTGCCGGGCAATCCGACCAAGCAGGCAGTTCTGAACCGGCTGAAGGCCGCGGCGGCCAAGATGCCGGCGGATGGCGGCTGGCTGATCGCCTGGGGCTACCAGCCGGAGTTCTACGGCAACTCGCCGCTGACGCGAGCCGATCTCGATCCGATCGCCGACGGACATCCGATCTTCATCGAGAATCTCTCGATGCACATCTATTACGCGAACAGCAAGGCGTTCGAGCTCGCTGGCATCGGCGACTCCACGACCGTGCCGGGGATCATCAAGAAGGACGGCCGGACGACAGGCGAGATCGAGGAGATCAGTGCGGCGTTGGCCTTCATCGCCAAGCTGCCGCCGCTCGATGCGAAGATTCTGGGCAAGGCGACCGCGGATGCCGGCGAGCTCGCCCATCGCGTCGGCGTGACGACGATCGCCGACCTGTCCTTCGGCTCGCTGCCGGGCGGCTATGCGGCTTACAAGGCGGCCGCCGCCGATCCGGACTTTCCGGTGCGGGTCGTCCTCAATCCGATCATCCAGGTCTTCCAGGAAGGCGACATCGCCAAGAAGGGCGGCCTCGACTACCTCGCCGAGATGCACAAGGCCGACACCGATCGCCTCAGCTTCGGCGGCGTGAAGTTCGTCGTCGACGGCTCCATCCAGGGCTATACGGGCCTCCTGCAGTGGCCGCACTATTTCAAGACCTTCGACCAAGGGGTCGCCAACCTGACGCAGCAGGAGCTGACGAAGGGCGTGCTCGAGGTGCACAAGCGGGGATACCAGGCGGTGATCCATACCAATGGCGACCAGGCCACGGAAATGGCCCTGGAAGCCTTGGACGAGGCCCAGCGCCAGTATCCGCGCCTCGGCACGCGCCACCGGCTCGAGCACAATCAGTTCGTGACGCCCTCCCAGCTCGTGCGGATGAAGGCTCTCGACGTCGCCACCAACCTGTTCATCTATCACCTCTATTACTGGGGTGATCTGCACTACTCGACCTTCGTCGGCCCGGACCGGGCGCGGCGGATGAACCCGGCCGGCAGCGCGCAGCGGCTCGGCATTCCGTACAGCTTCCACTCCGACAACTCGGTGACGCCGCTCGATCCGCTGTTCGCGATGTGGATCGGCGCGACGCGGCAGACCATGTCGGGGCGCGTCCTCGGCGAGGACGAGCGCATCTCGGTCGCCGAAGGGCTGCACGCCGTGACGCTGGGTGCCGCCTATCTGCTCGGCCAGGACGGCGAGAAGGGCTCGATCGAAGCCGGCAAGCTCGCCGATTTCACCATCCTCGACCGCAATCCGCTCGCGGTCGCCTCGCCCGACGAGCTGAAGACCATCAAGGTTCTCGGCACCGTGATGGGCGGCAAGCCGTTCCCGCTGCAGTGAGGCTTTGGGGCGGGCGACCGCAAGACCGCTCCCCCGCCTCCCGGCAGGTCAGCCCGAACCAGGCCTTCTCGGGCGCGCCGCCGCGGGCTCGACCGGGCGTCGACGAGGCCTCGGCATCGGCGATGATCGTGATCACACCGGCGCCGTCCAAGGCTGCGGCGGCTCGTGTCCTAGGACCGTCAGTCGGTGGTGATCGCGCAGCCCCGCAGCAGCCGTGCGGCGGGGAGTGAGCCCTGCCATGCGGCCCTATCCGGGCCATTAAGGCAGCCATGCCCTGGCGGCGCAGCTGCGATGCGACCGTGCCCGTTGCGCTTCGGCGCCGGCGAGCCGATTCTCTTCCCCAACGGCACCGCAATCGCCGGATCGACGAGGAAATGCCCTGGGCGAGGCTCGTCTCTCGACCAAGGCCATGGAAATGACAACCGCAACCGGAACTGCCCGCCATCCGCATCTGCTGACGGCGCTCTTCACTCGCCTCGCCGAATTGCCGGTGGCCGTTCACGAATACCAGCGCAAGCGGGCGATCTACATCCGAACGCTGGAAGAGCTCGAGTCCTATCGGCCGCGCGAGCTCGCCGACCTCGGCATCAGCTCCGGCGACTTCGAGACGCTGGCCCGCAAGCAGGCGGGATTCTGACGCCCGCCATCGCGCGGCGCCTCGTCACCCTGCGCGAAAGCGACCGATCAATGATCCCGACGTCGTGAAGTGCCGCGTCCTGCGGTCGAGCCGCAGGACGAATCGAGTCGGCGCGGAACCTATTCCTCCCGCGGGAGCGGCTTCTCCACCGCGCCGAGCGCATCAGCGAGGCGGGCCTTGGCGGACCCCGGTCGCAGCGGCTGCTGTTGGCCGGGATGCGGGGCCCAGCCGGAGAGCCAGACGATCTCGAATGTCGCGCGGATGCGACCGTCCGCATCGGCGAATCGCTCGGCATAGATCTCCAGCGCCCGGAACAGGGTCTTTCGCCGCAGAAACGTCCTCCGCCGCGCGAAGAGCGGGTTGGCGAGGCCTTCCGCGCGCAGATCGCGCAGCAGCGCCAGCGGATCGGCATAGCGCACCGTCAGCCGGTCGCTGTCGGCCACCGGCAGCGCGAAGCCGGCGCGCTGCAGCAGGGCGCCTAGGCTGCGCACGTCGGCGAACGGGGCGACGCGGGGGCTGATGCCGCCCTCCCGTTCCGCCTCGGCGGCCGCGAAGGCATCGCGCAGCTCCGAAAAAGTGTCGCCGCCGAGCAGCGCCGCCATGAACAGCCCGTCCGGCCGCAGCGCCCGACGGATCTGCACGAGCGCTCCCGGCAGATCGTCGACCGTCGAGAGGCCGAGGGCGGAGACGACGAGGTCGGCGACGCCCTCGGCGAGCGGCAGCGCATCGGGCTCGGCGGCGATCGCCGCGCCCTGCCCGCCGAGCACCGCCGGCTCGGCCTCGATGCGGACCACCGTGCGGATGCGCGGATCGGCCGCGAGCACCGCCGCGACATCCTCGCCGGGCGTCGCCAGATCGATGGCGAGCGGGAACTGCCGCAGCACCGCCGACAGCCGCTCGGACATCTCCCGGGCGACGTGCGCGAGTAGAAAGCGCTCGCCGGACGCCGCCGCCCGCCGCCGGCGGGCCTTCAGCGCGGCGCGGTCGAACAGGCGCGGCGGTTCTGTCACGAAAAATCCTCTCGCGCCCGCGATATGGCCTCCGAGCACCCGCGGTCAATCGCCGGATGGCGCGGCGCGCTATAGGCTCTACCCTCATGGCCTTGCCGGAGCCCGCAGCGCCGCCTCCGATCGGTCCTGCTCGGGCCGTGCTGCGCCGTGCGCTCGATCTGCTCCTGCCGCCGCAATGCCTCGTCTGCGCCGCGCCGGTCGCGGCCGAGGGCGGGGTGTGCGCGGCCTGCTTCGCCAAGCTGCCGCTGATCGAGCGGCCCTATTGCGAGCGCTATGGCACGCCGTTCCCCTACGATCACGGCGCGGGCCTCTTGTCGCCGCGGGCGGTCGCCGATCCGCCCGCCTTCTTCCGCGCCCGCGCCGTGGCACGGTTCGAGGGGCCGTCGCGCGATCTCGTGCACGGCCTCAAATATGGCGACCGGCTGCATCTCGCCCGGGCGATGGGAGCCTGGATGGCCCGCGCCGGCGCCGAGCTTCTCGTCGATGCCGATGCCCTCGTGCCCGTGCCGCTGCACCGCGGCCGGCTGTGGCGGCGAAAATTCAACCAGGCCGGGCTGCTGGCGCAGGCGGTGGGGGCCGCGAGCGGCGTCCCGGTCGGCTTCGACCTTCTCTCCCGCGTCAAGCCGACGCGCAGCCAGGTCGGCCTCTCCGCATCCGAACGGGCGCGCAACTTGCAAGGCGCGCTGCGCGTTGCCGAGGAGCAGCGGCCGCGTGTGCGGGACAGGAGGCTGGTGCTGGTCGACGACGTGATGACCACGGGCTCGACCGCCAACGCCTGCGCGCGGGCGCTGTTGCGAGCGGGCGCCGCGCGCGTCGACGTGCTGGCCTTCGCCCTCGTCGCGGCCGACGATCGCGCCCATATGCTATGAGAGATGATCGAAAGCCCGCAGATGTCCGCCGTCACCATCTATCTCCGCCCCGGCTGCCCCTATTGCGACAGGGCCAAGAGCCTGCTCACGCGAAAAGGCGTGCCCTTCACCGTGATCGACATCTGGCAGGAGCGCGAGCGGCGCTCGGAGATGATCGCACGATCCGGCGGGCGGACCACGGTGCCGCAGATCTTCGTCGGCGAGCGGCATGTCGGCGGCTCTGACGAACTGCACGCGCTGGAGCGCGCCGGCAAGCTCGACCCCCTCCTATCGGAGGCGCTGACGCCGTGAGCCGGAGCTTCGTCGCCGCCTCGTCACCCAACCTGAAAGCCGTATCGTGATACGCTACGACCTCGCCTGCACCGACGGCCACGGCTTCGACGGCTGGTTCCGCTCCTCGGCCGACTTCGACGCGCAGGCCGCGCGCGGGCTCCTCTCCTGCCCGGTCTGCGGCTCGGAGAAGGTGGCCAAAGCGCTGATGACGCCGGCCATCGGCCGCAGCGTCCGCGCGGCGCCGTCATCGGAGACCGCCGAGGCGGCGCCCTCCGAGCCGCAGGCGGCCGCGAGCGAGCCGTCGGCCGAGCCGCCCCCCGGCATGGTGGCGCTGCTCAGCGAGCGGGCCCGCGCGCTGCGGGCGATGCTGCGCGCGGTGCGCGAGAAGCTGACGGCG
>JAEZCD010000232.1 GCA_023430145.1 Pseudomonadota bacterium
CCACGACCCCGCGCGACACCCTTGCGGGCGTAGTCGGCGCGGTCCTTCATGACCTGCTCGGGGGCGACGTAGAACGGCATCGACATCAGACACCACCTCGCGAGCGGGCCGAGGCGAGCCCGACGGCGGCGCTGCTCGGGCGGCTGTCCGGCGCCTTCGGGCTCACTCTGTCGACGCTGCTGGCGCGGGCCGAGAGCGATGGAGCGGGCGGGCGCCTCGCGCGTGCCGACGACCAGCCGCGCTGGACCGATCCCGGGACCGGCTATGTGCGCCGCGCGGTGTCGCCGCCGGGCGCCGACCTCGAGCTGGTGCTGGTCGACCTGCCTCCAGGCGCAACGGTTGCCTACCCGGCCGCGGCCTACGCCTTCCTCCGCGCCCAGAACGTCTGGGCGCTGGAGGGCGAGGTGACCATCCGCGAGGGCGAGGACGAGACGCGGCTCGCCGCCGGCGACTGTCTTTCCCTGAACCTCGCCGTGCCGCGCGACTGCGCCTTCACCAATCCCTCGAGGCGCGATCCGGCCCGCTACCTCGTCGCTCTCGTGCGCCGCTGAGCCGTCCCACCCGTGCGGAGCAGACCACCATGACCACCGACATCCTCTCCCCAGCGAAATGGACCCGCCGCACGCTGGCGGCCCAGGCGCTCGGGCGCATCGACGAGCCGAGCCGCGCCGTGGTGCCGCCGATCCATGTCGCCACCACCTTCATCCGCGACCCGGACAACCAGTACCGCAGCGGCAACATCTACGGGCGCCCGGACAATGTCACCGCGCGCGAGGCCGAAGCGCTGATCGGCACCCTCGAGGGCGCGGCGGCGGCGATGGTGCTCGGCTCGGGCATGTCGGCGGCGACCGCCGTGCTCCTGGCGCTCTCGCCGGGCGACCATGTCGTGGCCCCGAAGGTCATGTACTGGTCACTGCGCAACTGGCTCTTGACCGAGGCCACGCGCTTCGGGCTCGCGGTCGACCTCGTCGACACCACCGATCTCGATGCGGTGCGGGCCTCGATGCGGCCGGGCGTGACGAAGCTCGTGTGGGTCGAGACGCCGTCCAATCCGCTCTGGTCGATCACCGACATCGCCGCGGTGGCCGAGATCGCACACGCGGCCGGCGCGGCGCTCGCGGTCGATTCGACCTGCGCGACGCCGGTGCTGACGCGGCCGCTCGAGAACGGCGCCGACATCGTCATGCATGCAGCGACCAAATATCTGAACGGCCATTCCGACGTCGTTGCCGGAGCGCTAGCGACTGCCCGAACCGATGCGCTCTGGGAGCGCATCGTGCGCAACCGCTCGATGCTGGGGCAGATTCTCGGGCCGCTCGAGGCCTTTCTCCTCATCCGCGGGATGCGCACGCTCGACCTGCGCGTGCAGGCGGCCTCCAACTCGGCGATGGAGCTGGCGGAGCGGCTCGCCGCCCACCCGGCGGTGGCGGAGGTGCTTTATCCGGGGCTTCCTGGCCATCCCGGGCACGAGGTGGCCCGCCGGCAGATGCGGGGCGGCTTCGGCGGCATGCTCAGCATCCGCGTCCGCGGCGGCCAGGCGGCGGCGGTCTCGACGGCGGCGCGCGTGGAGCTCTGGAAGCGGGCGACATCGCTAGGCGGGGTGGAGAGCCTGATCGAGCACCGCGCCTCGATCGAGGGCGCCGGCTCGCCCTGCCCGCCGGACCTGCTGCGTCTGTCGACCGGGATCGAGGATTTCGGCGACCTCTACGCCGACCTCGACCGCGCGCTGCGGGGGGCGAACGGTTAGCGGCGGCGATCGGCGCGACGGTGTCGTCTATGCGCGGACGTCTCCCCGCCGCTCGAAGGTCGCGCCGGGGTGCGGCTGTCGCCGTGCCCGGGGGCTGGTCTCAGCCGAGATACTCGACGATGTGCATGCCCGACCCGCCGCGGTCGATGATGTAGAGCAGCCCGCGATCGTCGCGACCGACATCGTTCGACTGGATCGCCGCCTGTCCCTCGACCGCGGCCGGCACGTAATAGCCGACCTCCCTCGGCTCGATCGGGTCGCTGACGTCGACGGCGCGCAGGCCGGCGTTGAAGTAGGTGAGAAAGACGAGGTTGGCGTAGGGGCCGGTCGCCGGTATGTCCTCGACGATGTTGTGCGCGCCGAAGCGGCCGGGCCGCTCGTAATACTTCTTCCGCTCCGGAAAGAAGCTCGCGACCGGAAAGGGCTTCGTCTCCTCACGCATGTCCAGAACCCACATGAACTGGCTGTCCCACCATTTGTGCCCCTGCTTTCCCTCGTCGGTGACGACGAGATAGGGCTTGTCGCCGATCGGGCAGGCGGTGTGCGAGCGGCCCGGGAAGGGTGGGCTCCAGTTGACGTGGCCGACGAGGCTCATGTTCGAGAAGTCGGTGCAGTCGATGATGGCGACGCCGCCGCCCCAGAAGGCGGCGAACATGCGGTTGCCGCGCACGATCGGCGGCCCGTGCAAGATCGTCGTCAGATCTGCGGGGCGGACGTCGGCCTTGACGCCGACGCCGTCGGTCTTCTGCCAGGGAAGGCCCCAGGTGCTGATCGGTCTCGGCTTCAGGGGATCGCTGATGTCGACCGTCCAGACGACACGGTTGTTCCACCCTTCGGCGTCGTTGGGGATGAAGGCCAGCGCGCGGTCGTTGTCGACGCCGAACCGGTGCGGCCCGCCGCCGGGCAGGTCGAAGAAGCCGACCTCCTTCGGCGCGCTCGGCGTCGAGATGTCGAAGATCATCATGCCCGGCCGTGCTTTGCCGACCGCGTCCGGCAGCAGCTCGGCGCTGACATAGAGCAGATCGTCGCCGACGATGCGCAGCTTGTGCGAATGCACGCCCCAGGGGCTCTTCACCTCGGCCACCTTGCGCGGCCTCGTCGGGTCCGACACGTCGTGGACGGTGAAGCCTTCCGGCCCGTGATAGCTCGAGCTGCCGACTGCGGCGACGTAGGCGTGGCCCCTGTGAATCTCGACGAGGCTGCCGCCGCCATAGGCGGCCGAGGGATCGTGGCCCAGCAGCCGGAAGTTCTTGGCCTCGGCAGGATAGGCGGACATCGCTGGTTCTCCGGTGTGATGCTTGGCGCCGACCGGGTCAGACGAGAATGCCGGGCGGCGTCGGGATGTCGAGGGCGAGGCGAAAGGCGACGTAGACGGCAGCCACCAGCACGATCGCGAATCCCCCCGCATGCGCCGCGCGCACGAGCGGTCCTTTCGCCGGTGCCGGTGCCAGCAGCCAATAGGTGAGCGCCGCGAAGACGAAGGCCGCCTCGTAGAAGCCGACCCTGCCGACGGTCAGCGCGAGCGTCACGAAGAGGACGACGACGGCGAGCAGCTGTGGCCATGGCAGGTCGGCGAACGGGCGCTCCTGCGCCTCCCCGCGCGAGCGGAAGGCGCGGACCACGAGCATCACGGCGATCACCGCGAGCGCGGCCGCGAGCAGGCCCGGGAACTCGCCGGCGCGGGCCGAGAGCCGGCGAACCTCCAGGAAGCCGACGACCGCAAAGCCCGCCGACACGCCGGCGAGGAGGAGGTCGCCGACGAACCGGGTCATGCCGCCCCCGGCGGCCATCGGGCCGACCCGAGCGGCCGGCGCGGCATGCGTCCCGCGGACCATCTGCAGGACGGCGCCGGCGCAGATCGCGAGCGCCATCAGCATCAGCGCGACGGTCAGCGGCCGCGACAGGAAGTAGCTCAACGTCGAGCCGGTGGTGACGCCGCCGACGAGGGACGAGAGCTGGAAGTTCTGCTCGGTCAGCTGCCCGAGGACGAGCCCGAGGGCGACGGTGACGAGGGGTACGCCGAGCTTGTCGAGCAGCCAGGCGAGGAGCCCGACGACGACCAGCACGTAGACGTCGTACTGGCTGTTGGAGAGCCCGTAGACGCCGATCACCGACAGCACGAGGACGGCCGGGATCATCATCGCCCGCGGCGTCCTCACGATGAGGCTCGACCAGCGGATGGTCACGAGCCCGACGATCAGCATCGCCACGATCGTCGAGAGGAGCCCGATCATGAAGGTGTAGGCGAGCTCGCCGCGATCGGTGAAGAGCTTCGGCCCGGGTATGATGCCGTGCACGGCGAGTGCGCCGAACATGATCGCCGCCGATCCCGAGCCCGGAATGCCGAGCGCGAGCAGCGGCACGAGGGCCCCGCCGACGACCGAGTTGTTGGCGGTCTCGGGTGCGGCTATCCCCTCCCACGAGCCCTTGCCGAACTCTTCCGGATGCTTCGAGACGCGCTTGGCGACGCCGTAGGCGGCGAAAGCGGCGATCGAGGCACCGGCGCCCGGGATGACGCCGATGAGGGTGCCGAGCAGGCTCGTCCAGGCGAGCAGGAACTTCATCTTCATGAGCCGTGCGCAGACCTCGCGCAGCACGCCGCGCCGGACGATCAGCGGCGCCACCGAGGCGTCCGGCTGCTCGAGCATGCCGAGGATGCTGGCGACGGCGAACAGGCCGAGCAGCGCCGGCACGATCGGGATGCCGACGACGAGCTGATATGTCTCGTAGGTGAAGCGCATGTCGCCGGTGACGACGTCCTGGCCGACGGTGGTGAGCGCGAGGCCGAGCGTCGCCCCGAACAGGCCTTTCAGCATGTTCTCGCCTGACAGGGTGGCGACGAGCCCGAGGCCGGCGATGGCGATCCAGAAGATCTCGGACGGGCCGAGCAGCAGCGAGGCCTGCGCCAGCGGCTTCGTCAGGAACAACAGGACGAGCGCGCCGAAGAGGCCGCCGACGGTGCCGCCGAGGAGCGAGATGTAGAGCGCCTCCTGCGCCTGGCCCTTCCGCGTCAGCGGCGTGCCGTCGATGGTGGTGCAGGCGGCGCCCGGCGTGCCCGGCGTGTTGATGAGGATGGCGGAGATCGAGCCGCCATATTCGGCCGCCATGTAGACGGCGGCGAGCATGATGAGACCCTGCGCCGGGTCCATCGAGAAGGTGAAGGGCATCATCAGCGCGACGCCGCTGACCGCCGAAAGGCCGGGCAGGGCGCCGATGACGAGGCCGACGACCGTGCCGGAGAGCACGACGAGCAGGTGCGTCAGCGTGAGGTTGTTCGTCACGCCGACGAGAATGTCGTGCCACATCGGCGAGGATCCGGAAGGCGAAGGGAGAAGGCTGCACCCGCTCGGCGCAGCCTCAGTGGAGGGCGGCCGTCAGTGAGGACGTGCGGTCACTCGGCGAGCTTGTACTTGTCGACCAGTGCCTTCATGTCGGTCGCGAGCTTGTCGGTCGCGGCCTGCATCTCGGTGGGGCTCTTGTAGGCGACCGGCTGCCCGGTCTTCAGCATCTCCGCCTTGAAGTCCGGATTGTCGGTGACCTTCTTGCAGATGTCGGCCCAGTAGGAGACGATTTCGGCCGGCATGCCCTTTGGTCCGACGATGCCGCGATAGCGCTCCGAGACGACGTCGAAGCCCTGCTCGCGGAAGGTGGGGATGTCGGGCACCATCGAGTGCCGCTCCGGAGCCGCGATGCCGAGCGTGCGCATCGTCCCCTTCTGCGAGACGGCGTGCAGCGCGCTGCCGATCATCGCATCCGCGACCCCGGCCAGCGTCGCCTGATTGCCCTGCGCGCCCGAATTGAACGGCAGCGGCGTCGTCTCCATGCCGGCTGCGCTCTCGATCATCAGGCCGGTCATGAAGTCGGCGCCGAGCGTCCCGGTATTGGCGATCTTGATCTTCTTGGGGTTGGCCTTGGCGTAGGCGACGAGATCCTTGAACGTCTTGTACGGACTGGCCTCGGGCACGAGCAGCACGTCCGGCACGACCGCGTAGACGCAGATGTTCTGGAACTGGTCGAGCGTGTAGCCGGTCTCCTTCGGCTTGGCGAGCGCCGGGATGATGTTCACCGGCGGCGCCGTGTAGGCGAGCGTGTAGCCGTCCGGCGCAGCCCGCACGAGCTCCGCCCAGGCGATGACGCCGCCGGCCCCCGGCTTGTTGGTGACCGGCAGGCGCTGACCGACCAGCTTCTCGGCGTACTTGTTGAAGAGCCGCTGCGAGATGTCGCCACCGCCGCCGGCGCCGAAGCCGACGATGAACTCCACCGGGCGCGCCGGGTAGTCGGCGGCCGACGCCGTCGGCGCACTTGCGAGCGCGGCGAGTGCCAAAACGGACGCGAGCTGGAATGACTTTCGCATGCCTTCCTCCCTGGATGGTCGTCCGGTTCGTCCGAGCTGTCGCCGGCCGGCTCGTTTGATATGGAACGCTAAGCGATTGTATCTCATATATCAGATGGTGGCGACAGGCGGCAACCATCGTCGGAGGACAACATGGCCCTGGTCCGACCGCGATCACTGAAGGAACTGGCGGTCGAGGAGCTTCGCAGCCGCATCGTCGACGGCCGGATCGGCCTCGGCGACGTGCTGTCCGAGAGCGTGCTCGCGGCCGACATGGGAATCAGCAAGACGCCGGTGCGCGAGGCGCTGCTGCAGCTGCAGACGGACGGCCTCGTTCAGGTGCAGCCGGCGCGCGGAACCATCGTCTTTCAGCTCACGGCGGAAGAGGTCACCGCGATCACCGAGCTCCGCACGCTCCTCGAGGTCGGAGCGATGCGGGCCGCAATCGAGCGCAGCTACGATCCCTTGCTCGGTCGGCTGCGAGCAATCCTGGAGACGATGAAAGAAGCCCGCTCGCGTGCCGATGTCGCCGCCTACCGGGAGGCCGACGCGGAGTTTCACGAGGCGATCGTGCATTCCTCCGGAAATCCCTTCATCGAGCGGGCCTACGCGCTGATCAGCTTTCGATTCAAGACGCTGCGCGCCTACCTCTCACGGGATGATCTCCTCAACGATCGGTCCTTCGGCGAGCATCGGAGGATCGTCGACCTGCTTGCGGAGCGCCGACCGGAGGACGTCGCCGCGGTTCTGTCCGCGCATGCGGACGGCACTCGGGACGCGTATATCGCGACCCTCGTCGGGCCTGGGTGAGGGCGGCGTCGGCTAAGCATGCGCGCGTCGGATGGCGGCGCGCTGATCGGGAAGCTCCTCCGAGGCGCCGGACGGTTGGTGGCCACGCCGCGGGAAGCGCGGCGGGGCTTGTTGACATTCATCCCATATTAGATAGCTTGATGTGAGAGTTGATACAATTTGGGATGCCCGATCCTTACCGACTGGGCATCGCCCGGCGATCTCCAGGCACTCGGCAAAAAGTCGAAGGGGAAAAGCCCTTTCTCCGGAAGAAAAGAAAAGGGAGGACACGATGGCCCTTGTTCGAGGATTGAAATGCGTTGGCGGCGCGCTCGCTGCCCTTGTCATCTCAGGCGTGGCAATTCAAGGCTCCGTCGCGCAGGCGCAGTCTTATCCCGACAGGGCGATAACCTTCGTGGTGCCGTTCAATCCAGGCGGCGGCACCGATCCGATCGCCCGCCAATACGCTGGACAGCTCAGCAAAGTCCTCGGGGTGGACGTCAACGTGATCAACAAGGCCGGCGGCTCCGGCTCGATCGGCACCGCGCAGGTCGTGACTGCCAAGCCGGACGGCTACACGATCGGCATCACGACGAATTCCGCATTGACCTATCAGCCCTGGATCAATGACGGCCTCGCCTGGAAGACGCCCGACGACTACCAGCCGATCGTCAAGCTAGACGACCTGCCGGCCTATCTCGCCATTCGCTCCGATGCGCCGTGGAAGTCCTGGGACGAGCTGATGGAGGATGTGAAGAAGAACCCGGGCAAGATCCGCTTCTCGACGGCCGGGGCCGGCACGCTCGTCGATCTCATCGTCCAGCAGATCAACAACAATCACGGCGTCAAGATCGTCACCGTTCCGTTCACGGGCGGCAGCGGCGAGGCGATGGTGGCGCTGCTCGGCGGCCGTGTCGAAGGTTATATCGGCTATGGGGCGGCGATCGTCGGCCAGCGCGAGGCAGGCAAGGTGAAGGTCGTCGCCGGCTTCCAGCCCGGCAAGTCGGAGGACTTTCCGGAGGCGGTGTCGGTGGTCGATATGGGCCTCAAGGTCACCCTCGCGACGGCCAACTACGTGATCGCGCCGAAAGGCCTGCCGCCGGAGGTGCTGAAGAAGCTCGACGCGGCCTCCCAGGAGGTGGTGCGCAGCCCCGAGTTCATCGCCTTCCTGCGCAAGCATGGCTTCCTCCCGGACCCGAAGGGACCGGATGCGACCCGCGCAGAGCTCGTCGCCTATCAGAAGGAGTTCGGCGAGCTCGTGAAGTTTCTCGCCAAGGCCAACTGAGCCGGCGGAATGAAAGCGGCCAGGTTCAGCAAGGCAAACGCCTATCTGCTGGTCGGCGGCATGGGGCTCGCGGTCGCGGTCGGTTACCTGACCGTGGCTCTCGGGCTGCCCTTCGGCCGGCTGGACCAGCCCGGCGCCGCCGTGTTTCCCATCTTCGTCGCCGCCGTCCTCGTGGTCGCCAGCCTGGCGACCATCCACGAGGGCTGGTCGACGAGTGCCGAGCAGTTCGTCGAGTTCCCGGCGGGTGCCGACGGACGTCGGGTCGTCTATCTGGTCCTGCTGTTGTTCGGCTTCTTCTTCGCTCTGCCGTGGCTGGGCCAGTTGATCAGCAGCACGCTGTTCTGTGTTCTGCTGATGCGCGTGCTGTCGGCCGGGGTGGGCTGGACGCGCACCGTCGCCTATTCGGCGGTGCTGGCGCTGGCGATCGACCTCGTCTTCGAGAAGCTGCTCAAGGTGCCGCTGCCGCACGGCGTGCTCGGCCTTTGAGCCGCCGGCCGGCCGCTGCGCCGCTGTCGGCCCTGCGATCCGCGCTGAGGAGCCCTGCGTGAGCCCTCTGGACGGCATGCTGTACGGCCTCGGTGTCGTGTTCACGTACCAGAACCTGCTGGCCGTGTTCGCGGGCGCGCTCGCCGGCACCGTCATCGGCGTCCTGCCGGGGCTCGGGCCGACCGCCGGCATCGCGCTCATCCTGCCGCTCAGCTACTCGTTCGACCCGACCACCGGCCTCATCATGATGGCCGGCATGTACTACGGCGCCATGTATGGCGGCTCGACGACCGCCATCCTGCTCAACATGCCGGGCGAGGCGGGCTCGGTGATGACATGCGTCGACGGCTACAAGATGACCCAGAAGGGGAGGGCGGGCGCCGCGCTGACGATCGTCGCGCTCGCCTCCTTCGTCGGCGGCACCGTGGCGACGCTCGGCGTCATGCTGTTCGCGCCGCCGCTCGCCGACCTGTCGATCGAGTTCGGCCCGGCCGAGTTCTTCGCCCTGACCGCCGGCGGCCTCATCCTGTTCTCGCGCATATCCGGCGGCACCCTCGCGGCCGGAATCTTCCCGATGGCGCTCGGCCTGCTGCTCAGCACCGTCGGCCAGGAGGCGGTGACGGGCCGCAACCGCTTCACCTTCGGCTATATCGAGCTCACCCAGGGCATCGAGATCGTCGCCGTGGTCGTCGGCGTCTACGGCATCGCCGAGATCATGACGACTGTCGAGACCCTCCTCGTGCAGGGGCGCCCGTCCAGGGTGCGGCTCGCCGAGCTTTTGCCGACCCGCGTCGAGCTGAGGCGTTCATGGGCGCCGTTCGGCCGCGGAACCATCCTCGGCTTCCTGCTCGGGCTCGTTCCCGGGCCGCACACGACCCTGTCGAGCTTCGTCTCCTACCGGCTCGAGCAGCTCGCCTCGCGCTACAAGCACGAGCTTGGACAGGGCGCCGTCGAAGGCGTCGCCGGGCCCGAGGCGGCGAACAACGCCGCCGCCACCTCGACCATGGTACCGCTCCTGGCGCTCGGCATCCCGTTCGGGGCCGTCAGCGCCCTGATGCTCGCGGCGATGATGGTTCAGGGCATCCAGCCCGGGCCGATGCTGATGACGACGCACCCGGAAATCTTCTGGGGCCTGATCGCCTCGATGTACGCCGGCAACGTCATGCTCTTGATCCTCAACGTGCCGCTCGTCGGCCTCTGGGTCAGCATGCTGCGGATTCCGAACTACCTCTTCCTGCCGGCGATCCTCATCGTCTCCTTCATCGGCTCCTACAGCCTCAACAACAGCATGCTCGACGTGTTCGTGCTGATCGCGCTCGGCATCGTCGGCTACATCCTTCGCAAGCTCGAGTTCCAGCTGGCGCCGCTGGTGATCGGTCTCGTGCTCGGGCCGCTGATCGAGAAGCATCTGCGCGAGGGGCTCTACATGGGGCTCGGCGAGATTTCCGTGTTCTGGCAGAGCCCGGTGGCGATCTTCGTCTGGCTGCTGGTGCTCGTCTCGCTGACCGGCGGGCCGCGCCGCGCCGCCTGGCGCTGGCTGACCCGGCAGCCCGCGCGCAAGCAAGCCTGAGGCGCGCGGGCTCGCCGCTTTCCACCGACCAAGACCATCGAGAGGCGATCGGCCCATGGCGACGAGCGATGCTCCGACAGACGAGAAAGCGAGGGCGGAGCCGGCCGGCCCGCTCGACGGCCTGCGCGTGATCGACGCCGGCGTCATCTTCGCCGGCCCGCTCGTCGGTACCCTGCTCGCCGATCTCGGCGCCGACGTCGTCAAGATCGAGCATCCGAAGGGCGACGACGTCCGCAAGACCGGCATGTTCAAGGACGGCGAGGGGCTCTGGTGGCGCGTCACCGCCCGCAACAAGCAGTCGCTGGCGCTCGACATGGGCAAGCCCGAGGGCCAGCGCATCGCCAAACAGCTGATCGCCCGCGCCGACGTGCTGATCGAGAACTTTCGCGCCGGCCGCTTCGCCGCCTGGGGCATGGATTACCGGACGCTCGCGGCGGACAATCCGGGCCTCGTGCTGCTGCACATCAGCGGCTACGGCCAGACCGGCCCCTACAGCGAGCGGCCGTGCCTCGGCACCCTCGCCGAAGCCTTCAGCGGCTTCGCCATCACCAATGGCGAGGCGGACGGGCCGCCGATCCTGCCCTCCTTCCCGATCGCCGACGGTGTCGCGGCCATGGTCGGCGCCTATTCGATCCTGGCCGCGCTCTGGCGTCGCGAACGCAATGGCGGCGTCGGCGAGGAGATCGACGTCAGCCTCTACGAGCCGCTATTGAGCCTGCTCGGCTCGATGGTGATCGACTACGACCAGCTCGGCTACGTCGCCATGCGGCACGGCAACCGCTCGAACTGGAGCGTGCCGCGCAACGCCTACAAGACGAGCGACGACAAATGGATCGCCATTTCGGGCGCTGCCAACAACGTCACCGTACGCCTGTTCCGCGCCATCGAGCGCGACGACCTCGCCGACGATCCCGGCCTCGCCACCAATCCGCAGCGCGTGAAGCGCATGGACGAGTGCGACGGCGCCATCGCCGACTGGATCGGCCGCCACACGCAGGACGAGGTCATGGCGCGCTTTCGCGCCTACGACGTCGTCGCCGGGCCGATCTGCGACATAGCGCAGCTGTTCGCCGACCCGCATGTGCAGCAGCGCACGTTCAGGGAGCTGGATGATCCGGCGCTCGGCAAAGTGCGCGTCCAGGAGGTCGTGCCGCGCTTCACCAACACGCCGGCGACCATGCGCTGGCTCGGCCGGCGCAAGGTCGGCGCCGATACGGAGAGCGTGCTGGAAGGGCTCGGCTACGACGCCGAGGCGATCGCCGAGCTGGAGGGGAGGGGGGTCGTGCGAAGGGCGGAGGAGTAGGGGCCGGAGCACGCGAATGCGCGTGCATGCGGGCATCCAGGCCTTGCAGAAGCGAGAGTCTGGATCCCCGCATTCGCGGGATGAGCGGAGATCTCGCAGCTTCCCTCCGGCCCGGCCGCCGAGGAACAAAGCGGCGCGCCCGCAGGGCGCACCGCAAGTCCGGGGAGGAGCTCTTCAGGCCGCCTCGCGCCTGTACTGCTTCAGCGAGCCGCCCTTCATCACCTTGCCGGGCAGCGGATGGCCGACGATGTCCTCGGCGAGCCGCGCCGCCTCGATCAGCGCCTCGAGGTCGATGCCGGTCTCGATGCCCATCTCGTGGCACATGAAGACCAGATCCTCGGTGCAGATGTTGCCGGCGGCGGCACTGTGGCCGGCGAACGGGCAGCCGCCGAGCCCGGCGATCGCCGAGTCGAAATGGCTGATTCCCATCTCGAGCGCGACGAGGATGTTGACGAGACCGGGCCCGCGGGTGTCGTGCATGTGCATGCGGATTTGCAGCTCGGGCCAGCGGTCCCGGATCTTTCCGAGCAGCGCCCGGGTCTGCACGGGATTGGCCCAGCCCATGGTGTCGGAGATGAGGAGGCGCTTCAGTTCATAGCCGCGGTCGTTGATGGCTTTCTCAATGGTGGAAATCCGGTCGAGCACCCATTGGTGCGGGATCTCGCCCTGGTAGTTGCAGCCCCAGGCGGCGTTCACCGTCGCCTGCTCGACCGGGACGCCGAGCTCCTCGTATTTGTCGATCCATTCGGGGAAGGTGGCGGCGGTCTCCTCGATCGTCTTGTTGGTGTTCTTCTTGATGAAGAGCGGGCTCGCGCCGAGCTTCAGGGCGCCGTCGAAGTGATATTTTCCGGTCGCGGCAGCCCGCTCGAGGCCCTTCGTGTTGAGATAGAGGCAGCTGTAGGCGAGACCGTCGACCGGCTTCAGCCCCGCCGAGACTTCCTCGGCGTCGGCCATCTGCGGCACCCATTTCGGATTGACGAACGAGGTCACCTCGATGTCGGCGACGCCCGTCCGCGCCAGCGCGTCGACGAGGGCGAGCTTTCGGTCGGTGGCGATGAAGTGCTTCTCGAACTGAAAGCCCTCGCGCGGCCCGACCTCGTAGATCGTCACGCGGCTCGGCAGATCGCTCATCGGTTGGCTCCTAGTCTTTCGGCGCGACGAACGGGTAGGGCACCGGCCGGCCGCCGCGCTTCGGCAGCACGACCGTGGCGGTGCCCTTGGTGCTCTCGAGCCCGCGCGAGTTCTTCAGGCCGATGTCGAGCTCGACGAAGCCGAGGCCGTCCTTCTCGTAGGTTTTCGTGACGCGGCCGAAGGCGGTGATGACGTCGCCCGGGATGTCCATCTCGCGGTACTGGAAGGCGATCTTCCAGGGCCAGCCGCCGGCGCCCGCCCAGTCCTTCAGCATCTGCGCCAGCACGTGCTGCTTCCAGCTGCCGTTGACGAGCACGTCCGGCGTCTTGTCGTGCTCGGTCGCGTACTTCCAGTCGTAATGGATGCGGTGCCAGTTCTCCATGGCGGACGACCAGCGCATGATGTGGGCGGTGGTCATCGGCCCTTTGCTCACTTCGGGGATCTCGCTGCCGACCGCGACGTCGTCGAAATAGACCTGGGCCGGAGCATTCGTGGCGTGCTCTTTCGCAACGGCGGTCATCAGCGCATGATCCGGGTCTGGACGGCTTTCAGCAAGAGCTCGCCCTTCTGGTTGGTGTAGACGGTCTCGGTGAGCAGGAACACCATCGTGCCGCTGCGCCCCTCCTTCTGGTAGATGTCGAGGTACTTGCTCTTGATGCGGATCTTCTCGCCGGGCTTGGTGAGCTGGTAGACCTCGACCGCGTTGCCGCCGTTCAGCACGCGCGTCAGCGGGATCGGCAGGGGCGGCAGGCCCTTCATGACGCCGCGCACCGAGCCGTCGAAATGCGGATCGGTGGCCGCGCGCTCGAAGGGATCGGGCGCGTCGGGACGGACGCGCAGCGCATGCAGCGGGAACAGCGGCGGCGCGACCACGCCGCCATAGCGGCTCTTCTTCGCCGCCGCCTCGTCCCAGTAGACCGGGTCGGGGTCCATCGTCGCCTGCACATGGCGGCGAATCTGGCCGCGCTCGACCGGATCCCAGGCCTCCTCCCACTCGGACTCGGCGCCGATCAGCGCCTTCACCTCGTCGGTGATGTAGTCGACCATCCTCGTTCCACTCCCGATCTTCTTATGGGCGCGTGCCGCCGTCGTGTAGGCGGGCCTTGCACCTCTCGATCGCACTATACAGCGATTACGGATTTGATCTAGAAGATGGACATTGCATCACATTTGGCAGGGAGTCAAACGGGCCGTTGCAGGGCCGTTGCGCGTTCTCCGCCGTCATTCCGGGACGATGCGAAGCATCGAGCCCGGAACCCATAGCCGCGAGTAGAAAGGGCGAATCTCGGAAGTAGCCCTCTCGATTGGGGAGTATGGGTTCCGGGCTCGCGAGCTTCGCTCGCGCCCCGGAATGACGGAGATATCTTCGACTCGCGACGATTCCTGTCCCTCATGACCGGCCTTGACCCGGTCATCCGGTCTTCTCTTCGGCTGAAGGACTGGATTGCCGGGACAAGCCCGACAATGAGGGAGAGATCGGGATGGGTTCCGACTGGAACGCCTGCCGCTAAGCCGCCGAACTCTCCCGCACCGCGGCCCGCACCCGGTGCGGCTCGGCTTTGACGAGGATCACGGCCGCCGTCGACACCGTCGACAGGAGCACGCACATCCACAGCGCCAGCGAATAGCTGCCGGTCAGGTCGACCGAGAGGCCGCCGGCCCAGATGCCGAGGCCGCCGCCGAGCTGGTGCAGCACGTACATGACGCCGAACACGCTGCCGAGCGTGTGCCGCCCGAACACGTCGCCCGTCAAGGTCGAGCTGACAGCGACGGCGCCGTAGCCGAGGAAGCCGAAGATGATGGCGAAGCCGTAGATCGTCGCCTCGCTCGGCCAGAGCACGAGCAGCATCGTCGCCGCCGAGCGGGCGAGGTAGAGCACGGCCAGGATCGCCTTGCGCGGCACGTAGTCCGACATGGCGCCGGTGACGATCGAGCCGAAGATGCCGATGCCGGCCATCAGGGCGAGGATGCCGGTCGCCATCAGCTCACCGTAGCCCTGGTGCAGCATGTAGGAGGGCATGTGCAGGTAGACGAGGTTCATCATGAACCCGTTGCCGAACAGGCTGATCGACAGGAGCCAGAACGCGGGGATCCTGACCAGCACCGCGACGGTGCGCTTGAGATCGGTCAGCGCCCGGCCGGAGGATTCCGCGACCGGCGGCGCGGCGCCCACCGCGGCAGCCGCCTCCGCGCCCGCCGGCGCGCCGGCGCCGTCGGCGAGGAGGCCGACCTCGGCCGGGTCGGAGGCCATGTAGCGCCAGATGAACGGTGCCAGCGCCAGCATGCCGAGGCCGAGGATGACGAGCGTCGCCCGCCAGCCGAAGGCGGCGATGCAGAGGCCGGCGGCCGGGACGATGACGACGCTGCCGATCTTCGATCCCGAGGTGACGAGGCCGAGCGCGCGGCCACGGCGGCGGTCGAACCAGCGCGAGATCAGGGCGGCGAGGATGACGAGGTTGGTGGCGCTGAAGGCGAGTCCGGAGGCGACCCCCATCAGCAGCAGGAACTGCCAGAAGCCCGTCGCAAGGCCGCTGCCGACGAAGGAGGCGCCCATCGCCACGAGTCCGACGAGGATCACCCGCGCGGGGCCGATGCGGTCGGCGGCGACGCCGGTCAGCGGCTGCGTGACGCCCGACAGCAGCGTCGAGACGGCGAAGACGAGCGACACCGAGCCGACGCTGACGCCGAGCGCTTCGGTCAGTCCCGGGATGAAGAGGCCGAGACTGAAGCGGCTGCCGAAGACGAGCAGCATGACGAGAAAGGCGAGGCCGACGATCAGCCAGCCCCGGAACAGTTTTGGGCGCACGATTCCCGCGCTCCTCTTACCACCCTCGAGAATCGCGGGCGCCGATCTTGGGTCTACACCAGCTCGATGCGCGGCTTCAGGCGGTCGAGATTGACGACGTTGACGAGATCGCGACCGTCCGCGAGCCGGTCGAGGTTTTCCTTCATCTGCCGCCAGATGCGCTCGCTCGACTGCCGCGCCGAGCCGGCGCTGTGCGGCGTCAGAACGACGTTCGGCAGCCTGCGCAGGACCGAGTCTGCCGGCAGCGGCTCGATCGCGAACGCATCGATGGCCGCGTGCCGGATGCGGCCGGACGCCAGCATCTCGGCGAGCGCGACTTCGTCGACCATCACGCCGCGGGCGATGTTGACGAACAGCACCGACGGCTTCAGCCGCTCCAGCTCGGCGCGCCCGAGCATGCCGCGCGTCTGCGCGTTGAGGCCGGCGGCGAGGACGAGGATGTCGCTCTCGGCGAGCACCGTTGCGAGATCGACGAAGCGGATGCCGTGCGGCGTCTCGAGACGCGGCGTCCGCGTGTGGACGATCACCCGTGCGCCGAACACGGCCGAGCGGCGGGCGATGTCGGCGCCGATCGAGCCGTAGCCGATGATGCCGACCGTCTTGCCGGCGAACTCCTCGCCGGCCCAGACCTCGCCGCCGGACCAGCCGCCGCTCCGCATCGCGGCCATCTGCGTCTCGAGGCTGCGCAGCGCGGCGAGCATGATCATGAAGGTGTGCTCGACGACGGCGTTGCTCACCGCCCCCGGCGTATTGGCGACGCGGACGCCGCGCGCGCCGGCCTCGGCGAGATCGATGCGGTCCGTACCGATGCCGACCTGCTGCACGAGCCGCAGCCGCGGGGCGCGGGTGAGCAGGGCAGGGGTCACGTTCACACGGCGGCAGACCAGCGCGTCGGCCTCGGCGAGCGAGGCGGCGAGCGCCTCGGGATCGTTGTAGCGCGGGAAGGAGAGCTCGTGCCGCATCGGCGGCGTCGTCTCCGGCTCCAGCATGCCGTCCGCGGCGATCGTCACTCTCAGCGTCATGTCGTTCCCTGAGGTCGGGGGTCGGCAGCCGCAGCCGCCGCCCGGCCAGTCTGCCGCTGCCATTCGGCGAGATCGAGGGCGACGCCGGCGCCGGCATCCTCGCGCGGCCGGACGCGCCCCTGGTCGGGCACGAGGCCGCCCAGCATGAGCGGCGGCGGTGCCCTGTCGTTCGCGCCCCAGAACAGGATGTATTCGGCGAGCGGGCACGCGGGGCTCGCGAACATCAGATGCGTCGCCCAGGGCTGCATGAGGCCGTTGTGCGGGATAACCGGGATGCCCCACGCCGACGCCATCGCGATCACGCGGCGGATCTCGGTGATGCCGCCCGACCAGGCGATGTCCGGCTGCAGCACGTCTGCGCAGCCTCGTGTCAGCAGCTCCTTGAAGCCCCAGCGGCAATATTCGTGCTCGCCGGTGGCGATCTGCGGCCCGGAGATTTTTCGGCGCAGCAAGGCGTAGCCGTCATAGTCGTCGGGCGGCAGCGGCTCCTCGATCCAGCGCAGGTGGAGCGAGGCCGCCTCGCGGGCGAAGGCGAGCGTGTAGTCGACGTCCCATGACATCCAGCAGTCGACCATGACGTCGATGTCCTCGCCGACCTTCTCGCGCATCGCGGCGACGCGCTCGACATTCTTGCGCAAGCCCTCGCGGCCGTCGGCGGGGCCGTAGGCCATCGGGATCTTGGTGCCGACGAAACCCTCGCGGACGAGCGCGTGCGGATCGGGATGCGTCGCGTAGACCGGCAGGCTTTCGTGCGCGGCGCCGCCGAGCACCCGATAGAGCGGCTGGCCCATCGACTTTGCGAGCAGGTCCCACAGCGCGAGGTCGACGCCGGAGACCGCCATCACCGGCGCCCCCTTGCGACCATAGGCGAGCGTGGCGAGGAACATCTGCTCCCAGAGCAGCTCCACGTTGCGCGGATCCTTGCCGACCAGCAGGCTCTTCAGATGCTTCTCGACGATCGTCTCGACGACGGCGCCGCCGCGCGTGATGCCGAGGCCGGTGAGGCCGTCGCCGGCCACGATCTCGATGAAGACGTCCTGCGTGTTCGGTCCACGCCAGGAACCTCGCTGCGCGCCGTATTCGGGGTAGACCGACATCGGCGTCGAGACGCGGACCTCGTTCAGCCAGGAGCCCGAGGGCGGCGGCGCGACATAGGTACGAACATCGAGAATGCGCATGACCGGCTTCGTTCTCAGCCGATCTTGCGCTGCTGCTGCGGGGCCTCGCGCAGGCGGAAGATGCCGGCGCGCTGGATGGCGCTGTCGCCCGCCTGCGGCAGGAACTCGCGCTGCATGCGGCCGCAGGCGACGAGCTTCTCGAGATCGATGCCGGTCTCGATCCCCATCGCGTGCAGCATGTTGACCATGTCCTCGGTGGCGATGTTGCCTGTGGCACCCGGCGCGTAGGGGCAGCCGCCGAGGCCGCCGACGCCGCCGTCGAAACGGCTCATGCCGGCCTGCATGGCGGCGAGCGTGTTGGCGAGCGCCATGTCGCGCGTGTTGTGCAGATGCAGGTTCCAGGTCACCTCCGGATACTTGCCGAGCATGTGCGAGACGACGCGATAGACGAGCGCGGGATCGGCGACGCCGATCGTGTCGGCCAGCGACATGTTGGTGATGCCCATCGACAGGTAGCGGTCGGTGATCCGCTCCATCTGCGACAGCTTCGGCTGGCCCTCGAACGGGCAGCCGAGGCTGCAGATCAGGCTGCCCGAGACGGTGAAGCCGGCATCCTGCGCGACGGGCGCCATCTGCTCCAGCTCCTCGAACGTCTCGTCGATCGAGCGGTTGCCGTTGGCGCGGTTGTGCGACTCGGTCACCGACAGCATGAAGCTGACGATATCGATGCGATCCTTGAAGGCGAGCGCCCGCTGCAGGCCGCGCATGTTCGGCGTCATCGCCCGGTAGAGGACGCCGGGGACGATGTCGATGCCGCCCATCACCGCCTCGGCGTCGGCGAGCTGCGGGATCGCCTTCGGATGCACGAACGAGGTGACCTGGATCTCCGGCACGCCGGTGCGCGACAGGGCGTCGATGAAGCGGATCTTGATCTCTGTCGGAATCCACGTCTTCTCCGCCTGGAAGCCGTCGCGCGGGCCGACCTCCATGATGTGGACTTTGCTCGGCAGGTTCAGCATCTCCAACTCTCCTGGATCGCTCTGCGCCGCTGCGGCGCCGAAATATCAGCCGACGGCGACACGGCGCCCGCTCTCTCGGCCCTCTTCCGCGCTCGCCCTCGGCGGGCTCGGCACCAGCAGCGCATCGAGCGCAACGGCCCCGCGTCCCTCCGCGAGGACGGCGAGCGGGTTGATGTCGAGGCTCGCGAGATCGTCCCTGGCGACGACGGCAAGCTCGGAGACGCGCACCAGCACCTCGACGAGCGCCTCTGTGTCGGCCTTCGGCGCGCCGCGGAAGCCGGCGAGAATTTTCGGCAATCCCCGCACCTCGCCGATCATGTCGCGCGCCTCGCGCGCATTGATCGGGCAGACGCGGAAAGCGGTCGCCTCGAGCGCCTCGGCGAGGACGCCGCCGAGGCCGAGCATCAGCACCGGTCCGAACAGGGGATCCTGCGCCAGGCCGACGATCAGCTCGATCTTGTCGCCGATCATCGTTGCGACGAGGAAGCCGTCGATCGCCGCCTTCGGTGCGCGGCTCTTCACCGCGTTCAGCATCGCCTCGCAGGCCTCGGACAGCGCAGCGGCGTCGCCGATACCGAGCCGGACGCCGCCGACCTCGGTCTTGTGCAGGATGTCCGGCGAGACGATCTTCACCGCCACCGGGAAGCCGAGACGCTCTGCAGCTGCGACTGCCTCGGCGACGTTGCGGCAGAACGCCTCCTCGACGACGGGCAGGCGGAAGGCGGCGAGCGCCCGCTTGCTCTCGTGCTCGGTGAAGGCGCGGCCGCCGGATATGGCGACCTGTCGACGGAGCTTCTCGACAGCGGCGAGGTCGGTCGGGACGGAGAGCGGCTCGCCCCGCTCCTTCATGCAGAGCGCGCGCGTGCGATGATAGTCCACGAGGCGCCGGGCCGCCTTGGCCGCCTTGGCCGGCAGGTAGAAGACAGGAACATCGGAAGCACGCAGGCGCCGCAGCGCCTCGATGTCGGGCGTATCGCCGATGCTGCCGGTCCAGGCGTAGAGGATCGGCTTCTCGCAGGTCTTCGCCGCTTCGATGATCGTGTCGACCTGCATGGCGCCGCCCACGCTCGACATGATGACGAGGTCCTGCTGCTCCTCGGAAAGGAGATGGCCGAGAACCTCCGGAAAAGCCGGCCCGGTGCCGAAGCTCGTGAGGTCGGCCGGGTTCTGCGCCGAGCCGCGCTCGCCCATGATCGCCAACAGCTTTTGGCGCGTCTCCTCGGACAGGATCGGAACTTCCAGGCCCTCCTCCGCGCACTTGTCGGCGAGCAGCGACCCCATCCCGCCGGACTCGGAGATCGCGCCGACCCGGCGGCCGCGCGGCGCCTTCGCGGTCCGCAGCATGGCGGCGGTCTCGAGCAGCTCGTCGTAATCGTCGACGCGCACCACCGCCTTCTGCCGGAACAGCGCGTCCTGCACGGCGTCCGAGCCGGTCATCGCCGCCGTGTGGCTGCTCGCGCCGCGGGCGCCGACCTCGGTGCGGCCGATCTTTAGGAGCACGATCGGCTTGCCGAGCTCGAGCGCGAGATCGGCCGCCTCGAGGAAGCGCGCGCCGCTCTTGAAGCCCTCGACGACGGCGGCGACGACCCGCACCTCCGGATCGTGCAGCATGTAGGTGATGAAATCGGTCGACTCGAGGTCGGCCTCGTTGCCGGTGGCAATCAGGTAGCGGAGGGCGATCCTTCGGTCCTGCGCCGTGCCGAGCAGCGGCCGGTAGGCGGTGGCGCCGCTCTGCGAGACGAGCGCGATGCCGGGCCGCTGGTCCTTCATCTCCGGTGCGATGCGCGTCGACGGCGTCAGCCAGGCATTGGCGGCGACATGGGCGAGGCCGAGGCAGTTCGGGCCGCAGAGGCGGACGCCGTTGTCGCGCGCCAGCGCCGTCAGCGTCGCCTGCCGCGTGCGGCCCTCCTCGGTCGCGAGCTCGGCGAAGCCGGCCGAGACGACGAGCGCCGATCTCGCCCCGCGCTTCACCGCGTCCGCGAAGGCCGGCACGACCTGCGCCGACGGCAGGATGATGGCGACGAGGTCGACCGGCTCCGGCACGTCGAGCACGGATTTGTAGCAGCGGATGCCGAACACGCTGTCGCGGGCGGGATTGACCGGATAGATCGTCCCGGCGAAGCCGGTCTCGACGAGGTTCTGCATGAACCGGCCGCCATAGCCCGGCCGCTCCGTCGCGCCGATGACGGCGACCGAGCGCGGATTGAACATCGCCTCGATCGATCGGAATTTCTGCGCCGCCTCGCCCATGGCAGAGAAGCTCAAAGCTGTCCTCCCGTACCCGGCCGCGGCTCGGAGCGCGCATGGGATGGCGGCATCGGCAGGCTGACCGCAGCCGCGGCCCGGCGCGCGCGTCCCGGCAGAAGGTGCCGCACGAGGGGCCAGGCGATCACGAGCGCGACGATGACCATCAGCGTGCCGGAGATCGGCCGCAGGAAGAAGATCGACATGTCGCCGCGCGAGATCATCATCGACTGCCGCAGCGCCGTCTCGAGCCCGTTGCCGAGCACGAAGGCGAGCACCAGCGGCGCCGCCGGATAGTCGAGCTTCTTGAACAGGTAGCCGAGCGCGCCGAAGAACAGGAGCACCCAGAGGTCGAGCATGCTGGCGCTGACGCTGTAGACGCCGATGATGGCGAACAGGATGATCAGCGGCGCGAGAATCGTGAACGGGATGCGCAGCGCCGAGACGAACACCGGTACGAACAGGATGTTGAGCACCAGCAGCATGCCGTTGCCGATGTACATCGAGGCGATCAGGCCCCAGACGAACTCCGGGTTCTTGGCGAACAGGAAGGGGCCGGGCTGGATGTTGAACAGGGTCAGCGCGCCCATCATCACCGCGGTGGTCGCCGAGCCAGGGATGCCGAGCGTCAGCATCGGGATCATCGAGCCGCCGGTCGAGCCGTTGTCGGCGGCGCCGGGGCCGGCGACGGCGGCGATGTCGCCCTTTCCGAAACGCTCGGGGTGCCTGGTTAGCCGGCGCTCGGTGACGTAGGAGAGCAGCGAGGCGACGGCGCCGCCCGCGCCCGGCAGCACGCCGATGACGAAGCCGATGACGCTGCCGCGCAGCGTCGCCGGTGCCGCGTCCCGGATGTCCCGCAGGGAGACGACCATCTCGCGCAGCTTGGTGCCGATGACGCGGTAGGTGCCCAGGCGCTCGAGCGTCATCAGCACCTCGGCGAGGCCGAACATGCCGACTGCCACGGGCAGGAACTTTATGCCGTCGGCAAGCTCCAGCAGGCCGAAGGTGAAGCGCTGCGCCCCGGTGATCATGTCGTAGCCGATCAGCGACAGCATGAGGCCGAGGAAGGCCATCATGTAGCCCCTCAGCTTGTTGTCGCCCATGAGGCCGGAGACGCAGGTCAGGCCGAGCAGCATCAGCGCGAAATATTCCGGCGGGCCGAAGCTCAGCGCCCAGCGGGCGATCGGCGGCGCCGCGACAGTGAGGAGGACGACGCTGAACGTGCCGGCGACGAAGGAGGCGAGGGCCGAGATGGTCAGCGCCTGGCCGGCGCGGCCCTGCTTGGCCATCTCGTAGCCGTCGATACAGGTCGGTATGTTCGAGGCCTCGCCCGGCAGCCCGACCAGCACCGAGGTGATGCTGCCGCCGAACATCGTGCCGTAATAGACGCCGGCCATCAGGATCATGGCAGTGACCGGCGGCATGCCGTAGGCGAGCGGCAGCAGCATGGCGATGCCCCCCACCGGGCCGATGCCGGGCAGCGCGCCGACCAGCGTGCCGGCGACGACGCCGATCGTCACGAAGACGAGGTTGGTCGGTGTGAAGGCGACCGAGAAGCCGGTGGCGAGGTTGGCGAGCAGGTCCAAGACGGCGTCCCCGGCTCAGAAGCTGAGGATGCCGGCCGGCAGTTCGACCCGCAGCCCGCTCTCGAAGACGAGCTCGAAGAAGATGCCGATGCCGAGCACCGTCGGTACGAGGTAGCGCAGCCTGCGGAAGCCGAGGCCGTAGGCGAGCAGGCCGACGAACAGCATCGAGGTGAGGAAGAAGCCGAGCGGCTGCAGCACGAAAAGGGCGATCGCCGTGCCGCCGAGCACGAGGCCGATCCGCCACCAGCCCTGCGCGTCCGGCCACTCGACCGGCTCGGCCGCCGGCTCGCGGATCGCCTGCACGACGAGGGCGAGGCCGAGCCCGATCACGCCGAGCGAGAGCCAGAACGGCAAAAAGCCCGGTCCCGGCGCGCCGCGGGCGACGAGGAAGTAATCCATGGTCGCCAGCGACTGCCAGAGGATGACGCCGCCGAAGGCGACGAGGCCCATCGGCAGCAGGATCGCAGCTCTCGACACGCGTCCGGATCCCTTCCCGCAGCGGCGTCGCGCCGCCGGCGATTACTTGATGAGCCCGATCTTCCGGTAGTTGCGATCGATCGTCGCCATCGTATTGGAGATGAAGCTCGCCCACTCCGCGGGCCCGAGATACTTGTTCTCGCTGCCTGACTTCTCGACATAGCTGACCCAGCTCGGCGTCGTGCTGAGCTTCTCGAACAGCTCGCCGTACCAAGCGGTCGCCTCCGGCGGGATGCCGGGCGCGCCGAACCAGCCGCGGGCGAGGTTCAGCACGACGTCGTAGCCGAGCTCGCGCAGCGTCGGAACGTTCGGCAGGCGCGGGTTGCGTTCCGCGTCGTAGACGGCGAGCGCCCGCATCTGACCGGCATTGATCAGCTCGAGCGCGTTCGACAGCTGCCGGGCGCCGATCTGCACCTGGCCGCCGAGCACGGCCGCCTGCACCTCGGCGCCGCTCGCGAACGGGATCGGGTTGAACTCGACGCCGGCCGCGGCGCCGAGCGTGTTGGAGGTGACGCTGTCCCAGCCCGAGCCGCCGGCCATCGCCATCGTCACCGAGCGCGGCTCCTTCTTCGACTGCTCGATCACCTCGGCGAGCGTCTTGAAGGGCGAGCTCGCGGCGACGATGACGACCGAGGAGTCGAGCGTGCTGAGCGCCAGCGGCGTTAGATCCTTCAAGGGATCGATCTTCGTCTCGCTGGTGACGGCCTGCAGCAGCAACGCGCCGCCGCCCGGCATGAAGACGTAGGGGTTGCCCTTCTGCGCGGCGACGAGGGCGGTGCCGATCAGACCGCTCGCGCCCGGCTTGTGATTCAGCACCAACGGCTGCTTCGACAGGCCCTCTGCGGCGCTCGTCTTGGCGACGACGTCCGAGATCGTCGAGGGTCCGCCGCCCGGCCCCCAGGGAACGAGGATCTCGATCGGCTTCGAGGGGAAGGCGCCCTGGGCGAAGACCTCGCCGGAGCGCATGCCGATGGCGCCGGCCGCGGCCGCGGCGAGCGACCCCCCCAGGATGGTTCTGCGGCTCGGCGCGGTCGCGGCGATCGGCGGGCCATCCTCGTGCGACGTACGGCTCATGGCTGCTCCTCGAGACAGATGCGGTCCGCGCGGCCGGTGGCCGGCGGACCTCGGGGGATCGCGTCGGCTCAGGACTTCACGAGACCGATCTTGCGGTAGATCCGCTCGACGGTCTGCAGACCGTCGCTGACGAATTTCGTGAAATCCGCCGGACCGAGATACTTGTTCTCGATTCCACTCTGTACACAGAAGTCGTCGAAAGCTGTCGTCTTGCCGACATTCTCGAACAGCTTGCCGTACCAGGCGACTTCCTCCGGCTTCAGGCCCGCCGGCGCCATCCAGCCGCGGCTCAGATTGAGGACGACGTCGTAGCCGAGCTCGCGCATCGTCGGCACGTCGGGCACCTTCGGATTGCGCTCGGCATCGAAGATCGCCAGTGCGCGGATCTTGTTCGCCTTCAGCAGTTCCTGCGCGTTCGACAGCTGCCGCGTGCCGACGTCGACCTGGCCGCCGAGCACGGCCGCCTGCACCTCGCCGCCGCCGCCGAACGGGATCTGGTTGAACTCCACGCCGGCGATGGCGCCGAGCACGGTCTCCAGCATGCCGTCCCAGCTGCCGGGGCCGCCGCCGGCGCCGGCCATCGTCACCGAGCGCGGTTCCTTCTTCAGCTTGGCGACGACGTCGGCCAGGGTTTTGAAGGGTGAGTCGTACCTTGTGAACACCACCGAGGAGTCGACACAGCTCAGCGCGAGGCAGGTCAGGTCCTTCAGGGGATGGATCTTGGTCTCGCCGACGACGACCTGCGGCAGGAGCGCGCCGCCGCCGGGCATGTAGACGTAGGGATCGCCCCGCCGGTCGGCGACGAGCGCCGTGCCGATCAGGCCCGAGGCGCCCGGCTTGTGGGTGAGCGTGATCGGCTGCGGCGACAGCTTCTCCTGGGCGGCGATCTTGCTGACGAGGTCGGAGATGGTCGATGCGCCACCGCCCGGACCCCAGGGAACGAGGCACTCGATCGGCTTGCTCGGAAAGGCGCCTTGCGCGAAGGCGCCGCGCGACAGACCGAACGCCCCGAGAACGGCCATGCCGGCGGCGCCGCCTAGAACGCGACGACGGTTCGGACGAAGGCCCTGATGCGGATCATGTGATGCCATGTGACGATCCTCCCTGACGGCAGGCCTCTGCGGGCCTCTCCGCTTCAGCGAGATTATATACATGATCGAACTAATCGATACAACAACGCGCGATCAGATTATGGGGAGGCGAATCACATCTTCGTCGCCGCAGCCGCGACCCGTTGGCCCCAGGGGCGGGCCGTCTCCAGCCGTCATCCGAGGATCCGGTTTTCTTCCCCGGAGGCTGAAAGAGTCGGCCTGCGCGGCCGCCCGAAAACGAGGCGCGGGCGGGAGCACGTTTCCTCCGCCGGGCACCCGTCATAGGCCGGTGACCTGCTCGCAATCCATGGATTGCGAGCATGAGCACAGCTCGTCCGAGGCGGCCGGGAGCCGGCTCGCCTCGCCGCCGGCCGGCTCGGGAATGCCGATCAGCGGCGCTTCTTGTCGAGAAACGCCTGCTGTGCTTCGACCCGCTCCTTGGTCTGGTGCAGGAGCTTGCGGCATTCGGCCAGATACTGCTCGGTCTGGGTGTAGCCGGCGAGGTCGAGCAGGAATGCCGTGGCGCGCTTGGTATAGGCCATCGCCATCGCCGGCTGCCCGGCGAGCTTTTCCGCCGTTTCCTTGACGGCGGCGTCGAGCTGGTCGTCCGGCACCACTCTGTAGACGAGGCCCCAGCGCTCGGCCTGCTCGCCCGAGATCCAGTCGCCAGTCAAGAGCATGCCGAGCGCGCGCGCCCGGCCGAGGGTGAACACCGGCAGGCCGGGCAGGGTGCCGGCCTGCACCTCGCGGATCGAGAAGCGGGCGCTCGTGGAGGCTATGCAGATGTCGGCGCACTCGGTGGCGATGGCGCAGCCGCCGCCGGCTGCCGGCCCATGCACGCGGGCGATCACCGGTTTCGGCAGCCGGCGCAGCCGGTCGCGCGTCTCGAGATTGAGGCGGCCGTAGCGGACGCCTTCGGCAGGCGTCGCCTGGGTCGCCTCCTTGAAGTCGCGCCCGGCGCAGAAGGCCGGCCCGGCGCCGGCGAGCACCAGCACGCGGATCGTCTCGTCCGCCTCGATCTCGTCGAGCGCCGTCATCATCTCGGTGAAGAAGCGGATGGTCAGCGCGTTGCGCTGGGCGGGCCGGTTGAAGGTGATCGTCGCCACCGCGCCGTCGCGGTCGAGCAGGATGGACTCGAAGGCCGCTCGCGGCGCCATCGCGCCGTCCGCCCCGGCCGCGCCCGTCTCGGTACCCGCCATGTGCGCCCCTTCCTCGCCGCCGTCAGAACCAGCGGCAGGACCCCGGCGGCCGGATGTCCGTCAGCTTGCCCGTGTAGTGCCTGAGGTCGTGCGGCGTGTAGGGATGCCTTCCGAACGCCTCCTCGCAGAGGTCGAGTCCGAGCCCGGGCGTGCTCGGGACGACGAAGCAGCCGTCCTCGAAGACGTAGGACTCGGTCGAGATCTCGCTTCGCCACGGCACGTCGATGACGAAGGTCTCGAGCACGATGAAGTTGTGCGTCGAGGCGGCGAAGTGCATCGTCGCCGCCTGGCAGACCGGACCGTAGGGATTGTGCGGCGCCACCGGGATGTGCGCGGCGTCGGCGAGCGCGGCGACGCGCTTCATCTCCAGCAGGCCGCCGATATGGCAGACGTCCGGCTGCAGCACGTCGACCGACTGGCTGTCGAGCAGGTCCGCGCAGTCGAAGCGCGAATAGGTGCGCTCGCCGGCCGCGATCGGCACCGGCACCGAACGCCGCACCTGGGCGAGCGTCGACGCCCGGTCGGGCAGGATCGGCTCCTCGAACCAGCGGGGCCTGAACTGCGCCAGCTCCCGCCCGGCCTGGATGGCGCTCATCACGTCGAGGCGCCCGTGGCCCTCGATCATGAGGTCGACATCCGGCCCCACCGCCTCGCGCACCGCGGCGACATTGGCGCAGACGCGGTTGATGTCGGCCGTCGTCAGGGTCAGGTAGGCTTGCCCGAACGGATCCCATTTGAGCCCGCGGAAGCCTTGCGCCACCGTCGCGCGCGCCTTATCGGCGAACTCCTCGGCCGAGCGGGCGCCCGCGAACCAGGAGTTGGCGTAGATCGGGATGCGGTCGCGCACCTTGCCGCCGAGCAGCTCGTAGACCGGGACGCCGAGAGCCTTGCCCTTGATGTCCCAGAGGGCGATCTCGACGGCGCTGATGGCGGTGGAAAGGACGCAGCCGAACCGCCAGTAGCTGTCGCGCTGCATCTGCAGCTGCAGGCCCTCGATCGCGAACGGATCCTTGCCGACGAGGACGCGCGCCAGTTCCTCGATCGCCCGCACCACGGTGACCTCGCGGCTTTCGAGCGTTCCCTCCCCGATGCCGTAGAGGCCCTGGTCGGTGGTCACCTTCACGAACACCCAGTTCGTGCGGTAGCAGTCGACGACGAAGGTTTCGATGTCCCTGATCTTCAGCCGGGAGGCCATGCCGCTCTCGGCCTGCGGTGCTGTCTGCAACACGTCGGTCACCCGGTCCCCGTCCTCGCGGGCGCTGCCGCTTGCATGCGCTCAATGAGGTCCTCCTTGGCGCCCTCGACGTGCAGGCGAATGATGGCGTCAAGCCGGTCCTCGTCCTGAGCGAGCAGTGCGGCGAGGATCTGCTCGTGCTCCTCTTCCATCTGCTGCATGCGGAACTGGCTGAACCCGTACTGGGTGCGCAGGCTGCCGACGATGTTGACGTAACGGTCGTAGACGCCGATGGCCTCGGGGTTGTCGGCGTGGCGGTTGATCAGGGTATGGAAGCGCGTGTTGAGCGCGAAGACCTCCGACGAGTTGCCGGCGGCGACGGCCGCGGACAGCTCGGCGTGAATCTGCCGAAGCTGCTTCATGGCCGCATTGGTGAGATTGGGCACGCTGCGGCGGACGAGCAGGCTCTCGACGGCACCGCGCAGGTCGTATATGTCGCTGACGCGCTTGGCGTCGAGCGACAGCACGGTCGCCCCTTTGTGCGGCAGGATGGTGATGAGACCTTCGCCCTCGAGCGCCTGCAACGCCTCCCGCACCGGCATCTGGCTGATGCCGAATCGTTCGACCAGCGATGCCGTCGTCAGCCGTGTCCCGGCGGGAAGTCGCCCGGCCATGATGTCGGCACGGATCACGTCCCGGAGCGCGGCGTAGGCGGGGACGCCGGGCGATAGCACGAGCGGTGAATTCGTCATCCGATCTCCCGGCCTCTTGGGCGAGCGCTTCCCACCGTCGACCTCGATCCTATTGAGGTAAGCCGCGCTCTATATAACGAAGCGTGATTAGATCGAAAAGCCCTCTTGTGTCAACCTTCACGGGTATCGGACGTATGGTTAGGCCGCCGGACGGGCGTCTACGCCGGGTGCCCTCACCAGCGGGCCTCACATCCCTGACATATCCGCCGTGTCGGGCCGATAGAGTCGGAGCTCGACGGGCTGAATGCTTCGGCAACGAAGGGAGCCGGGGGAGCTCCAAGACACCGCGGCGGTTGTGGACAATGTGCGAGGGGCGACGGCGCCGACCACGCTCTCCGCTGCATCATGGCGGCGTCTGCGATCGCCAAGGAGGCTGGCGGATGACCGAGCCCGTCCGCAACCGGGCCTGAAGCCGTCGGCCGCCGCGCAGCTCACCGCGAGGAATGCGTCGCCTCGCGGGCACCCAGGCCAGGCTTTTGGTAGGAGGCTGTCGCCGGCACCGCGAACGCGCCCGCAACGGCCCTGCCCGGGCTCGGGGGGCGGTGTCCCTCCGGGCGAGATCCGAAGCTCGCGAAGACTTCTCCAGAGGACGACTGGCGGGAGTGACGGGACTCGAACCCGCGGCCTCCGGCGTGACAGGGCAGATCAGACGCCGTTACTCGCGCTAACCCTTGGTGACACAGGCGCCACCCTCATATGATTTTCCTTTGTATGACAACGAGATAGCCGTTACTCCAGCGCCGGAAGCCTGCTATCTCGTTTACTCTGATTTCCCGCTCGCTGGTGACATGGTGGTGACACGGCGGGTTTTTGGAGGGCTCCGGCGTGCCGAAAATCACCAAGCGCTTGGTCGACGCCGCGTCGCCGCAGGCCGATCGGTTCATCATCTGGGACACCGAGCTGAAAGGCTTCGGGCTGCTCGTCCTGCCGTCCGGCGTGAAGAGCTACATCTTCAAATATCGGACCCCGAGCGGCGTCCAGCGACGCGCCACGCTCGGCAAGCACGGGGCGCTCACGGCCGACGAGGCGCGCCGGAAGGCTGACCAGGCGCGGGCCGCGGTCGCCGCTGGGCGCGATCCTCTCGGCGAGCGCGACGAGCGCCGCAAGGCGCCGACCGTGGCCGAACTCGTCGAGGCTTACCGGGACAGCGCCACGTTCAAGGGCAAGGCGCCGAAGACGCGGGCGACTGACAACTCCCGCATCGATCGCCACCTTCTGCCGCTGCTCGGCAAGGTGCGTGTCGCCGACCTTCGGCGCGTTGACGTCGAGCGCGCGCATGCGGCGATCGTCGCCGGCAAAACGGCTGTCACGGAGAAGGTCAAGAAGGGTGCAAAGTCGATCGTGCGGGGAGGGGAGGGCGCCGCACGGAAGTCCGTCCGCCTGCTGCGCGCCATCCTGCAATGGGCGATCGAGCACGACCTCGCCACGATCAACGTCGCCGCCGGCATCGATCTGGGCAGCGACGGGAGCCGCGACGCGATCCTCGAGGACGCGGCCTCCTACGCCCGGCTGTTCGCGACGCTGGCGAAGATGGAGGCCGAGAAGCGCATCCGTCCCGAGGCGGCGGACGTGTTCCGCATCGTCGCGCTGACCGGCGCACGCCGCGGTGAAATCGTCGGGCTACGGTGGCGGCACGTCGACCTGAAGGCCGGGCGGATCACGCTCCCGCCGACGGCGCACAAGAGCGGAAAGAGCACCGGCAAGCCGAAGGTCATCGGCCTGCCGGCCGCCGGCCCCCCCCGCACACACCCCCGGCCCCCGGCGGGGG
>JAEZCD010000368.1 GCA_023430145.1 Pseudomonadota bacterium
GCCTGCCGCAGCGCCGCCGGCGTGGAGGCGGGGCCGCTCACGGCGCCCACCAGGCGGCCGGCTTCGGCGCGGTGCCGAACTCGGCCTCGAGCGCCGAGCCGAGCGAGAACAGCGTCTCCTCGTCGAACGGGCGGCCGATCAGCTGCAGGCCGAGCGGCAGGCTTTCGGCCGACAACCCGGCCGGCACCGAGATGCCCGGCAGGCCGGCCATGTTCACCGTCACCGTAAAAATGTCGTTGAGATACATCTCGACCGGATCGGCCCCCCCCTTCTCGCCGATCGCGAAGGCCGCGCTCGGCGTCGTCGGCGTCAGCACGGCGTCGACGCCGGCGGCGAACACCTCCTCGAAGTCGCGCTTGATCAGCGTCCGGATTTTTTGTGCGCGGACGTAATAGGCGTCGTAGTAGCCGGCCGACAGCACATAGGTGCCGATCAGCACCCGCCGCCGTACCTCGGCGCCGAAACCTTCCGCGCGGGTGCCTTCATACATGCCGGTGATGTCGCGCGAGGGCACGCGCAGCCCGTAACGGACCCCGTCATAGCGGGCGAGGTTGGAAGAGGCCTCGGCCGGGGCGACGATGTAGTAGGCCGGCAGCGCGTAGCGGGTGTGCGGCAGGCTGATCGGCACGGTTTTGGCGCCCGCCGCCTCCAGCACCTCGCGGCCGCGGTCCCACAGCGCGTCGATCTCCTCCGGCATGCCGTCGACCCGGTACTCCTTCGGGATGCCGATCGTCAGGCCCTTCACCGAGCGGCCGATCGCCGCCTCGAAGTCCGGCACGTCACGCGGCGCGCTGGTCGAATCCTTCGGGTCGTGCCCGGCCATCGAGCGCAAGAGAATCGCCGTGTCGCGCACCGTGCGCGCGAACGGCCCGGCCTGGTCGAGCGAGGAGGCGAAGGCGACGATGCCCCAGCGCGAGCAGCGGCCATAGGGCGGCTTGATGCCGACCGTGCCGGTGAAGGCGGCCGGCTGGCGGATCGAGCCGCCGGTATCGGTGCCCGTCGCGCCGAGGCAGAGCCGCGCCGCCACCGCCGCCGCCGAGCCGCCCGAAGAGCCGCCCGGCACCAGCGGCTGGTTCGAGCCGGCACGCCGCCAGGGCGAGGCGACCGGGCCGAAGCAGCTCGTCTCGTTCGAGGAGCCCATCGCGAACTCGTCGCAGTTCAGCTTGCCGAGCATCACGGCGCCGTCGCGCCAGAGCTGGGAGGTCACCGTCGACTCGTAGGTCGGCCGGAAATCGTCGAGGATTCTCGAGCAGGCGGTGGTGCGGACGCCCTCGGTGCAGAACAGGTCTTTTATGCCGAGCGGAATCCCTTCGAGCGGGCGGGCCTCGCCCCGGGCGATCCGCGCATCGCTCTCGGCCGCCATGGCGAGCGCCTTGTCGGGCGTCTCCAGGACGTACGCGTTCAGGTTCCGCGCGGCCTCGACCGCGGCGACATGCGCCTCGGCCATCTCGCGGGCGGAAAACTTCTTGGCCGCGAGGCCGTCGCGCGCTTGCGCGATGGTGAGGTCGGTCAGCGAGGTCATGCGAGGGGAAACCTGTTCAGCCATCTACTTAGGACGCCCGGAGGCTGCAGGCCAATCTCCGCTCGCCCCCGCCTCTCCGTCGTCATCCTCCGCGAAGGCGGAGGATCCATCTTTGTGTGTCGCCGCGCGTGCGAGCCGCGGGGCCGTCTGGATCCTCCGCCTTCGCGGAGGATGACGAGCCGACGGGCGCGGAGCGCCTTCCCTACTCCACCACCTTCGGCACGACGAAGAACCCCTGCTCGGTCGCCGGCGCGTTGGCGAGCACGCGGGCCGCGTCGCCGCCGTCGGTGACGCGGTCCTCGCGCATCGCAAGGCGCATCGGCGTGACGCTCGTCATCGGCTCGATGCCGGCGACCTCGACCTCGCCGAGCTCCTCGACGAAGGCGAGGATGGCGTCGAGCTCGCCCTTCAGCTTCGGCACCTCGTCCTCGGCGACGGCGATCCGCGCCAGCCTCGCGACGCGTCGGACGGTTGCTTCGTCGACAGACATTTCCGCTTCCGCTCGGATGGATGTGCCGCCGCCGTTAGCATCCGCGGCCCGGCAGAGCAATCATCCCGACGTCGGTGGCTCGCCGCCCGCGCCGGCAGCCTCGTCCTCCGCCCCGCGGGCCGCGACCTCACCCCGTTCATCGGGGGCGAGCCGGCCGTCCTCCTCGGCCTCCTCGAGCGGCGCCGTCCCGTCGTCCTCGAAGAAGGCGGCCGGCGCCGCGACCGGACTGACGAGCAGCGAGCAGGCGAGCAGCGCGAACAGCACGCCCTTCAGAAGCGCACCCGGCATGGCGGTGATCATCGGTCGGCCCCTCCCCGACGCGCACCCCGCGTCGGAGTCGAGGAGAAGACACCGGCTCTGCGGCGACTTCGGGACGGCGCGGTGTCGGAGCCGCGGTCAGACCTCGAAGGGCACGCCGATCTCCGGCACTACCACACGCAGCTCCTTGTGCGCGTCGAGATGCTCGACGAAGCGCTCCGCGGTCGGCTCGAGCGGCGGGAAGGAGCCGTAGTGGCAGGGGATGACGATGTCGAAGTCGAAGAAATTCTCCACCGCATAGGCGGCGATGCGCGGCCCCATGGTGAAGCGGCCGCCGATCGGCACGATGCCGACATCCGGCTCGTAGAGCTCGTTGATGAGCGCCATGTCGCCGAAGATCGCCGTGTCGCCGAGGTGGTAGACGGTCGGCCCCTCATCGGGGTCGACGATGATCCCGTTCGGATGGCCGAGCTGGTGCCAGACGCCGTTCTCGAAGCTGCCCGAGGAGTGGAACGCCTGCACCAGCGTCACCGTGAAGCCGCCTTGGTCGGTCGAGCCGCCGGTGTTCATCGGATCGACCTTGGCGACGCCCTTCTCCTGCAGCCACATGCAGACCTCGAAGCTCGAGACCAGCTTGGCGCCGGTCCGCTCGGCGATCGCCACCGTGTCGCCGACATGGTCGGAATGGCCGTGCGTCAGGAGGATGTGCGTCGCGCCGCGGCTCGCCTCGACCGGGTCTCCCTTGAAGGCCGGGTTGCCGGTGAAGAACGGATCGATGAGAACGACGTTGCCGCCGAAATCGAGCCGAAAGGCCGAATGGCCGAACCAGGTGATGAGCATGGTGCTGTTCCCGACGATGAGGCGCCGCCGCCGAGCTAGCGGCGCGGCGGGGATCGGTCAATCGCCGCACCGGCACCGGAGACTGTCGTGGCTCCGGTGCTGACCGACCCGGCCGCGCTCGCCGCCGCGGCGCCGGCCGGCAGCCTCCTCGGCCTCGACCTCGGCACGAAGACGATCGGCGTCGCCGTCTGCGACCCGCGGCGGCGGCTCGCGAGCCCGCTCGAGACCATCGCCCGGCAGAGATTCGGCGAGGACGCGGCGCGCCTGCATAAGCTCGCGCGGGACTGGGCGGTCGTCGGCTACGTGCTCGGCCTGCCCTACAACATGGACGGCAGCGAGGGCCCTCGGGCGCAGTCGACGCGCGCCTTCGCGCGCAACCTCGCGGCCCGGCAGGAGCTGCCGATCCTGCTCTTCGACGAGCGGCTGTCGACCTTCGCGGCCGACGAGCTCTTGGCCGAGGCCGGCGTGGCGCGCGGACGGCGGAAAGCGATCATCGACCAGCACGCCGCGGTGGTCATACTGCAGGGGGCGATCGACCGCCTGCGCGGGATCGAGGAGAATGCGCCGAGCGGCTGACCGCCTCAGGCCTGCATCGCCCGCTCGATGAGCAGCGCTTCCGGCAGCAGCGCCCCGGAGGCGCCATAGGTGCCGTATTCGCGCCCGGCGAGCCGCAGCCGGGCATAGGCCTCGACGACCGGGCGCGGCGCGAGCTCGGCCAGCGCCGCCACCGCGATGATACGGCCGAGCAGCTCGGCGGCGCGGCGGGACACGAAGGCGTAGGACGTGCCGTGGAAGCCGTAGCGGCGGATCCGGTGCTCCTCGCGCCACGCCACCGGCACGGCGTAGGTGTAGGCGTGCTCGGGCATCGTCTGGTGGAACGCGGGGTCGAACACCGCGACCTGCGGGACGTCGGGGAACAGCTCCTTCGACACCCGCAGGCCCTCGAGGTTGGCGGGGTTGTGCAGCGG
>JAEZCD010000377.1 GCA_023430145.1 Pseudomonadota bacterium
CTACAACCCCTCGCGACGGCACTCCGCGCTAGGCTATCTCTCGCCGATCGAATACGAAAGCAGGAGCCGCCCGCCGGCCGTGCCGACCTAAGCCGCAAACCGTCCACCGAACCGGGTCAACTCCAGCGAGCCTCTCGTCGAGCGACTTTCTCAAGAGCCGGCGCGCGCGGAAGAGCCGGGTCTTCACCGTTTCCGGGCGCAGATCGAGGTGGGCGGCGGTTTCATCGACCGTCATCCCCTCGACCTCGCGGAGCACGAAAACGAGCCGGAACGCTTCGGGCAGGTCGTCGACGGCATCCTCAAGCAGGCGCCGGATCTCGGAACGGGCCGCGGCGACCTCCGGGCCGGGCTCGGCGATCCCCGGAAACAAGACGACGGTCGGCTCGCCCGCGAGCGCGGCCCGGTCGAGGGCCTCCACCTCCTCGGTGGGGCGCCGACGGCGCCGGCGCATGAAAGCTTCGTTCATGACGATGCGGCTCAGCCAGGTGCCGACCTCGGCCTCCCCCCGAAACCCCGGCAGGGCTGCGAACGCCCGCATCCAGGCTTCCTGGAGAGCGTCTTCCGCTTCGGCATCGTCGTGCACGATGCCGCGGGCGATGCGGTAGAGGCGCTGATTGTGGCGACTCATGATCGTCGCGAAGGCCGTCCCGTCTCCGGCGCGCACGGAGGAGACGAGCTCGGCATCCGACAGCTGGGACGTGGTCTCCCGTTGCCTGGTATCGATGGTCAGCATCGACGCTCTCCCGAGTTCGACCGTGCGCCGGTTTCGCCGAGCACTGCGGCGATGATTGCCGCGATTCCAACGTTCGGCCGCGACGGCTTGGATGCGGCAGCCGCCGAAAAGTTCCGGTCCTCGGGCCTTCGTCCGGCTCGGCGGGCGGCTTGACACCCCAGCCCGGCTCGGTCCTTCTCGGCCGAAAAATAGGGGCGGCATGGCGACGGCATTCATCTTTCCAGGGCAGGGCAGTCAGGAGGTCGGCATGGGCAAGGCCCTCGCCGACGCCTATCCGGTCGCGCGCGCGATCTTCGAGGAGGTCGACGAGGCGCTCGGCGAGCGGCTGAGCGAGACGATCTGGAACGGGCCGGCCGAGGCGCTGACGCTGACCGCCAACGCGCAGCCGGCGCTGATGGCGGTGAGCCTCGCCGCCCTGCGGGCGATCGAGGCCGAGGCGGGCGCAGAGGTCTGGCGCGACGTCGCCTTCGTCGCCGGGCATTCGCTCGGCGAGTATTCGGCGCTCGCGGCCGCCGACACCTTCTCGGTCGCCGACGCGGCGCGGCTGCTGCGCCTGCGCGGCAAGGCGATGCAGGAGGCGGTGCCGGTCGGCGAGGGGGCCATGGCGGCGCTGCTCGGGCTCGACTACGAGGCGGTCCGCGCGGTGGTCGGCGAGGCCGCCGCCGGGGACTGCTGCGATGCGGCCAACGACAATGCGCCCGGCCAAGTGGTGGTGTCGGGATCGCGCGCGGCCGTCGAGCGGGCGATCGGCCTCGCCAAGGCGCGCGGCGCCAAGCGGGCGATCCTGTTGCCGGTGTCGGCGCCGTTCCATTCCGGCCTCATGCGGCCGGTAGGGCCGATCATGGCCGAGGCGCTCGCGGCGGTGCCGATGCGGGCGCCGCGGGTACCGCTGGTCGCCAACGTGCTCGCCCGCCCGATCGAGGATCCGGAGGAGATCCGGCGGCGGCTGGTCGAGCAGGTGTCGGGCGCGGTGCGCTGGCGCGAATCGGTGGAGTTCATGGCCGGGGCCGGGGTCGGCCGCTTCGTCGAGATCGGCGCCGGGAAAGTGCTGGCCGGCCTGGTCAAGCGGATGGCGCCGGAGGCCGAGCTCGTCTCGGTCGGCACGCCGGACCAGGTCGCCGCTTTCGCAGCCAGAGGATAAGGCGATGTTCAGTCTCGAAGGCCGCAGGGCACTCGTCACCGGCGCCAGCGGCGGCCTCGGCGGCGCCATCGCACGCGCGCTGCATGCGCAGGGCGCCACCGTGGCCCTCTCGGGGACGCGCGAGGACGCGCTCGAGGCGTTGAAGAAGGAGCTCGGCGACAACGCCCACGTGCTGCCGTGCAACCTCTCGGATGCGGCGGCCGTGGAGGCGCTCGTACCGCACGCGATCTCGACCATGGGCGGGCTCGACATCCTCATCCACAATGCCGGCATCACCCGCGACGGGCTCGCCATCCGCATGAAGGACGAGGACTGGGCGGAGGTGATGACGGTGAACCTCACGGCCGGCTTCCGGCTCTTCCGGGCGGCGCTGCGCGGCATGATGCGCGAGCGCTTCGGCCGGCTGATCGCCGTCGGCTCGGTGGTCGGGACCACCGGCAATCCGGGCCAGGCGAACTATGCCGCCTCGAAGGCCGGCCTCGTCGGCATGGTGAAGGCGCTCGCGGCCGAGGTGGCGAGCCGCAACATCACGGTGAACTGCATAGCGCCGGGCTTCATCGCCACCGTCATGACCGGGGCGCTCGCCGAGAAGCAGGGCGAGGCGATCCTCGCCCGCATCCCGATGGGCCGCGCCGGCGTGCCCGACGAGGTCGCCGCCGCGGCGGTGTACCTCGCCAGCGACGAGGCCGCCTACGTCACCGGCCAGACGCTGCACGTCAATGGCGGCATGGCTATGCCGTGAGGCGCCTTGCCACGCCCGCCGACCAACGTTTGCAGGGGGGCTCGGCTCCTTGGCATAGCGATTCAAAGTGTGTTACCCACCCGCCGGTCTTCGCGGGGGCGGGGAAGAAGCGGGCCCGCCTCCCGGGCCGCGCTCCGAAATCGCGTTCCCGCCGGTGGCCGCGGTCCGGCGGCGCCGGCGTCCTGCCGGCATGCGGGCCAGACTTGCTCAAATCGAGGAAACACTGATGAGCGACATTTCCGAGCGTGTGAAGAAGATCGTCGTCGAGCACCTCGGTGTCGACGCCGAGAAGGTGACCGACGAGGCGAGCTTCATCGACGATCTCGGCGCGGACAGTCTCGACACCGTCGAGCTGGTGATGGCCTTCGAGGAGGAGTTCGGCGTCGAGATTCCGGACGATGCGGCCGAGACCATCCTCACCGTCGGCGACGCGATCCGCTTCCTCGAGAAGAATGTGAGCTGAGCCGGGTGCGCCTCTCCTTCCGCTGCGCGATCGTCCGATGAGGCGCGTCGTCGTCACCGGCATCGGCATGGTGTCGCCGCTCGCCAGCGGTGCCGAGGCCACCTGGCAGCGCCTGCTCGAAGGCAGGAGCGGCGCCTCCCGGATAGACTCCTTCGACGTTTCCGACCTGCCGGCCAAGATCGCCTGCCAGGTGCCGCGCGGCGACGGGTCCGACGGCACCTTCAATCCCGACGACTGGATGGACGTGCGCGAGCAGCGCCGCGTCGACACCTTCATCGTCTACGCCGTCGCCGCCGCCGAACAGGCGATCGCCGATTCCGGCTGGAAGCCGACGACGCCGGACGAGCAGAACGCGAGCGGCGTCCTGATCGGCTCGGGCATCGGCGGGCTGCAGCAGATCGAGGCCGGCGCGCATCTCATCCGCGACCGCGGCCCGCGCAAGATGGGGCCGTACTTCATCCCCGGCCTGCTCATCAACCTCGCCTCCGGCTTCGTCTCCATCCGGCACGGGCTGAAAGGCCCGAACCACGCCGTCGTCACCGCCTGCTCGACCGGCACGCACGCCATCGGCGACGCCGCGCGGATGATCGCGCTCGAGGATGCGGACGTGATGGTCGCCGGCGGCGCCGAGGCGGCGATCTCGCGCCTCGGCCTCGCCGGCTTCTGTGCCTGCCGCGCCGTGTCGACCGCCTTCAACGACGCGCCCGAGCGCGCTTCGCGGCCCTACGACCGCGACCGCGACGGCTTCGTCATGGGCGAGGGCGCCGGCGTCGTCGTGCTGGAGGAGCTGGAGCACGCCCGCGCGCGCGGCGCGAAAATCTATGCCGAGGTGATCGGCTACGGCATGTCGGGCGACGCCTACCACGCGACCGCCCCCTCGCCGGAGGGCGACGGCGCCTTCCGCTGCATGTCGATGGCCATCAAGCGCGCCGGCATCAGCCCCTCCGAGATCGACTACATCAATGCGCACGGCACCTCGACGCCGCTCGGCGACGAGATCGAGCTGCGCGCCGTCGAGCGGATCGTCGGCAACGCCGCCGGCCGCATCTCGATGTCCTCGACGAAGTCGGCGATCGGCCATCTGCTCGGCGCTGCCGGGGCGGTGGAGGCGATCTTTTCGGTGCTGTCGATTCGCGACCAGGTGGCGCCGCCGACGCTGAACCTCGACAACCCGTCCGTCGAGACCGCGCTCGATCTCGTGCCGCACACGGCCCGGCCGCGCTCCATCGGCACCGTCTTGTCGAATTCCTTCGGCTTCGGGGGCACCAACGCCTCGCTGCTGTTCCGCCGGCTCGACGCCTGACCGACCGGTTTCGAGCTTTCGCCATATTCGGCGCTAGAGTGGGCCGGACGGATTTTTCGCCGTCGACGCTCCGGCCTCGGCCGATGGACGGAAGACCGGGATGATCTTTTCGCGACGCCGCGAACTCAAAGCTGCGCCGGACCTCGAGGAGCCCGCCGCGGCGCCGCCGCCGAGCCGCTCGGAGCGTGCCCGCAGCCCCGTGGTGGCGGTGCTCGACGGCGTCTTCACGCTGCTGCTGCTGATCTCGATCGCCGTCGGCGCCGGGCTCTACTGGGGCAAGCAGGCGTTCTTCGAGCCGGGCCCGCTGGCCGAGGACAAGACCGTCAACGTCGCCCGCGGCCAGGGGCTCGCGGAAATCGCCGACCAACTGCAGCGGGCCGGCGTCATCGACAAGCCGATCGTCTTCCAGGCCGGCGTGCTCGCCTACCGGACGCGCGACCAGCTGAAGGCCGGCGAATACGTGTTCCCCAAGCAGGCGAGCCTCTACGAGGTGATGGACATCCTCGTCGACGGCAAGGCGATCGAGCACGCCATCACCATCCCCGAAGGCCTGACGACCGAGCAGATCATCGCCCGGCTGAAGGAGAACGAGATTCTCGTCGGCGAGATCAGGCAGCCGCCGCGGGAAGGCTCGCTGCTGCCCGAGACCTACAAGTTCTCGCGCGGCATGACGCGCGAGCAGCTCGTCGCCCGCATGGCGCAGGCGCAGAAGCGCGTCCTCGACGACGTCTGGAAGAAGCGCTCGGCGGACCTGCCGGTGCGTTCGCCCGAGGAGCTCGTGGTGCTCGCCTCCATCGTCGAGAAGGAGACCGGCAAGGCGGACGAGCGTCCGCGCGTCGCCGCCGTGTTCGTCAACCGCATCCAGAAGCGGATGCGGCTGCAGTCCGATCCGACCATCATCTACGGCCTCGCCCCCGGCAAGGGCACGCTCGGCCGCCCGCTGACGCGCACCGATATCCAGTCGCGCACGCCCTACAACACCTACGTCATCGACGGCCTGCCGCCGGGCCCGATCGCCAATCCCGGCAAGGCCTCGCTCGAGGCGGCGGCCAATCCGATGAAGACCAAGGACGTGTTCTTCGTCGCCGACGGCACCGGCGGCCACGCCTTCGCCGAGACGCTCGAGGAGCACAACAGGAACGTCGCCAAGTGGCGCGAGATCGAGCGGGATTCGGGCCCGCAGCCGGACGCCGCGCCGGCCGAGATCGTGCCCGAGCCGCCGCCCCCCGCCGCGGCGCCGGCC
>JAEZCD010000044.1 GCA_023430145.1 Pseudomonadota bacterium
GGATGACGAGGGTGGTGGGAAGGTCGCGGAGGAGACGTCGCGGCGAACCCGGGCGATTCGAGCCGGAAGATTGACCCTGCCCTGCCGAGAGCCCACATCCGTATCGACACATCCCACGACCGCAGCCGAAAGATCGCGCCGATGTTCATCCAGACGGAAGCCACGCCGAACCCGGCGACACTGAAATTCCTCCCCGGCCAGACGGTTCTGCCCGAGGGGACGCTCGATCTGACATCGCCCGAGGCGGCCGCCCGCTCGCCGCTCGCCGGCCGGCTGTTCGCCATCCCGGGCGTTTCGGGGGTCTTCCTCGGCAGTGATTTCGTTACCGTGACGAAAAGCTCCGGCGAGTGGCCGCATCTGAAGCCCGCCATCCTCGGTGCCATCATGGAGCACTTCCTCTCCGGGGCGCCGGTGCTCGGCGAGGGCCAGGAAGGCGATGTCGAGGACAGCGACGAGTTCTTTGACGAGGCGGATGCGGGCACGGTGGCCACCATCAAGGAGCTGCTCGAGACGCGCGTCCGTCCGGCGGTCGCCATGGATGGCGGCGACATCACCTTCCGCGGCTTCCGCGAGGGAATCGTCTATCTCGACATGAAGGGCTCGTGCTCGGGCTGCCCGAGCTCGACGGCGACGCTGAAGCACGGCATCGAGAATCTCTTGCGCCACTTCGTGCCGGAAGTGGCCGAGGTGCGACCGACCTGACCCCCGGCTGAGCCGCACCGGACGCAGCGCCCGGCGGGCGCGCTTTCCATGCGCCCGGATTTCGTCCAACTTGCCGCCGGGGCCGGCAAGCACGCCGGTTCGGGGGAATCGTGGGGTCAGCGCGGCCGATGCGGCTGCTCGCCATCGACACGGCGCTGGAAGCCTGTTCGGTCGCGGTGGTCGATATGGACCACGCGACGGCGCGTCCGTTCGTCTCGACCGAGCGGATGGCGCGCGGCCATGCCGAGGTGCTGATTCCGCGCATCGCCGAGATCGTCGCCACCGCCGGCGGCTTTTCGACCATCGACCGCATCGCCGTCACCGTCGGCCCCGGCAGCTTCACCGGCATCCGCGTCGGCCTCGCCGCCGCGCGCGCGCTGGCGCTGGCGCTGCAGCGGCCGGCGGTCGGGGTCTCGACGCTCGCCGCCCTCGCCGCCCCGTTCATCGAGAGCGACGACTACATCCCGATCGCGGTGGCGATCGACGCCCGCAACGACCGCGTCTTCTTCCAGATGTTCGCTCCCGGCGGCCGCACCATCGTCGGCGCCCGCTGCTCGACCGTGAAGGAGGCCGCGCGCGCCGCCGGTATCGGCCCGGTAAAAGTCGTCGGCTCGGGGGCGCAGGCGATCGTCGCGGCCGGCAGGGCGGGCGGCTCCGACTTCCGGCTCGCCGAGCCCGCGGCCGAGGTCCCGGACATCCGCTGGGTGGCCGAGATCGGCGCCGTCGCCGAGCCCGGCGCCGCACCGGCGCGGCCCTACTACCTCCGGCCGGCGGACGCCCGGCCGCAGGAGTCCGGCCGCATCGCGAGGCGCTGAGGCGATGTTCCGCTTCCTCCGCTCGCCGGTCTGGATCGCCGTTCCGGCGGATGCGGGCGCGGCCGATCTGTGCGCCATGCTGCACGGCCGCTCCTTCCGCCGCGGCTGGAGCGCCAACGAGTTCGAATCGATGCTCGCCGACCCTTCGGTCGCCGCCGACCTCCTCGTCGACCGCAATGATTCGCGGCGCGCGGTGCTCGGCTTCGCCCTTTCACGGAAGGCGCTCGACGAAGCGGAGCTGTGCTCGATCGCCGTCGCGCCCGAGGTGCGCGGGCGCGGCGGCGGCCGCGTGCTGCTCGAGAGCCACCTCGCCCGGCTCGCCAACCGCGGCGTGCGGCGCGTCGTGCTCGAGGTCGACCGGGACAACGCCCCCGCCCGACGGCTGTACGAGCGCTTCGGCTTCACCGAGGTCGGCCGCCGCGCCGGCTATTACGGCGCCTCGGGAGGCGGCACGGCGCTGGTGCTCGCCCGCCAGCTCGGCCCGCCGGTGCTGATGGACGCCCCGCCCGTGCTGCCGTAGAGAGATTCTCTCTTTCCTTCTCCCAGGGGGAGAAGGTGGCCGCGAAGCGGCCGGATGAGGGGCCTGGAGGATCAGGACGAGCGCCGTACCCCCTCATCCGTCGCCTGCGGCGACACCTTCTCCCTCTGGGAGAAGGAAGAAGGAGGGAGAACGAAGAAGGCAGAGCGGGAGACTCCGGGCATGGCCACACTGCGCGCGGCCCTCGCCGTGCTGCTGATCGTGCCGGTGACGCTCATCGGCATGCCGCTGCAATGGCTGGGCCAGCGGCTCGGTTTCGGCTGGTCGCGGCGCCTGCCCAATCTCTACCACCGCTACCTGAACCGAGTGCTCGGCGTCCGCCGCATCGTCCACGGCACGCCCTGCGCCGATCGCCCGCTCCTGCTCACCCCCAACCACGCCTCCTGGCTCGACATAACCATTCTTGGCGCCGTGCTGCCGGTGGCCTTCGTCTCCAAGGCCGAGGTGGGTGGCTGGCCGCTGATCGGCACGCTCGCCCGCCTGCAGGGGACGATCTTCATCGACCGCACGCGGCGCCACGCCACCGGCGCGGTGAGCAGTGCGCTCGCTGAGCGGCTCGCCTCGGGCGAGGCGGTGGCGCTGTTCGCCGAAGGCACCTCGAGCGACGGCACGCGCGTGCTGCCGTTCCGCTCCTCCCTGCTCGGCGCGGCGATCGCCGCCGAGGCGGATGTCGTCTGGGTGCAGCCGGTGGCCATCTCCTATGCGCGCCTGCACGGCCTGCCCCTCGGCCGCGCCAGCCGCTTCCGGGTCGCCTGGTACGGCGACCTCGATCTGGCGCCGCACCTGTGGGGCGTGCTCAAGGACGGCGCCGTCGACGTGCTGGTCACCTTCGGCGAGCCGATCCGCGTCGACTCCGCGGCCGACCGCAAGCGCATCGCCCGCGAGGCGGAAGCGGAGGTGCGTCGCCTGCATGCGTCGGCGATGCGGGGACGAGTGGCGGCCCCCCAGGTAGCCAAACAGGCCGCTCTCCACTAGATTGCGGCGGGGGCCCGGCTCGGGCCGTGAACATGGACGCCGACGGCCGCGAGCGGCATGACCGGAACGACACGCACGCTGTTCATCAAGTCGTTCGGCTGCCAGATGAACGTCTACGATTCGCAGCGCATGGCCGACGCGCTCGCCGCCCACGGCTATGCCGAGGCGGAGCGGGCCGAGGATGCCGATCTCGTCGTCCTCAACACCTGCCACATCCGTGAGAAGGCGGCCGAAAAAGTCTATTCGGAGCTCGGCCGCGTGCGCGAGGCGCTCCTGGAGCGGGGTCGCGGCGCCATGGTCGCCGTCGCCGGCTGCGTCGCCCAGGCGGAAGGCGCCGAGATTCTGCGCCGGGCGCCGGTCGTCGACCTCGTCGTCGGCCCGCAGAACTACCACCGGTTGCCCGAGCTGTTGCGCCGCGCCGAGGCCGGCGAGCGCCTCGTCGACACCGAGTTCGCCGTCGAGGACAAGTTCTCCGCCCTGCCCGCGCCGCCGCCGGAGCGGACGAGGTCGCGCGGCGTCGCCGCCTTCCTCACCGTGCAGGAGGGCTGCGACAAGTTCTGCGCCTTCTGCGTCGTCCCCTACACCCGAGGCGCGGAGATCTCCCGGCCGGTCGCGCAGATCCTCGCCGAAGCGAGGAAGCTCGCTGCCGCCGGAGTGCGCGAGCTGACCCTGCTCGGTCAGAACGTCAACGCCTATCGCGGGCCGGATGCGGCCGGCGAGGTCGGGCTCGCCGGCCTGCTCTACCGGCTCGCCGAGATTCCGGGCATCGCCCGTCTCCGCTACACGACGAGCCATCCGCTCGACATGGGCGAGGATCTTCTGACCGCGCATCGCGACTTGCCGCAGCTGATGCCATACCTGCATCTGCCGGTGCAGTCGGGCTCCGACCGCATCCTCCGCGCGATGAACCGCCGGCATACTGCCGCCGACTATCTGCGGATCGTCGCGCGGATGCGCGCCGCGCGGCCGGACATCGCGCTGTCGGGCGACTTCATCGTCGGCTTCCCGGGCGAGACCGAGGCCGACTTCGCGGCGACGCTGAAGCTCGTCGAGGCGGCCGGCTATGCGAGCGCCTTCACCTTCAAGTACAGCCCGCGGCCGGGCACGCCGGCGGCCGAGCTCGCCGAGCAGGTGCCGGAACAGGTCAAGTCGGAGCGGCTGGCGCGCCTGCAGGCGGTGATCGGGGCGCAGACAGCGGCCTTCCAGAAATCCATGCTCGGCCGCACCCTCGACGTGCTGCTCGAGAAGCCGGGCCGCCATCCGGGCCAGCTCGCCGGCCGCTCGCCCTACCTGCAGGCGGTGCACCTCGATGCCGGCGGCGCCGCGATCGGCGACATCGTCCGGGCGAGGATCGTCGCCGTCGGGCCGAACAGCCTCGGCGGCACGCTCGTCGGGGATGGCGCGGCCGGCGCGAGGATGTTCGAGGAGGCGGCCGTTTGACCGTTGAGGGAACCGCTCGGATGCTCGGCGCGCCGCAGCGTGACGGCGAGCTGACGCTCGCCTTCGACGACAACCGGATCGCCCGCGCGCTGTTCGGCCGACACGACCAGAACCTCGCTTTCATCGAGCGGCGGCTCGGCGTCGCGGCGACCGTGCGCGGCAATCACGTGCTGCTGCGCGGCGCTGCCGACGCCATCGACCAGGCGCGGCGCGTGCTCGAGGCGCTGTACGAGCGCGCCCGGGGCGGCCACGAGGTCGATCTCGGCGACGTCGACGGCGTCATCCGGATGACCGTCGCCCAGGGCACGCTGTTCCCGATCGAGGCGCAGCGCGGACCGGGCGCGACCTCCACCATCACCACCCGCAAGAAGACCGTCGTCGCCCGCACCCCGGCGCAGGATTCCTATATCCGGGCGCTGCGCGACTTCGAGCTCGTCTTCGGCATCGGCCCGGCCGGCACCGGCAAGACCTATCTCGCGGTCGCCTGGGCGGCGCAGCTGATCGAGCGCGGCGCCGCCGACCGCATCATCCTGTCGCGGCCGGCGGTCGAAGCCGGCGAGCGGCTCGGCTTCCTGCCGGGCGACATGAAGGAGAAGGTCGACCCCTATCTGCGGCCGCTCTACGATGCGCTCTACGACGTGATGCCGAACGAGCGCGTCGAGCGCGGCCTGCAATCGGGCATGATCGAGATCGCGCCGCTCGCCTTCATGCGCGGCCGCACGCTCGCCCATGCGGTGGTGCTGCTCGACGAGGCACAGAACTGCACGTCGATGCAGATGAAGATGTTCCTGACCCGGCTCGGCGAGGGATCGCGCATGATCGTCACCGGCGATCCGACGCAGGTCGATCTGCCGACGGGCCAGAAATCCGGCCTGTCGGAGGCGATCGGCCTGCTCGAGCACGTCGAGGGAATTGCCGTCTCGCGCTTCACCGATGCCGACGTCGTCCGGCACGAGCTGGTGGGGCGCATCGTCCGTGCCTACGAGGCGCCGCGCGGCGGCGAGCCGGTATGATGCTGGAGAGGAGCGGCGTCGAGCTCGATCTCGTCGAGGCGAGCCCGTTATGGAAGGCGCTCCCTGAGGCGCCGCGGCTCGCCGCTGCCGCCGTCGAGGCCGCCTTCGCCACCGCCGGCCTCAACGCCGCCGCGGGCGCGGAGCTGGCGGTCGTGCTGTCGGACGATGCCGGCGTGCGCGAGCTGAACCGGACCTGGCGCGGCAAGGATGCGCCGACCAACGTGCTCACCTTCCCGGCCGCGGAGCCGGACGAGATCGCCACAGCGCCGGTGCTCGGCGACATCGTGCTCGCCTTCGAGACCGTCGAGCGCGAGGCGCGGACGGAGGGGCGTCGGCCGGCGGACCATTTCGTGCATCTCGTGGTGCACGGGGTACTGCATGTCTACGGCTTCGATCACGGAACCGACGCGGAGGCGGAGGCGATGGAGGAGATCGAAAGGCGGGCGCTTTCCGGGCTCGGCATCCCCGATCCCTATGCGGAACCCGCTCATCAGGGAGGCTCGGCGGCAGCCAATGGCAGCCACGACTGAAGGCGGCGACGGCGGCACCGCGCCGCTCGATCAGAGTACCACCGAACCGGAGCCGCAGCATCCGCGCGAGCGTTGGCTCGACCGGATACGGCAGCGGCTCGGGTTCCGCGGCGCCTCGATCCGCGCCGAGCTCGTCGAGGCCCTGGAGACGCGCGGGGCGCTCGCCGCCGGCGATTTCAGCCCCGAGGAGCGGGTGATGCTCCGCAACATCCTGCAACTGCGCGGGATGCGGGTCGAGGACGTGATGGTGCCGCGCACCGACATCGTCGCCGCGCCCATCGACCTCACCCTCGCCGAGCTGCTCCGCCATCTCGAGACCGGCGGCCATTCGCGCCTGCCGGTGTTCGCCGAATCGCTCGATGACCCGCGGGGCATGGTGCACATCAAGGATGTCCTCGGTCACGTCACCAAAGAGGCCGAGAGCGAGCCCGTGGCGGCAAGCGAGGCCGGCAAGGGCAGCCTCGACCTCGCCCGCGTCGATCTCGACGCCACGGTGGAGAGTCTCGACATCGTCCGCCCCGTGCTGTTCGTGCCCGCGTCGATGCCGGCGCTCGACCTGCTCGCCAAGATGCAGACGACCCGCGTGCACATGGCGCTGGTCATCGACGAGTATGGCGGCACCGATGGCCTCGTGACGATCGAGGATCTCGTCGAGACGGTGGTCGGCGACATCGAGGACGAGCACGACGAGGAGGAGGTCCCACTCCTCGTCGAAGAGGCCGGCGGCTTCCTCGCCGACGCGCGGGCGCCGCTCGAGGACGTGCTGGCGGCGATCGGCGGTGACCTCGATCTGGGCGAAGCGGCGGAGGAAGTGGATACACTCGGCGGCCTGCTGGTCACCCTGGTCGGCCGAGTTCCGGTCAGCGGCGAGGTGTTTGCCGGCCCTGGCGGCTGGGTTTTCGAGGTGCTGGACGCCGACCTCAGGCGGGTGAAGCGCATCCGCATGCGCCGCCCGTCCGGAACGCCCGCCGATTCGGCTCCCGATGGTGAGACGGAGCTGCCCTCCGGTGGCGACGGCGCGGCGGAGCCCGTTCGCCGGACCGCTCAGGTGCCGTGATCCTCGACGCCGCGGCCGAGCGGATCGTCCTTTTCTGGGGGGTGCGACGATCGGGCGCAGCGGCGCTCGCGGGCGCCGCCTCGGCGCTGGCGATGGCGCCGTTCGATCTCTGGCCGATCCTGGCGCTGACCTTCCCGGTCGCCGTCTGGCGGCTCGACGGCAGCGTCGCGGCCGGTCCGGGCTGGCGCTCCTACCGCGCCGCCGCTGCCGTCGGCTGGTGGTTCGGCTTCGGCTACTTCCTCGCCGGCCTCTGGTGGATCGGCTCGGCCTTTCTCGTTCAGGCGGACGTCTTCGGCTGGATGATGCCGTTCGCGGTGCTTGCCATGCCGGCGGGCCTCGCCCTGTTCACCGCGCTCGGCTTCGCCCTCGCTTGGGCCCTCTGGGTGCCGGGGCCGGCGCGCGTGCTCGCCTTCGCGCTCGGGCTCGGCGGCGCCGAGTTCCTGCGCGGCACGGTGCTGACCGGCTTTCCCTGGAACGCCTTCGGCTATGCGCTCGCCGACCAGCCCTGGCTCGGCCAGGCGGCATCGGTGATCGGCGTCGAGGGCCTGACCTTCGTGGCTCTCGCGGTGTTCGCCGCGCCGGCCACGCTCGCCGCATCGCCCGTCCGGCGGCTGGCGCCGACGCTCCTCGCCGGCGCGACGCTGCTCGCCCTCGCCGCCTTCGGCGGGACGCGGCTCGCCGGGGCAGACACGGCGCTGCGCGAGGAAGTCCGCATCCGCATCGTGCAGCCGCGCATCCCGCAGGACGCGAAGTTCCGGCCCTCCGCCGGCCCGGAGATCCTCGCCACCTACCTGGCGCTCAGCGACACCGCGACGGCGCCCGACCGCTCAGGCCTCGCCGACGCGACCCTGCTCGTCTGGCCGGAATCGGCGTTTCCCTTTTTCCTCGCGCGGACGCCGCAGGCGCTGGCCGCGATCGGCGCCGCGCTGCCGGAAGGCACGCGCCTCGTCACCGGCGCGGCGCGCCCCGAGGAGGATGCCGACGGCCGCCTCCGGGTCTTCAACGCCATCCAGATCGTCGGCCATGACGGCACGATCCAGGCGAGCTACGACAAGGTGCATCTCGTCCCGTTCGGCGAGTACCTGCCGCTGCAGCCCTGGCTCGAGGCGATCGGCCTCGAGCAGCTGACCCGCCTGCGGGGCGGCTTCGCGGCTGGCGCCGGGCGCGCCGATCTCGAGCTCGGCGACGGCCTGCGCCTGCGGCCGCTGATCTGCTACGAGGCGATCTTCCCGACCGAGAGCGCCGGCGAGCAGCGTCCGGACGCGCTGCTCAACGTCACCAATGACGGCTGGTTCGGCGACACGCCGGGGCCGCGGCAGCATCTCGCCATGGCCCGCGTCCGCGCTATCGAACAGGGACTTCCACTCGTCAGAGCTGCAAACACCGGTATTTCGGCCATCATCGATGGCTATGGACGGTCCTTACGGTCGCTTTCGCTTGGGCAGCGCGGTGTTGTCGACGGCACCTTGCCGACGGCTCTTGCACCGACATTCTACGCTCGTTTCGGGCGGCTAGCGACCTTCGCTGTGGTCGTCTTCCTGTGCCTGACCTACTTGGCCTTGCGGAAGAAGGTTTGACAGGCACCATAGCGAGAACCTAGAACGCTGCCCTAGGCAATGCGACATCGCCCAACGCCCTTTCATATGATCATATCGTCATATCGGTGGGCATTTTCGGACACTTAGGAGCCCTGATGGCAAAGACACCCAACCCCATCGACAAGCATGTCGGCAGCCGCGTCCGGATGCGGCGCGTTCTGGTGGGTCTCAGCCAGGAGAAGCTCGGCGACTCCCTCGGCGTCACGTTCCAGCAGGTTCAAAAGTACGAGAAGGGCACCAATCGCATAGGTGCCAGCCGCCTGCAGCAGATCTCCAAGGTCCTCGGGGTCCCGGTTTCGTTCTTTTTCGACGACGCTCCGGGCGAAGAAAACAAGGCCGACGGCTTCGCCGAGGCCGGCTCCTCCGACTACGTCGTCGACTTCCTGTCGACATCCGAAGGAATCGCCCTCAATCGGGCTTTCCTGCGCGTGCGTGATCCGCGTGTGCGCCGGCGCATCGTCGATCTCGTCTCGGCGCTCGGCGACAGCAACGGGTCGACGCCCGGGGCTTGACGTTCGGCCTCGTCTGCGACACCGGTTCGTTAAATCGAACGAAAGCGGGGTCAGCGGTGTCGCGCGCCAACTATCTCTTCACCAGCGAGTCGGTGTCCGAAGGGCATCCGGACAAGGTCTGCGACCGCATCTCCGATGCGGTGGTCGACGCCTATCTGTCCGCCATGCCGGAAGCTCGCGTCGCCTGCGAGACGCTCGCCACCACCAACCGGGTCGTCATGGCCGGCGAGGTGCGCGGCCCCGACAGCATCACGCCCGACTATCTCGAGAGCCTGGCGCGCGAAGCGATCCGCGACATCGGCTACGAGCAGTCGGGCTTCCACTGGCGCAACTGCGACATCGAGATCCTGCTGCACGCGCAGTCCCCCGACATCGCGCAGGGCGTCGACGCCGCCGGCAACAAGGACGAGGGCGCCGGCGATCAGGGCATCATGTTCGGCTACGCCTGCCGCGAGACGCCGGAATTGATGCCGGCGCCGATCTTCTACGCGCACCGGATTCTCCAGCGCATGGCGATCGCGAGGAAGAGCGGCGAGACGGCGCTGCTCGGCCCGGACGCCAAGAGCCAGCTGACCATCCGCTACGTGAACGGCGCGCCCTGCGGTGCGCACTCGATCGTCGTTTCGACGCAGCACCTCGACGAGAACCTCTCCTCGGCCGACGTGCAGGCGATCATCGAGCCCTATGTCCGCGAATCGCTGCCGCCGGGCTGGATCACGCCGGAAACCGTCTGGCACGTGAACCCGACCGGGAAATTCGTCATCGGCGGCCCTGACGGCGACACCGGCCTCACCGGGCGGAAGATCATCGTCGACACCTATGGCGGCGCGGCGCCGCACGGCGGCGGCGCCTTCTCCGGCAAGGACCCGACGAAGGTCGACCGCTCGGCCGCTTATGCCGCACGCTACCTCGCCAAGAACGTGGTGGCGGCGAACTTCGCCGACCGCTGCACGATCCAGCTCTCCTATGCGATCGGCGTCGCCCGGCCGCTCTCGATCTATGTCGACCTGCACGACACCGGCAGCGTCGATGCGGAGCGGCTCGAGCAGATCCTCGGCGAGCTTGTCGACCTGTCGCCGCGCGGCATCCGGGAGCATCTGTCGCTGAATCGGCCGATCTATGCCCGCACCTCGGCCTATGGCCATTTCGGCCGTCCGCCCGAGGAGGATGGCGGCTTCTCCTGGGAGCGGCTCGACCTCGTTCCCGAGCTGCACGCCGCCTTCGGCTGAGCCGCCACGATGACGACGCCGCCCGCCGGCGCCGGCCGGGGCGGCGTCTTCGGACGCCGCAAGGGCCATCCCCTTCGCCCGGCGCAGGCGGGCCTGTTCGACAGCCTGCTGCCGAGCCTCGCGATTGACCTTTCGAGCGCGCCCCCTCCGGATCTGCGAACGCTGTTCGACATTCCGGTCGAGGAGGTCCGGCTCGAGATCGGCTTCGGCGGCGCCGAGCACCTTTTGTCGGAGGCCTCGCGCTTCCCCGCGACCGGCTTCATCGGCGCCGAGCCGTTCCTCAACGGCATGGCCAAGGCGCTCGCCGGGATCGAGGCGGGCCGCCACGCGAACATACGGCTGCACCACGGCGACGCGCTCCCGCTGCTGGACTGGCTGCCGAAAGCCTCGCTGACGCGAGTCGACCTCCTCTACCCCGACCCCTGGCCGAAGGCGCGGCACTGGAAGCGCCGCTTCGTCAATCCGCAAAACCTCGATCGCCTGGCTCGTGTCATCGTACCGGGCGGCGAGCTTCGTTTCGCCACCGACTGGGCCGGCTACGCCGCCTGGACGCTGGCGCTCATGCGCCGGCGGACGGATTTCGTCTGGACGGCCGAGCGCGCCGACGACTGGCGGCGGCCCTGGCCGGGCTGGCCCGGCACCCGCTACGAGGCGAAGGCACTGCGCGAGGGCCGCGCGCCGGGGTATTTTTCCTTCCGGAGGAGCCTCTGAGGTTCGCGTCCGGCGGGCCGCAGCCCGCTCCGCGACGTCGCGCGCACGGCCGTCATCCTGCGCGAGAGCGCAGGGTCCATCTTCTCGGCGCCCGAAGGGCTGGGTCCTCCGCCTTCGCGAAGGACGACGAGGGAGCGCCTATTTCGGCTTCGGCGGCGGCGGCACCGGGTCCAGCACGGCCAGGATCGGCACCTTGTCGAGCGGCACCGGCTTCCCTTTTGCCCGCTTGGTCCCGAGCACGGTCTGCATCGTCAGACGGACGGTGATCTCGGGTCCGTCGGCGATCTTGACCTTGGCGTCGTCGAAGTCGGGCGGCGGGATCAGCGTCTTGCCGGCGTCGTTGCTGAGCGCGAAGGGCTCCTTCGGCATTCCGAGGAAGTTGAACTCCGGCTTGCCGCTCGAATCGAGGTCCTGGAAGCTGACGAAGGCGTATTCGCCGGGCGGAATCTGCGTGAAGCGGAAGCCGATCGTCTCCGCCATAGCGGGCTGCATCGCGCCGAACTGCTGACACGCGTCGAGCGGCCCCTTGTCGCAGAAGCGCATGAACACCTGGCCCTTCTTGGGCTCGATGCCGTCGATGAGGACGAGGATGTCGGCGGCGCCGGCCTTGCCGCCGACGAGCAGCACCGCCAGCAGCGACAGCATCGCCAGCCCAGACGGCCCGCTCGCGATCGACTTCGTCTCGGCAACCATTCCGGCCCCTCCGGCATCACGACGCCCCCAGCGGGCAGCACTTGGTAGGCACCGATTGTGGCCTGAGGCGGGCTCCGAAGCTACAGATGGGAACCCCCCGATGGTCCCGGCGATGGTGGGGCTAGGCCGGGTCTCGCCTCCGCGGGGACGAGCGGAGAGGGGTCGCAATTGGTCGAAGCTCTCCCCGCTTCCAAATCGCGGCGTCGCGCGCGAGGATGGGGTCAGCACGGCGCCCTGCCGCCAAACGTGAGGTGACCCGATGTCCACCCTGACGCGCGCACGAAAACTCCGCGGCGCCATCGCCGCGCTCGCCATCCTCGGCTCCGTCCCCGCCCTCGCCGAAGTGGTCTATCACCGCGGCAATGGCGGCGAGCCGCAGACGCTCGACCAGCACCAGACCTCGATCGACGTCGAGTCGAACGTGCTGAAGGACCTCTACGAAGGCCTCGTCGCCTACAACATGAAGGGCGAGGTGGTCCCCGGCGCCGCCGCGAGCTGGGCGATCTCCAACGACGGCACCGTCTACACCTTCAAGCTGCGCGCCGACGGCAAATGGTCGAACGGCGATCCTGTGAAGGCGTCCGACTTCGTCTTCTCGCTGCGCCGCATCATGGATCCGAAGACGGCGGCGAAATACGCCACGCTGCTCTATCCGATCAACAACTCCGAGAAGGTGAACAAGGGCCAGGCGCCGGTCGACAGCATCGGCGTCAAGGCGGTCGACGATGCGACGCTCGAGATCGCGCTCGAGCGGCCGACCCCCTATTTCCTCGAGCTGCTCACCCATCAGACCGGCCTGCCGCTGCATCAGGCGAGCGTCGAGAAGCTCGGCAAGGACTATGTCCGCCCCGGCAACCTCGTCTCGAACGGCGCCTACAAGCTCGCCGAGCACGTGCCGAACGGTCACATCAAGCTCGTCAAGAACCCGAACTATTGGGGCGCCAAGGACGTGCAGATCGACACGGTCATGTTCTACCCGACCGAGGACCAGGCGGCCGCTGTCCGCCGCTTCATGGCCGGCGAGCTCGACACGCAATACCAGTTCCCGACCGAGCAGATGGGCTTTCTGAAGGAGAAGCTCGGCAAGCAGGTGCGGGTGGCGCCGTACCTGTCCACCTACTACTACAGCGTCAACACCAAGAAGCCGCCCTTCGACGACGTCCGCGTGCGCCGCGCGCTGGCGCTCGCCATCGACCGCGAGTTCCTGGCCGAGAAAATCTATGCCGGCGCGCAGGTTCCCGCCTACAGCATGGTGCCGCCCGGCATGGCCGGCTACACGCCGGCGAACATGGACTTCCAGTCCATGTCGCAGCTCGACCGTGAGGACGAGGCCAAGAAGCTGCTCACGGAGGCCGGATTCGGGCCCGACGGCAAGAAGCTGAAGATCGAGATCCGCTACAATACCAACGAGAATCACCGGAAAGTCGCGACCGCCATCGCCGACATGTGGAAGGCGCTCGGCATCGACGTCACGCTGCTCAACTCGGACGTCAAGACGCATTACGCGCATCTGCAGAACAAGGGCGACTTCGACGTCGCCCGCGCCGGCTGGATCGCCGACTACGCCGATCCGCAGAACTTCCTCTATCTCGGCATCACCGGCAACGCGGTCGGCAACTACGCCAACTATTCGAGCCCCGAGTTCGATGCGCTGGTGAAGAAGTCCGACGAGACGACCGACCCGAAGGCGCGCGCCAAGCTGCTGCAGGAGGCGGAGGCGATCCTGATGCGCGATCTGCCGATGATCCCCTTGATGTATTCCGCCTCGCTGCACCTCGTCTCCGACAAGGTGAAGGGCTGGGAGGACAACGTCCAGAACGAGCATCGGAGCCAGGCGCTACGCATCGAGCGCTGACCGGAGCGACGGGGCGGAGATCTCTTCCGCCTCGCCACCGCCGCCATGCTCGGATTTGCGCTCCGCAGGCTCCTCGCCGCCATACCGGCGCTGTTCGCGATCGTAACGATCGCCTTCTTCCTCGTGCGCTTCGCGCCGGGCGGCCCGTTCGACCTCGCGCAGCCGCTGGCGCCGGCCGTTCTCGACAATATCCGAAAGGTCTACCGGCTCGATCAGCCGCTGTTCGTGCAGTATCTCGACTATCTCGGCCGCCTCGCCCGCGGCGATCTCGGCCCGAGCTACGTCTACCGCGACTTCACCGTCCAGCAGCTGATCGCCGACGGCCTGCCCTATTCGGTGCAGCTCGGCGGCATGGCGCTGCTCCTCGCGATCCTCATCGGCATCGGCGCCGGGACGATCGCCGCCCTGCACCAGAACCGCGTCGAGGATTACGCGGTGATGACGGTGGCCACCGTCGGCGTGACCGTGCCGAATTTCATCGTCGCGCCGATCCTCACCTTGATCTTCGCGATCTCGCTCGGCTGGCTGCCGGCCGGCGGCTGGGGGCCGGGCTGGACGCACAAGGTGCTGCCGGTCCTCGTGCTGGCGCTGCCGCAGGCCGCCGTGATCGCCCGGCTGACGCGCGCCAGCCTGCTCGAGGCGCTGCGCGCCGACCATGTCCGCACCGCCCGCGCGCTCGGTCTGCCGGCGTCGACCGTGGTGCTGCGCGCGCTGCGCGGCGCCCTCTTGCCGGTCGTCTCCTATCTCGGACCCGCGGCGGCGGGCCTCCTCACCGGCTCCGTCGTCGTCGAGACGATCTTCGGCATCCCCGGCGTCGGCCGCTATTTCGTGCAAGGCGCGCTGAACCGCGACTATACCCTCGTCATGGGAACGGTGGTGCTGATCGCCGTCTTCGTGCTCGTCTTCAACCTCGTCGTCGACCTCGTCTACGCGCTGCTCGACCCGAAGGTGCGCTATGGCTGACGCGGTGCTCGCGGCCGCGCCGCAGGGCCGCAGCCTCATGGCGCTGGCCGCCCGGCGCCTCCTCCGCAACCGCGCCGCGGTGACGAGCGCGATCGTCCTCGCCCTCGTCGCCCTCGCCTGCATCGTCGGGCCGATGCTGTCGCCGCACGGCTACGACACGATCTACCGCTCCTATGTCCGCGTGCCGCCGAGCCTCGAGCCCTATCCGAGGACGGCCGAGCTCGAGGCGGCGATGCGCGGCGCCCTCCAGCAGGCGCGGGTGGAGCTCGGCGCCTTCTCGGTCGACGGCGACCGGTTCACCGCCACGCTGACCTCGTCGCGGCCGATGGACGAGCGGGTGACGCGCTACATCGAGCGCAACGACGCCTTTCGCAACCCGCGCGTTCTCGCCAAGACCGCCGACGGCAGATCGCTCGAGGTCGAGGGCGACGTCCGGCGCGTGCTGTTCCTGTTCGGCACCGATGCGAACGGCCGCGACCTGCTCACCCGCATCCTTGTCGGCGGCCAGATCTCGCTGACCATCGGCCTGCTCGCCACCGGCGTCAGCCTCGTCATCGGCGTGATCTGGGGCGCCGTCGCCGGCTATCTCGGCGGCCGCGTCGACGAGATCATGATGCGCTTCGTCGACATCCTCTACGCGCTGCCCTTCGTCTTCTTCGTCATCCTGCTGGTCGTCATGTTCGGCCGCAACTTCGTCTTGATCTTCGTCGCCGTCGGCGCGGTCGAATGGCTCGACATGGCGCGCATCGTCCGCGGCCAGGCGCTGGCGCTGCGCCGGCGCGAATTCGTCGAGGCGGCGCGGGCGCTCGGCGAGGGGCCGCTCGGCATTTTGCGGCGCCACATCGTGCCGAACACGGTCGGCCCTGTCGTCGTCTTCGCGACGCTGCTCGTGCCGAAGGTCATTTTGCTCGAGAGCTTCCTCTCCTTCCTCGGCCTCGGCGTGCAGGAGCCGCTGACGAGCTGGGGCGTCCTGATCTCCGAGGGCGCGGTGTCGCTGCAGGGCGCGCCCTGGCTGCTGATCTTTCCGTCGATCTTTTTCGTCGTCACCCTGTTCTGCCTGAATTTTCTCGGCGACGGGCTGCGCGACGCACTCGATCCACGCGACCGCTGACCATGCCGCCGCTGCTCGAGATCCAGGACCTTTCCGTCCGCTTCGCGACGCCGGACGGCACGGTCGAGGCCGTCCGCGGCGCAAGTCTCGGCTTGCGCGCCGGCGAGACGGTCGCCATCGTCGGCGAGTCCGGCTCGGGAAAGAGCCAGCTCGCCCTCGCGGTGCTCGGTCTCGTCGCCTCGAACGGCACGGCGACCGGGAGCGTCCGCTTCGAGGGGCGCGAGATTCTCGGGCTGGCGCCGTCCGAGATGAACCGCATCCGCGGCGCCGAGATCGGCACCGTGTTCCAGGAGCCGATGACGGCGCTCGACCCCTACCTCACGGTCGGCCGGCAGCTCGCGGCGCCGCTGCGGCAGCATCTCGGCCTCGCCGGTGCCGCCGCCTTCGCGCGCTCGCGCGAGCTGCTCGACCTCGTCGGCATCCCGAACCCGGAGCGCCGGCTCGATTCCTATCCGCACGAGCTGTCGGGTGGGCAGCGCCAGCGCGTCATGATCGCCATGGCGATCGCCGCCGAGCCGAAGCTCCTGATCGCCGACGAGCCGACGACGGCGCTCGACGTCACCGTGCAGGCGCAGATCCTCGCTCTGCTCGCCGATTTGCAGCACCAGTTCGGCATGGGCCTGCTCTTCATCACGCATGATCTGCGCATCGTCCGTCGCATCGCCGACCGCGTCGTCGTCATGCATCGCGGCAAGGTGGTCGAGACCGGCCCGACCGAGGAGATCTTCCGTCATCCGGGGGCGGCGCACACCAGGGAGCTGATCGCCGCCGAGCCGTCCGGCCAGAAGGCGCCCGTGGCTCCCGATGCCCCGACCCTGCTCGCCGGGCGCGACGTGAAGGTGGACTTCCACATCGGCGGCGGGCTTTTCGGCCGGCATGCTTTCGTCGTGCATGCGGTGCGCGGAGTGTCCGTCGCGGTCCGCCGCGGCGAGACGATCGGCATCGTCGGCGAGTCGGGCTCAGGGAAATCGACGCTCGGCCGCGCGCTGCTGCGCTTGGCGCCGAGCCAGGGCAGCATCCGCTTCGAGGGCCGGCCGATCGAGACGCTCGGCGAGCGGGAGCTGCGGCCGATCCGGGCGCGCATGCAGATCGTCTTTCAGGATCCGTACGGCTCGCTGTCGCCGCGCATGACGGTCGGCGACATCGTCACCGAGGCCTTTCTCGTGCACGAGCCCGGCATGCGCCGTGCCGAGCGCGCCGAGCGCGCCGCCGAGCTTCTCCGCGAGGTGCGGCTCGATCCGGCCTGGCGCAACCGCTACCCGCACGAGCTGTCCGGCGGCCAGCGGCAGCGCGTCGCCGTCGCCCGCGCGCTCGCGACGCGCCCGGAGCTCGTCGTCCTCGACGAGCCGACCTCGGCGCTCGACCGCACGGTGCAGAAGCAGATCGTCAATCTCCTGCGCGACCTGCAGGCACGCTACGGCCTCGCCTACCTCTTCATCAGCCACGATCTCGCCGTGGTGCGGGCGCTCTCGGATCGGGTGATCGTCATGAAGGATGGGGCAGTGGTCGAGGAGGGGCCGACGGAGGCGGTGATGGCCGCGCCCCGCGAAGAGTATACGCGCCAGCTCGTCGCCGCCGCCTTCGGCGAGATCGATCCGAAGGCCCGGCTGTCGGTTGTGGGCGGGGGGTAGGGTTATATCCCCCGGGCTTCGGAGATGCCCGGCGTGGCTCGGCGAAGACCGAGCCGCCCACCAGGATCGAACAGCCGGCGACGGGGCGAGCCCCTATCTTATCCTCACCGCGTCCTCGAGCGTCACCTTCCGAAAATCCGTCACCAAGAGATCGACCCGCACGCGCCATTCGCCCGCGACCGGCAGCGTCGCCTCGGCGGTCCATGCGCCGGCGCCGGCGCGCGCCGCCGCGCGTCGGATCGGCTCGATGCCGGCGGCGGGATTCGTCAAGATCACCGTCACCTCCTTCGGCGACAGCGCCTGGGATACGTGATCGAAGGCGCCGACCTCGATCAGCACCGGGCCGGCACGACCGGGCGTGATCGTCACATTCACCATGGTGCCCGCATCGTGCAGGTGCAGCGACGCCGCCTCACGGAGCGCGGCGGCGGAGCTCTCCGAGCGTGGCGGTGGCGTGAAGCGCCAGAGCGCAACGCAGCCGAGGACGAGCGCAGCGAGGACGATCTCGGCCAGGACGGCGCGGTACATCTTGTCCGCCGCGAGGGCGTCGCCAGCCGCGACGCGCGCCGTCAGCCGGAAGCGATTTCTCACCGCAAGCGCCAGCAATCCGGCGACGAGCGCGAGCTTGGCGAGGAGAATTCCGCCGTAGGCGGTGGTCCAGAGCGCGCTCGGCGTCCCGAGCTGCGCGACGGCGAGGGCGATCCCCGCAAGAACGAGCGCGCCGAGTGCGAACGGGATCGTCGCCGAGAAGTTGGCGAGGGCTGCGCGAGCCTCGGTCCTCGGGGAGGAAAGCAGCGCCGCGAGCGGCACCAGTGCGCCGACCCAGAAGGCGACGCCGATCGCGTGCACGAAGACCGCCGGCCGCGTCAACCATTGCGGCGCCGCCGTGCTGGCATGCCCGCTCGCGGCGAAGGCGACGCCGAGGACCGCCACGCCTGCCAGGCTGAGCGGCGCGGCCGGCATTCCGGCGAAGACGATCGCCGCGAGCCCGAGGGTCAGCGCGGCGGCGCATCCGAGTGCGGTCGAGCCGTAGGCGGTCGCCCAGCCCGCCTGCCAGGCATGCGGATCGGCGAGGCCGGAGAGAGGTTGGCCGAGCGCGTCGAGCCCCTGCAGACCGAGCGAGAGCGGCACCGCGAGAAGGCCGACGCCGAGGCACGCGAGAACGATGGTGTACGCGGCGGCCGGAAGCCGGCCCGAAGGAGTGAGCCAGGCTGCGAAAAACACGCCGCCGACGCCGACGAAGAGGCCGAGATAGATCGCGAGCCGCATGAGAACCATCGCCGGCGCGACGCCCGCCGCCGGCATCGCAGCATCAAGTCCCGCCTCTTCGCTCGCCGTGCCGATGAAAAACACCACCGAGCCGGCGATCGGGTGGCCGTCCTCGGAGGCGACCCGCCAGCTGAGTGCATGCGTACCGCGCGGCAGGTCTTGCGGCAGCGCGACGACGAGCCGGCTACCGTGCGACTCGGCCTCCGGCTTCAGCACCCTGCCGCCCGGACCGAGCAGGCGCAGTGCGAGCGGCGCCACCGGCTCGTTGAAGGTGAGCACCAGGTGCGGCGGCGCCGCTTCGACGACGGCGCCGTCGCGCGGCTCGGTCGATACAAGCGAGGCATGCGCCGCGGCACCCGTGGAGAGGGCCGCGAGCGCGAGCGCCAGGCAGAGGGCCGGCACCCGGATCATTTCTTCGGCAAGAGCTTGATGCCGGGTGCCGGCATTTCGAGATCGTCGCTGCTCTTGCCGGCGGCCGGAATCTCGATCCAGCGCTCCGCACCTTTCTCGCATTCCTGGACGATCGGGAAGTAAAGCACCGTGCGCGGCGTCAGCCCATCGGCGCTGAGGCCGCCGCGAAGCACGAACTCGTCGTAGTGTGCGTCCAGCAGCTTTCCCGTCCAGACCACTTCGCGGACACCCTCGGTGATATCCTTGCCGTGGTCCTTGTAGGGCGTGTCGAGCTTGCCGATAACCGTTTCGAGCTCCCAGCCCGGCTTCGGCATCGGCTTCACGCCGACGACGCCGGCCGGGATCTGGACGCGGACCTTCAGCGTCGGCTGCCCGTCGCAGCCGTGCGGCACCCGGAAGACGATCTTCTGCGTCGAGCCGACCGGTGCCTCCTTTAGCTCGATCGTCGCGTGGGCGAGCGCATGGCTCGCCGCGAGCGGCCAGCCGAGCGCGGCCACTGCGATTGCAAGGCGTAGGTTCATGACGTCGATCCATGTTGGCGCAGGTGCCGCATCGGGCACTCGCTGCCGGGGAATGGGGATGCTTCGCAAACTTCCGCGGGCCTTGGCCTCAGGTCGCGGCGGACGGCGGTGCTCTCGCGGGCGGAGCGCGGTGCGCAAAAGCGCCGACAAGGACGACCGTCACCGGCGCGGGTCGGCGCGGGACCCGCGCGGCGGCGCAAGATCGCGGAGCAGCGGCCGGCGGCGCGAGCGCCATGCCACCCGGGCCGAGCGGGCAGGCTTCGCAGGACGGCGAATGGTTTTCGGGCGAATGCTCGTGGCTGGCCGGGGCCGGAGGATGATGCCCGGGGCCCGCCAATTCCGCGCCCACATGCGCGTGATGCAGGCGGTCATCGGCACCCGCAGGGGCGGCGATCGGGAACGCAGACCGTGATGCGGCGGCCATGCGCGGTCCGAGCACGCCCATGCCGAAGGCGTGGGCGGCGATCGCCATGGCAGCGGCAAGCGCGATCCAGCGCCGCGCGCGCACTCCGGCAGCCGCAGTCACAAATCCGCCTCCCGTCGTCCGGCATTCAAGCGCGGAACGAGCTTCGGCGAAAGGGGCGGCTATTTTCGAGCAATCAAGGAGAAGGAGACCGGTCCATCTGTGACGTGGTCCGGAGAAGTGTACGGTCCTTGGGTCACGGCGGACGCCGAGGCGGTCCCGGCGCCCGCCGCAGATGACGTCAGGGGCGGATGACTACCTTGCCGCGGTTCGGCTTCACGACCACGCGGGGAGCAGGGACGAAGGCACGCGGCGCGACGACGATCGGCGCGCAGTAGCGGCCGTTCCAGTTGCAGTTGCCGCGGAACGCGTAGCCGGGGCGGGGCGCCCGCACGCAGTGGCGGCCATTGCGGTTGCAGTACCACGCGACCTGCGTCGTGCCGGCAATCCCGATCTTGGCGCCGGTGTCGATCGGCATCGCCGAGGCAGGCCCGGCGAATGCGAAGGCCGCGGCTCCGAAAGCGGCGGCGGAGAGAAGCATCTTCATAAAAACGAGACTCCAGTTCGAGCAGTGAACGACGCTGCCGGGAGCACCGTCCGAGCAGCGCGGCGGCCGACCATAGGGGGCCCGACTCGCAAGCGTAAGCTCCCCGGCCGTCGATAGTTCCCGTCCTGCTGGTTTCGTGACCGGTGCCCGGGCAGGCGTGCCAACCCCGTGGCCGGATTGCCGCGGTGCTAGGATTTTCTGCTTCGCCGCGCTGGCCGGCTGGTTTCGATGACGATCCCTGCTGCTAGACTCCCCGCTGGATCCGCCTAGCTTCGGGGCGGCGTTCGCACGTTTTCGCATCGATCGGGAGAACAACATGGAAACACCGAGCACGAACGTTGCCCTCGCCCAGGGCGATTCGCTCCAGCTGCCGCTCTCCACGACCGGCCTCGCCGTCGGTGTCGGTGGCATCAAGCCGACGGCGCCACAGGCGACTGGCGATTCGCTCCAGCTGCCGCTGGCCACGACCGGCCTTACCGTCGGTGTCGGCGGCGGCAAGCCGCCCGCGCCCCAGGCGACCGGCGATTCGCTCCAGCTGCCGCTTGCCACGGCCGGTCTCACCGTGGGCGTCGGTTTCATCAAGGCGAAGTAGAACCGGGGAGCCGGGCTCGGCCACCTCCGCGACCGGGAAGCGGGACCGCCCGCTTCTCTTCACCGAGAGAAGGGTGCAGGGCTCAGCCCGGCGTCCCGACGAGCTTTTTGTCGATCGAGGCACCGAGCGTGTATTTCGGGTCCACCATGTTGCCGAGCCGTACGCGCCCCGCCATCGTCAGAAGAAAATAAGCGTCGAGCTCGTCGAAGCCGAAATCGGTCGCCATCCAGCGCACCAGCTCGCGATAGGCGATGCGGGCGGCATCCTCCATCGGCCGTGCCGAGCCGATCGTCATGTAGAAGTCTTCCGTCTCGAGCCGCGGCCAGGCGATGCTCCAGCCCTTTATGAGGTCGATCTGCAGCGTCGTGACCGTCGGATGCTCCATCGCGACGCCGCACAGCTCGCCGTCGCCCTGGCAGGCGTGGCAGTCGCCGACATAGAGCAGCGCGCCCGGCGCGTTCACCGGCAAGTAGATCACCGCGCCGACGGCGACGTCCGGCAGATCCATGTTGCCGCCGTGATAGTCCGGCTGCAGCGAGGTGATCGCCTCGATCTCCGGCGAGGTGCCGATGGTGCCGATGAAAGGCTCGTAGGGGAGGGTGATCCTGTCGCTCCACTGCACGCCCTCGGGCGTGACGACGACCTTCTTCACCCGCTCGGGCAGCGGCGCGTTGAGGAGGGCGGTGACGCCGGTGCCGGTGAGGCCGCCGAACTCCGGGATCAGGCAGGTGGTGCCGACCGGCTGCTCGCCGCGCGGCACGATCGACTTGATGTAGACCGCGAGCGCGTCGCCCTTCTCGGCGCCCTCGACGAACACCGGCCCGTTCTGCGGGTTGAGGTAGGGGAAGTTCAGGATCTCGCTGGGCTTGTCGGTCTCGTTCTTGATGGCGCCCTCGAAGGCGTCGTGGGTCTCGAACGAGACCACCGAGCCCGGCGCGACCTTCAGCACGGGCTCGGCATAGGGCCCGTAGACGTAATGGTACTTCCCCTGGCTCGCCTCGGTGATCGCGTATTCCTTGCCCGGCCGGCCGCCCGCGACCGCCTTCTTCGCCATGATGGAGCTTTCGAGCCAGGACATTGCCGCCTCCTTGGTTTGTTGCTTGTTCAGACCGCGAGGTGCCGACGCACGAGATCGCGGTCCTGCAGTTCGTGCGCGGCGAGCTCGGCGACGATCCGGCCCTTGTCCATGACGTAGCAGCGCTGCGCCATGGCGCGGATCATGTCGAGGTTCTGCTCGACGAAGACGATAGTGATGCCGGCCTGCCGGTTCAGCTCGGTCACCGTGCGGGCGATCTCCTGCACGATCGACGGCTGGATGCCCTCCGACGGCTCGTCGAGCAGGATCAGCCGCGGCCGGCCGACCATGACGCGGCCGATGGCGAGCTGCTGCTGCTGGCCGCCCGACAGGGTGCCGGCGCGCTGCTTGCGGCGCTCGGAAAGGATCGGGAAGGCGGCATAGGCGCGATCGTAGTCGCCGCGATCGGCGGAGCCGCTGATCGACTCGCCGACGCGGAGATTTTCTTCCACCGTCATGCGCGGAAAGACGTCGCGCCCCTGAGGCACGTAGCCGATGCCGAGCCTCGCGCGGGCGTGCGCGGGCAGGGCGCTGACGTCCTCGCCGCGGAACAGCACCGAGCCTTCGGTCGCGGGCAAGAGGCCGATCAGCGTCTTCATCAGCGTCGACTTGCCGACGCCGTTGCGGCCGATGACGGCGACGATCTCGCCCTCGCCGACCATCAGGTCGACGCCCTGCAGCACCGGCTTGCCGCCATAGCCGGTGCGGAGGCCGACGGTCGAGAGGACGATCTCCCTACGCATCGACATCGCCCAGATAGATGGCGGCGACGCGCTCGTCGGCGACGATCTCGTCGATCGTGCCCTGCGCGAAGATGCGGCCGAGATGCAGGACGGTGACGCGCTGGGCGATCTGCCGCACGAAAGCCATGTCGTGCTCGATGGCGAGGATCGTGGTGCCCTCGGCATTGAGCTGCCGCACCATCTCACCGGTGGCGAACGTCTCGTCGGGCGACATGCCGGCGGTCGGCTCGTCGAGCAGGAGCAGCTGCGGCTTCAGGCTGATCGCCATGCCGATCTCGAGCCACTGTTTTTGGCCGTGACTGAGATTGCCGGCGAGCTGGCCGGCGGCCTGCTCGAGGTTCAGGAAGGCGAGCAGCCGCCGGATCTCGGCCCCGAGCGAGTGGCCCTCGAGGTGGTACTGCAGCGCGATCTCGAGGTTCTGGCGCACCGACAACGCCTTGAAGATGCCCGGCACCTGGAATTTCACGCTCATGCCGCGGCGGATGCGGGCATAGGGCATCAGTGCCGTAACGTCCTCGCCGCAGTAGAGGATCTCGCCGCTCGAGGGCGTGTGCTCGCCGAGGATGAGCCGGAAGAAGGTGCTTTTCCCGGCGCCGTTTGGGCCGATCAGGCAGTGCATCTCGCCGGGGGCCAGCGCGAAGCTGATGTCGTTCGTCACGTGCAGGCCGCCGAAATGCTTCTGCAGGTGACGGGTCTCGAGCACGGGCGTCGTCATGGCTCGGCCCTCCGGCGGAAGGCCCGCCCGACGAGGCGGACGAGGCCGATGACGAGCCCCTCGGGCGCCAGCAGAACGGTGAGGACGAGCAAGAGCCCCATGACGACCAGCGCGTACTGGCTGCCGTAGATGGTCAGCGCCTGAAAGGCGGAGAGGACGGCGAGCGTGCCGATCAGCGTCGCGGTGAGGTCGCTGCGGCCGCCGACCGCGACCCAGACGACCGGCAGCGCCGCCGCGGTGAGGCCCATGCTGGAGGGCGTGATGTACTGGCCCCAGGAGGTGTAGAGCACCCCGCTGAGGCCGGCCAGGGCGCTGCCGATGACGAAGGCGCCGAGCTGATATTTCCGCACGTCGTAGCCGAGCATCTCGGCCCGCTCGGGGTTCTCGCGGATGGCGACCAGCACGTTGCCGAAGCGCGAGTTCACGAGGATGCGTAAGCCGAGATAGACGAGGACGAGCAGCCCGAGCACGAGATAGTAGAGCTGCACGTCGGGGAACAGGACGATCTCCTCGCCGCCGAACCAGGGCAGGGTCAGCGGCGGCATGCCGCTCATGCCGTTGAAGCCGTTGAGGCGGGCCGCGCCGATCGCCCATTCGGGGCCGGCGGTCTGCGCCATGAAGCGCTCGAAGACGAGCGTCACCGACAGGGTGACGATGCCGAGGAAGACGCCGCTGATGCGGCCGAAGAAGAGGAAGTAGCCGAGCACGGCCGCGAAGGCCGCGGCGAGCGCGATGGCGAGCAGGACGGCGCCGAAGGTGAGGCCGTAGGCCGCGCCGAAATTGATGGTGATCACGCCATAGGCGTAGCCGGCGAGGCCGAAGAAGGCGGTCTGGCCGAAGCTGAGAGCGCCGCCATAGCCCCAGATCAGCGACAGGCCGAGCGCCATGAAGGTCCAGTTGAAGAAGTAGACGGTGTTGCCGACCGTGTAGCCGTCGGCCGTCAGCGGATAGGCGACCGCCGCCCCGAGGACCACCAGGAAGGTGATCCAGAACGCCGGCCCGCGGCCGAGCGTCTGCGGCCCCTCGAGCAGCCGGAAGAAGCGCTTGATGCCGCGCACCCGCTCAGGCCCGCTCGCTCAGCATCCAGCCCGAAATGCCCTTCGGGAGGATGCGGATGACGATGATGACTGCGACCAGGAGGCCGATCTGGCCGAACAGCTGGCCCTGCCAGGAGGTCATCCCCGCCTTGACGATGGCGAGGAAGAAGGCCGCCGGCGCCGTGCCGAGGAAGACGTCGGCGCCGCCGACCACGACGGTGACGAAGGCCTCCATGATGAAGGTTGCGCCCATCGTCGGCACCATGGTCATGGTCGGCGCGTAGAGGCCGCCGGTGAGGCCGGCCAGGGCCGCGCCGAGGCCGAAGGTGAGGCTGTAGATCTTTCGCGTGTCGACGCCGAGCGCCTCGGCCATGTGCGGCACCTGGATGGTGGCGCGGGCCAGCGTACCGAAGCGGGTGTGGTTGAACAGGAGGTAAAGGCCGGCGATGAGGCCAATCGAGACGGCGATCAAGACGAGCCGGTAGACCGAGTAGGAATAGGCGCCGAGGGTCGCGCTGCCGAGCGGGGTGCCGATGCCCGGCATGCTCGAGCCGAGCACGATCAGCGTGCCCTGCGTCGCGATCAGGCTGAGGCCCCAGGTGGCGACGATGGTGTCGAGCGGCCTTCCGTAGAGATGGCGGATGACGAGCCGCTCGACCAGCATGCCGACGAGCCCGGCGGCGAGCGCGCCGCAAATGACCGCGATGGGCAGCGGTACGCCGGTGCGCGCCACGGCCACAGTCACATAGGCGCCGCACATGATGAACTCGCCATGGGCGAGGTTGATGACGCCCATCATGCCGAACACGACGGCGAGCCCGATCGAGGCGAGGACCAGGAAGGCGAAGGCGTCGCCGACCTGGTAGGCGAACGGGATGACGGTGTTCAGCATCGGCCCTGACGTCGAGAGCATTTCGGAGAGGAACGAGGGGACGGCGGCTGCCGCCCCCTCGTCAACGGCGAAGAATCACTTCGGCGGCGGGTTGCTCGGCGTGTACTGCGCGGAAGGATCGGACTTCGTCAGATCGCAGCCGGCCTCGCCGAGCCAGTACGGCTTGATGTCGTTCCACACCTTCGGGAAGGTGATCGAGTGGTCGTCGCCGACCTTGGCGAGGTAGATCGTGTGCGAGGCGTGCTGGCTCTTCGGATCGATGCACACCTTGCCTTCCGGCGCGTCGAAGCAGACGTCGCCCATGGCGACGATCTTGCGCAGATCGTCGCGCTTGGTCGAGCCCTTCGCCCGCTCCACCATCTGCTTGTAGAGGTAGATGGCGTGGTAGGAGTTCTCGGCCTCCTGGTTGACATAGGGCTCGTCCGGGAACTTCGCCTTCCAGCGCTTGAGGAAGTCCTTGCTCGCCGGCGTGTCGACCTCTTCGATGTAGTTCGTCGTCACGTACATGTTGGCGAGGCTCGGCGGCTTGAAGCGCTTGTGCTCGTAGCCCTGGCCCACATTGACCGAGCTCGCCATCGGGATCTTCAGGTTCGCGGCCGCGGCCTGCTCGTAATAGGACGCCTGCGCGGTGCCGACGAGCAGCGTCACGAGGACGTCGGGCTTGGCCTTCTGGATGTTCTGGATGGTCTGCGAGAACTGCGAGACGCCGAGCGGGATGAACTCCTCGCCGACCATCGTGCCGCCGTTCTCCTTGACGATGTTGCGCACCCACTCGGCCGAGATCTGGCCGAAATTGTAGTCGGCGGCGATCGTATAAACCTTCTTGCCGAAGTTCTCCATCATCCAGGGGATGAGCGTCGAGAACTGCTGCTCGGGCACGGCGCCGGTGACGATCATGTTGGCGTCGCAGACGCCGCCCTCGTACTGGTTGTTGTAGAAGGCGAAGCCGTTCAGCTGGTTGACGATCGGCCGATAGGCCTCGCGCGAGGCGCTGGAGAAGCCGGCGAAGACGACGTCGACCTTGTCGCGCTGCAGCACGCGGCGCATGAACTCCTGGTAGCGCGTGTTGTCGGACTGCGTGTCGTAGACGACGAGCTCGATCGGCCGGCCGGCGATGCCGCCCGCCTTGTTGATCTCCTCGGCGGCGAGCTGGATGCCGTGCAGCTTGCCGATGGTGGCGACGGCGAAGTCGCCCGACTGATCCTCGAGCACGCCGATCTTGATCGGATCCGCGGCGAAGGCCGCGGTGGCGAGCATCAGGGACGTGGCGAGCGCGAAAAGGGCGCTCGTTCTCGAACTGCCGGTCATCCTCTCTCTCCTTCTTTGAATCGATTTTCCCGGGGTGCGCCGCCTCGGCGGAGCGCCTCCGGCTCACACTCGGCCGCATCGCGGACGAAGCTTTCGCAGAACTGCTCGAGGCTCTGCCGCGCCCGCATGCTGTCGCGGCGCAGCAGCTCGTAGGCCGCCTCGTCGTCGAGGCCGCGGCCCTGCACGAGCGACAGCACCGCCTTGATGACGTAGCGGCGACCGCGGCGGCGGCGCTCGCCGTCCTCGATTCGGAGCTCGAGATCGCGCTGGCGGCGATATTCGTTGACGCCGATGTAGAGCGCCGAATAGACCGCGGCGCCGTGTACTGGCTTGCGGAGGAACGCGGTCGCGCCGAGCTGGACGAGCGCCTTCAGCCGGCTCGGCGCCTCCACGCCGACGAGGCCGATGACGGGGGCCGGCGGCAGCTGCGCGATCAGGCTCAGCTGCCAGTGAACCTGCGTCTGCAGGTCGCCGTCGACGAAGATGAAGTCCTGCTCGGGATGCAGCGCCGAAAGGTCGATCTCGCGCGCGTCCAGCACCGGGTCGGCGACCGAGACGCCGAGCTTGGTGAGCGTCGCCCGCAGCGGGCCGATCGAGGTCGTCTCGCCAAGGACGATCTGCGCCCGGCAGCCGCGGAAATTCTGGACGAGGCGCGGGACACTCATCGGACCACCCGCAAAAGGCGCGGCGGCGCGTCGGCGACGTCGAAGCGCGGCGTCGAGCGCACGAGGTAGGGGTCCGGCTGAACCGGCGCTGTGGCCTCGCGGACAATGTCGAAGCGGGCGGACGGCGTCGAACGGCCGATGCGCGGAGTGAGGTGCGCATGCAGGTTCTGCTCGTCGATCCACACCTGCCCCTGCGGCGCGGCGAGCCGCTGCCGGCAGACGGCTTCCTTCACCGCGACGACGTCGTCGGTGCCGGCCGCCGCCAGCGCCGCTGCGAGCAGTTTCACCGCGACATAGGAGGCTTCGGCGTCGGCCGAGGTCGACGGGCCGTCCGGGAAGCGGGCGGCGTAGGCGGCGAGGAAGCGCTCGTTCGCGTCCGAGTGGATCGAGGAGAAATAGACGCTCGAGCTGATGTGGCCGTCGACCGCCTCCGGGCCGATCGCCTCGAGCTCGGGCTCGGACAGGCTGCAGCTCGCGACCGGGATGCGGCGCGGCTGGTCGATCCCGCGGGCCTGGCCGGCGGCGCGGAAGTCGCGGAAGAACTGATAGGCCGAGGTGCCGATCAGCGTGTTGAAGACGAAGCTCGGTCGCGCCTCGAAGATGGCCTCGATCACCTGGCCGAAGTCCGTCTCGCCGACCGGAAAATAGCGCTCGCCGAGCACCGTGCCGCCGTGCTCGACAACCGTCTCGCGCAGGATGCGGTTGTTCTCCCAGGCCCAGATGTAGTTCGATCCGACGCAGAACGCGCGCGAGCCGTATTGGCCGAGCATGTGCGCCATCAGCGGCATGATGTGCTGGTTCGGCGCCGCGCCCGTGTAGATGACGTTGGTCGAGCTCTCGAATCCTTCGTAGTGCGAAGGATACCAGAGCAAGGCATCCTTCTTCTCGAACAGCGGAATGACTTCCTTGCGGCTCGACGAGGTATAGCAGCCGACGACGTGCTTGATGCCCTGGTCGAGCAGCTCCGCGCACAGCGGTGCGTATCTGGAGAGTTCGCCGTTCGGGTTGACGCCCTGATAGTCGAGCGAGATAGCGAGCGGTCCTTCGTTGACCTCCTCGATCGCGAGGACGGCGCCGTTCAGCATCGCCGTAGAGACGACGCTGTAGGGCCCCGTGGAGGAAAAGAGCAGACCTAGCCTGTAATGCGCGCTCATGCGCTCTCCAACGCGAAAACGCCCGTCAGCGGCAGCGCTGCGGGCCTCATTGCCATGCGACGAGGTATGATTATTTGGTTTGGCGCCGAATTGGGCAGCTCTGCCGGGCGCCTATCGATTAGGCTCGACTGTCGGCGGCGGTTTGTCAAGCCCCGTGATCACGGTTCGGCGAGACCGCATCGCGATCCGGTGCTAGATGCGGCTCTCCTTGCCGCGCGAAGGACCGCGAGCCGCATGACCGCCGAGATGCCGAAAACGGCGCCGCCGCCGTCGCACTTGTTCTACCAGACGCGGCTGCGCCGCCCGCTCGTCGACCGCGCCGAGGGCATCTACCTGTTCGACCGGAACGGGCGGCGGGTCATCGACGGCTCGAGCGGCGCCATGGTGGTCAATATCGGCCACGGCAATCCGAACGTGCTCGCCGCCATGAAGCGGCAGATGGACCGCGTCACCTTCGCCTACCGGCTGCACTTCGAGAACGAGCCGGCCGAGGAGCTGGCGCGCCGTGCCGTCGGCTACATGCCGGAGGGGCTCGACAAGGTCTTTTTCGTCTCCGGCGGCTCGGAGGCGGTCGAATCCTGCATCAAGCTCGCCCGGCAATGGGCGGTCGCGATCGGCCGGCCCGAGCGCTGGAAGGTCATTTCGCGGTTTCCCTCCTATCACGGCTCGACGCTCGGGGCGCTCGCCGTCACCGGCTATGCCGCGCTCACTGACCCGTTCGGGCCGCTGATGCGGGTGATGCCGAAGATCCCGGCGCCGACCGCCTATCTCGACCGCGACAACTACTCCATGGAGGAGCGCGGCCTCCGCTATGCCGACAGGCTGGAGGAGGCGATCCTCGCCGAGGGGCCAGAGAGCGTGCTCGCCTTCATCATGGAGCCGATCGGCGGCGCCTCGACCGGCGCCCTCGTCGCCCCCGACAGCTACTATCCGCGCATCCGCGAGATCTGCGACCGCTACGACATTCTGCTGATCCACGACGAGGTGATGAGCGGCGCCGGCCGCACCGGGAAATTCTTGGGCGGCGACCACTGGAATTGCCGGCCGGATCTCGTCGCCCTCTCGAAGGGGTTCGGCGCCGGTTACATGCCGCTCGGCGCCATGATCGCCCATTCCCGGCTCGTACAGCCGGTGCTCGACGCCGGAGGCTTCCAGCACGGCTATACCTACGCCGGCAATCCGCTCGCCTGCGCCGCCGGCCTCGCGGTGCTCGACGAGATCGAGCGCTTCGACCTCGTCGCCAATGCCGCCGCGATGGGCGCTCTGCTGATGGCCGAGCTCGTAGGCTTGTCGCGGCGCTTCCCGTTCATCGGCGATGTACGGGGCAGAGGCCTGCTGCTGGCGGCGGAATTCGTCGCCGATCGCGAGACCATGGCACCGCTACCGAAGGCGCTGAAGGCCTACCAGCGGATTGTCGACATCGCCTACGACAAGGGGCTCATCATCTATTCGCGCCGCACCCGCGGCGGCATCGAGGGCGACCATTTCCTGGTCTGCCCGCCGATGATTCTCACGGCCGCGCAGGTCGGCGAGATCATCGGCATCCTCGGCGACAGCTTGGCGCAGCTCGCCGACGAGCTCGGCCTGCCGGTGGAGGGGTGAGGATGTTGTCGACCGAGGGCGCGCATTTCTCTTCCCTCTCCCACAGGGAGAGGGTGCCGCCGAAGGCGGCGGGTGAGGGGCTACTGAGCATCAGGACGAGCGCCTTACCCCCTCATCCGGCCGCTTCGCGGCCACCTTCTCCCCATGGGAGAAGGAAAAGGCGCGCGAATGCGGAGGAAAGAGGTTGCGCGTCGCCATGACCCTCCGCATCCGCCTCGCCGAGCCGGCCGACGCCGAGGCCATGCATGCCGGGCTGCGCGCCATCGCCCGCCATCTCGGCATGGAGCAGCGCATCGCCTCGACGCCGGCGGATCTGCGCCGCTTCGGCTTCGGCGCCGAGGCGCATTTCCAGGCGCTGATCGCCGAGAGCGACCAAGGATTCGCCGGCCTGTGCGTCTTCTTCCGCAGCTTCTCGACCTGGCGCGGCGTGCCCGGCGCCTATGTGCAGGATCTGTTCGTGGCGGAAGAATTTCGCGGCCGCGGCGTCGGCGAGGCGCTGATCCGGGCGACGGCGAAACATGTCCGCGACACTGGCGGCGCCTATCTCCGGCTCTCCGTCGAGGCCGGCAACGAGGGCGCGCGCGCCTTCTACGAGCGCATCGGGCTCAAACGTGCCGAGACCGAGCGCATCCATGCCGCCTATGGCGAGGCTTTTCTCGCCCTCGCCGGGGAGGGGGATTGATGGACACGTTCTTCGCCGAGGAACAGCGCGCGCACGACCCGAAGATGTTCCTTTCGAGCGGCGCGCAGAAGCCGAACCCGGAGAAGCCGGAGCGCATCGACCGGCTGCTCGACGGGGCGCGCCGGGCCGGCACGCCGATCCGCCGCCCGGACGATGCCGGCCTGAAGCCGATCGCCGCCGTCCACACGCCCGAATATCTGGAATTCCTGCAGAACATCTTTCGGCGCTGGCAGCTCATCGAGGGCGCCTCGGAAGAGGTCATCCCGAACATCCATCCGCTGGCCCGCGACGGCCGCTACCCGGCCTCTGCGCCCGGGCAGGCCGGCTACCACATGGCCGATACCGCCTGCCCGATCTCGGCCGAGACCTTCGGCAGCGCCTGCTGGAGCGCCTGGAGCGCGGTCGCTGCTGCCGAAGCCGTGCAGGCCGCCGCCGCCGCCGCCTACGCGCTCTGCCGCCCGCCCGGCCACCATGCCTTCGCGGACGTCGCCGGCGGCTTCTGCTTCCTCAACAATTCCGCCATCGCCGCCCAATGCCTTCGCGAGGCGGGGCGGCGCGTGGCGATCCTCGACGTCGACCTGCACCACGGCAACGGCACGCAGGGCATCTTTTACGCCCGGCCGGATGTGCTGACCGTGTCGATCCACGCCGACCCGGTGCGCTTCTACCCCTTCTTCTGGGGGCACGCCGACGAGCGCGGGGAGGGGCCGGGCCTCGGCTACAACCTCAACCTGCCGCTGCCGCGCAAGACCGGCGACGCGGGGTTCCTCGAGGCGCTCGAGGCCGGCATCCACCGCATCGAGGCGTTCGCGCCCGACGCGCTGGTCGTTGCGCTCGGGCTCGACGCCTTTGAGGGCGACCCGTTCGGCGGCCTGTCGGTGACGACGCCCGGCTTCTCCCGCATCGCCGAGCGGATCGCGGCGATGCGCCGGCCGACGGTGATCGTCCAGGAGGGCGGCTATCTCTGCGACGCGCTCGGCGACAATCTGGTCGCCTTCCTCACGGGGTTCGGGGAGGTGTCGGGGTAGGCTCGAAGGCGCGCCGGGAACGACAGCGTCAGCCAAAGCCGGCGACCACGGTCTCGATCGGCAGGAACAGGGTTCGGCTGTCCTCGGGATACTCGACGAACTCCGCGCACGCCATGTAGAAGCCCTTCGCCGCGTCGTCCTTGGCGTGAACCAGCACTGCGCCGATGCCGACGCTCTGCGAGGCGATAGCAATGCGGCGCAGCGCCTCGGAGAGCAGATTGGCCCCCAGTCCTCTTCCTGCATGTTTGCGGTCGACTGCAAGACGCCCGAGCACCGAGACCGGAATCGTGTCGGGCGCGTTCCTTCGAACCTTGCCGGGAGCGGCCGCGCGCTCCACCGAACCGGCCGCGATGCGGTAGTACGCCACCACCCGGCTCGCATCGCAGACCACGTAGGTTCGCGAAAAGCGGCTTTCGTTCCTCAGCGCACGCCCCCGCAGCCACTCGTTCAGGGCCGGCTCGCCGCAATCGAAGCCGGAGAGGTCGTGCTCCGCCGTCAGGGGAACAGGCTCCGACAGCCGAGATGCAGCCTCCGGCTCGCCGCCTACCTCTTCCATGCCGGAACCCGGCGCAGCAGCGCCCGCAGCTTCGGTCCCGGCGCGGGCGGATTGTCGAGCGCGTGCATGAAAGCGTCGTAGCGCTCGGGGTCGAGGGCGAAGAGCCGCTGGTCGAGCAGGACGTCGATCGCCTCCCGTCGGGCGCTGTCGATCATGAACTCGGTGCGCGTCTTACCGAGGACGGCCGCCGCATCGTCGATGAGCTGCCGAGTGTGAGCCTCGATTCGAAGATTGATGCTGCCCTTCTTATCGGTCGGGGAGCGCTCGGCCACCAGGGCCCGCTACCCCGCCCGCGGACGATGAGGATGGATGGTTCGCCATCGCGGGATGTGTGGGTTCTCGTATCTACGATGTCAATACACCCGATGGGCCACCTCTCGCATCCGGGCGGCGTGTCGTCCGTGCAAGCCGCCGCGACAGGGATGACGCGCCGGGCAAGCTGAAGTAACGCTTGCGAAAACCCCCTGCGAGGAAACGTCATGGCCGTCCGGCGAAAGGTGATCGTCAGTTGCGCGATCACCGGCTCGATCCACACCCCGTCTATGTCGCCGCATCTGCCGTTCCGGCCCGAGGACATCGCCCGCCAGGCGATCGAGGCGGCCGAGGCCGGCGCGGCCATCGTCCATTTGCACGCCCGCGATCCGGAGACCGGCAGGCCCTCGCCGAGCCCGGACCATTACCGGCCGTTCCTCGAGGCGATCAAGGCCGCGTCGGACGTGGTGGTCAACATCACCACCGGCGGCGGCAACGCGATGAGCGTCGAGGAGCGGATCGCGGCAGCCCTCGCCTTCGCGCCCGAGATGTGCTCGCTGAACATGGGCTCGATGAACTTCGGCCTCTACCCGATGCTGGCGCGCTACCACCATTTCCAGCACGATTGGGAGCGGCCGCATCTGGAAGGCACGCGCGACTTCATCTTCCGCAACACTTTTGCCGACATCGAGAACATCCTGCAGAAAGTCGGCGAGGAGCGCGGCGCGCGCTTCGAGTTCGAGTGCTACGACGTCGGCCACCTCTACACGCTGGCGCATTTCCTCGATCGCGGCCTCGTCCGCCCGCCGCTGTTCGTGCAGACCATCTTCGGCATTCTCGGCGGCATCGGCGCCGATCCGGAGAATCTGGCGCACATGCGCCGCATCGCCGACAGGTTGTTCGGCGCCGACTATTATTGGAGCGTGCTCGCCGCCGGCCGCCACCAGACGAGCCTCGGCACCATGGGCGTCACGATGGGCGGCAATATCCGCGTCGGCCTCGAGGACAATCTGTACGGCGGCCCGGGACGGCTCGCGCAAAGCAATGCCGAGCAGGTGCGGACGGCGCGGACGATCATCGAGGGCCTGTCGCTCGACGTCGCGACCCCCGAGGAGGTGCGCGAGATGCTCGGGCTGAAGGGGGCGGCTCGAGTGGGGTTTTGAGGGTAAGCCCCGTCATTCCGGGGGCGCGAGC